>JASHOI010000534.1 GCA_030041195.1 Streptosporangiaceae bacterium | reverse complement strand
CAGCCGACGGGCAGTCGCCGGCTGGGCGCCGCCGCACGCGCTGCGCGGTTATTCGGCGGCGGGAAGCTCACCGTGACGTCGAGGCCGCCGCCGGGCCGCGGCGAGGTCGTCAGCGCGGCGTCGTGCGCGGCGGCGATGGCCTGGACGATCGACAGGCCCAGGCCCAGGCCTGCGTCGCCGTGGGGCTGACCGGAATCGCCGCGCTGGAAGGGCTCCATCAGCCGGCGCAGCGAGCCGGGGTCGATGACCGGACCGGTATTGCTGACGCTCAGGAACGCGCGGCCCGCCCGGGTTCCGGTGCTGACCTCGACCGTGCCGCCCGGAACGTTGTGCTGCAGGGCGTTGTCGATCAGGTTGCCGGCCAGGCGTCCGGCGAGCCGGGCGTCGCCGCAGATTTCGGCGGGGCCGGTGACCGCGTGGACGCGTACCCCGAGGCGGCCGGCGTCGTGCTCCCGGGTGGTGAGGATGCCGGTGGCGATCTCGGCCAGGTCGGCCGGCTCGTGGTGGTCGAGGCCCCGCTCGCTGCGGGCCAGGGCCAGCAGCGCTTCGATCAGCCGTTCCTGCTCGTCGGCTACCTCGATGGCCTCGCGGCAGGTTGCCCGGAGTTCCTCGGCGGTGGCGTGCGGGTCGGTGGCCGCGGCCTGCAGGATCGCCCGGCTGACGGTGAGCGGGGTGCGCAGTTCGTGCGAGGCGTTGGCGACGAACCGCCGCTGGGCGTCGAACGCGCCGTCGAGCCGGGCCAGCAGCGCGTCGAAGGTGTCGCCGAGCCGCTTGAGCTCGTCAGCGGGGCCGTCCAGGGCCAGGCGCCGGTGCAGGCTGGTGGCGGAGATGTCCCGCGCGGTCTCGGTGATCGTCCGCAGTGGCCGGAGCACCCGCCCGGCGACCAGCCAGCCGAGCCCGGCGGCGGCGATCGCCGCGATCGCGAGCGCGATCCCGGAGTAGAACAGCAGCGCGTGCATCTCGGCGGCGTGCTGCCGGGTAGCCAGGCCCGCCGCTCCGTACCGGCCCTCCGATCCGCCGCAGACTGTCGCCATCCGGGCCGGGTGCCCGGCGGGGTGCATCAGCTGGTGGTAGCAGTCGGCTTCGGGGGAGTGGGAGACCAGCACGTAGGTGGTGGCGACCAGCAACCCCCCGCAGAGCACGAACAGGCTGCCGTAGATCGCGGTCAGGCGCAGCCGGATGGTCCGCCTCGGCAGGCTCATACCCGGTACCCGGAACGGGCCACGGTCTGGATGACCGGCGGATCGCCGAGTTTGGTCCGCAGCCTGCTGAGCGTGGTCTTGACCGTGGTGCTGGCCGGGTCGGCGAACTCGTCCCAGACCCGGTCGAGGATCTCTTCTGGCGAGACCACCGCGCCCTGCGCGCTGAGCAGAAGTTCGAGGACGGCCAGTTCCTTCGGGCTCAGGGCCAGCGGGCGCCCCGCCCGGCTGGCCAGCCGGCGGGCCGGGTCGACCCGCAGGTCCCCGTGGGCCAGCACGGGCGGCAGCGCCGGGCGCGAGCGGCGGGCCAGCGCCCGGATCCTGGCGACCAGCTCGGTGAAGTCGAACGGCTTGGCCAGGTAGTCGTCCGCGCCGAGGTCCAGGCCCGCGACCTTGTCCTGGACCGCGCCGGACGCGGTCAGCATCAAGACCCGGCTCTCGCAGCCGCCGGCCAGCAGCTCGCGGCACACCTCATCGCCGTGCAGCCGGGGCAGGTTGCGGTCCAGCACGATCACGTCGTAGCTGGCGCCGATCGCGTGGTCGAGGGCGTCCTGGCCGTCGAACGCCAGATCGGCCGCCATCCCCTCGCGCCGCAGCACGGTGGCGATCGTGGTGGCCAGCCGGGGGTGGTCCTCGGCCACGAGCACCCTCACCCGGCCCGCCGGGGCACCGTCACCGCGCGCATGGTCCCAGCATGCCCGATCAACGGTTGCGGTCCGGTTACAACGTGACGCCAGCGTAACCGGCGGCTTTGTAGCGTCACCGCGAACGCACAGCAGCCCGACCAGTAAGGAGGGGCGTCGTGAGCATCTTGGTCACTTACCTGCGGCTGGAGCTGCGGCACCGGATGCGGCAGGCGATCTTCATCGCCGCCGGGCTGGCGGTCGGGGTGGGCCTGGTCATCACGGTCAGCGCCGCGGCCACGGGTGTCAGGAACGCGCAGGCCGGCCTGCTGCACGGGCTGTACGGGATCGGCACCGACATCACCGTCACCCTGCCCTACACCCGCAGCGACACCGACCCAGGAAAGGAGAACCACGAGATCAACGGCGGCGACAAGGGTTTCGAATACCTCGACGTCGCGAACCAGGGGCTGTTCAGCGAATCGGCGGCCGCGTCCGTCGCCGCCGTCCCGCATGTGCGTGCCGCCGCCGGCGTGCTCGCGCTGAACCAGACGACGCCCGGCACGTACAACGGGCCCCCCGATCCGGCCAATCCGGCACTCGGGCTGCCGCTCAGCACCAGCGTCGACGCCGTCGACAGCACCGATCGGCAGCTCGGCCCGTTGAGCCAGATCAAGGTCATCTCCGGGCGCGACCTGACAGCCGCCGACGCGGACGCGGACGTGGCGCTGGTGGACTCGGGCTACGCCGCGGATCAGCACCTGCACCTGGGGTCGGTGATCACGCTCGCCCACCACGACGTCCGGGTCGTCGGCATCTTCAGCGCCCGGGACGTGCTCATCGACAATGACGCGAACCTCGGATACACCCAGCCCGCCGGCAGCGTCCCGGACATCCTGATCCCGCTCGGCGCCGGCCAGGCCCTGTCCGGCCTGCGGGGCGAGATCACCACGGTCTACGTGGCGGTGGCGAGCTCCGCGGACGTCGCCAAGGTGGCCCGCGAGATCTCCGCGTCGCTGCCGTGGGCCAACGTGACCACGTCCGCGACCCTGGCCAGCGAGATCACCGGGTCGCTGGCCACCACCGCCAAACTCGCCACCGACCTGGGCCGGTGGCTGGCGATCGCGGTGCTGGCCGCCGCGTTCGCGGTGGCCGCCCTGCTGACCGTGGCGTCGGTATCCCGGCGGGTGCGCGAGTTCGGCACGCTCAAGGCACTCGGCTGGCGGGCCAGAAGGATCACCGCCCAGATACTGACCGAGTCGGCCGTCATCGGCTTGGCCGGTGCCCTGATCGGCACCGGCCTCGGGTACGCGGCCGCGGCCCTGCTGTCCCGGCTGGATTCGTCGCTGACGGCGACCGCCGCCGCCTCGCCCGGCCACACCGAGCCGGTGGGCTTTGTGGGCGGAGCGTGCATGAACCCGAGCCGCTGCGGCGGCAGCGTGACGCACTTCTTCCATCTGCTGACCGACCCGGGCACGTACAACTCGGTACCGGTCCACTTCGCCGCGCCGGTCTCGCCCGGCGTTGCGCTGCTCGC
>JASHOI010000533.1 GCA_030041195.1 Streptosporangiaceae bacterium | reverse complement strand
GGGCCGTAGTGGCCGAAGTCCGCCGGCCACCAGTCTTTTGAGGTGGTCAGCACCTCAGCGATGTCGCGCTTCACCGCGGCGAGGTCGAGGGTCTTGAACGCGGCGGCGTAGTCGAATTCGGCGCCCATCGGGTTGATGACGTCGGGGTTCTTGGCAAGGATCTTCAGGTTGAGCCGGTTCGGCCACCACTGGCTGTTTGCGTCGCCCTTGGTGGGCTCGACAAGACCATGCACGACCGGGCATCCGCCGGTCTCTGTGGCCCCGGCCTCGGGAGTTGGGCCCTCGGTGACTGTTGGGTCGTGGTTCTCGGACAAGGCGAATCCTTTCCGGGCTAGGCGGGACGGTGCTTAGGAACTCTGTTTGGCGGAGCAATCGGGGCACAGGCCCCAGTAGACGACCTCGGCCTCGTCGATCGAGAAGCCGTGGTCGTCGGAAGCTGTCAGGCAGGGCGCCTCCCCGGTCGCGCAGTCGACGTCGGCGACGACACCGCACGACCGGCACACGACGTGATGGTGGTTGTCCATCACGCGCCCCTCATACCGGGTAGGGCTGCCGGCCGGCTCGATGCGGCGCACGAGTCGCGCCTCGGTGAGCGCGTGGAGGGCTTCATACACGGCTTGAAGCGAGATGTGGCCCACGCGTTCGCGAACCCCGGCGGCGATCCGCTCGGCGTCCAGGTGGTCGCCGCTGCGCACGGTCTCGAGCAGCGCGACCCGGGCGGCCGTCACACGCAAGCCGGCGCCGCGCAACTCGTCGGCGATGCTCGAAGGCGCGGTCATGACGCCAACCCTACAGCCATAAACACGAACGATCCAAGAAAACGAATCATCCAAGTCAAGGCGTCCCGGCAGCCGGCGGGTTTACGCCCGGTTGCCGGCCGTCACGCCGGAGCAGCGGCCAGCTCGCGGAGGCGGTGCCGCACGATCTTGCCGGAGGGGCCCAGCGGCAGCTCCCGGACCAGGCGGAACGCGGCGGGCCGCTTAGGCCGGGGCAATGCCAGCTCGCATGCCTCGCGCAACGTCTGCTCCAGCTCCCGCCGCCGCCATGGCCCGGCCGGAACGGCAGGAACCACGTATGCGACCGGGCGCTCCCCGAGCACATCGTCATGGGCCGCGACCACCGCTGCGGACCCGACGCCGGGCTGCGCGACCAGGAAATCCTCGATCTCCCTCGGGTAGATTTTCTCGCCACCCCGGTTGATCACGTCGTCAGACCGGCCGGCCAGGAACAGGTAGCCGTCCTGGTCCAGGTGGCCCAGGTCGCCGGTGTCGAGCCAGCCTCCGGGGCCGATCGCGGGGGCGGCGTGCCCTTCCGCGTACTCCGTGATGACGCCGGGGCCGCGGATCTCCACCCGGCCCACAGCGGATTCCTGGCCCGGCACCGGCCGCTCCGGGGCCAGCGGGGTGATTCGGACCTCGATGCCGACCGGCAGACCCACGGAGCCGGCCTTGCGCGGCCCGCCCAGCGGGTTGGCGGTGATCATGCTGGCCGCCTCGGTCATCCCGTAGGTCTCGATGATCGGGAGGCCGAACGCGTCCTGGAACCGCCGGAGCGTCGACGGCGGCAGCGGAGCGGAGGCCGAGCGGACGAAGCGGAGACGCCGGGGTGGCCGGGCCGCCGGAGGATCCATGGCCAGCACGGTGATGATCGCGGGAACCGCGTTGACCCACGTGATCCGTTGCTCCTCGATCAGGGCCCAGAATCCCCGGCGGCTGAACTTGCGGTCCAGCACCAGGCACGCCCCCGCGGCCAGCGTCGCCAGCAATCCGACCACCTCGGCGTTGACGTGGAACAGCGGGAGGCAGCAGTACCCGCGGTCTGCCGGGGTCAGCCGATGGTGACCGGCGACGCAGCCGGCGACATGGCGAAGCTGTTCCTCCCGCAGCAGGATGCCCTTGGGCACGCCGGTGGTCCCGCTGGTGCACAGGAAGATCCCCGCGGTGCCACGGGTACCGCGCGGGACCGCCACGCGCCCGGTACGCACGTACTGGCCCGGGCCGTCCGGCGGCCTGAGGCTGGCCAGGCCGGGCGGAAGGTAGCGGTCAGAGTCGCAGACGGCCGCCTTCGGCCGGGCGACCGCGAGCACCCGGGCCAGCTCGGGGGCGGGGGCGCCGGGATCCAGCGGAACCGCCATCCGGCCGGCTCCCAGGATGCTGATCAGTGCGGTGGCATAGCTGAGCGGATCCGGCACGCGGACGGCCACGCCCGCCCCGGGCGGCACCCCGGCGCTGTCCAGTCGGTCCGCCCAGGCCCGGGTGGAGTGTTGCAGCGCGGCGTAGGTGAGCTTCCCGGTTCCGCTGGCATCCTCGAGGTACGCGGCGGAGCCCCGGCGGGCCGCGGCTTCGTCGATCCATTCTCTAATCAAGGTCATGATCCGTTCTGGTTGTCGTGCGAGTCAGCATGGCGAGCCCTGCGCGGCGGTCTCGCGCCGCGGCCGCCACCGCTCCGGCATCAGGGTCGACCACGGCTGTTGGGTGCGCCCGGTAAGCGGCACCGCCAGGGGCGTCCGGGCCAGCAGGCTGGTCAGCGCGATGCAGCAGGCGAAGACAATCACCACAGCGAGCAGGCAGACCAAGGGCCAGGGCATCGCCGAGTTGAGCTGCCTCCAGCCGAACCAGCTCAGCGCCGTGATGAACAGCATCTGGGACAGGTAGATGCCGTAGGCGTCGTCCGAGCCCGTGCGCACAATGGCTCTCGCCCGCCGGGACCGCCAGGGCTGCGCCAGGGCGACGCCGGCCAGGTACCCGCAGGTGATCGCGCCGATGTTGAACGGGATTACGCTGGGCTGGAACGGGTCATTTCCCGATCCCAGAATCGTGGTCACCCCGTCCTGGGCGAGGAAGTAGATGCCCTCAGCGGCGAGAGCCGCGGCCACCGTCAGCGCCACGATCAGCGGCGCGTGCCCGCGCACCCACGCGTCCACTTCCTCAAGGTGGAAGGCCACGACGCCGCCGCCGGCCAGGTACAGCACGTAGCTGAGTGCGTCCTGCTCCGAATAGTGCAACATGAACGGCGGGAGGAGCTGCCAGTGCGTCAGGACGCTGATCGCCACCTGGGCAGCCGCAGCCGCGGCGATGACCAGGCCGTGGTGCCCCCTGGTCCGCCGAAGCAGCATCAGCAGCAGCGGGAACACCAGGTAGAACTGCATGATCACGAGCAGGAAATACAGCTGGTAATAGCCGGTTTCGGCCGTGAAGACCAGGCGCTCGAGCGCCGCGGGCACGCTCGCGTAGTGCGACCTGGGGAGCAGGTAGAGGAAGTAGATGACCGTCCAGCACAGGTAGGGAACCCCGACCGAGGCAAACCGGCGCCAGTAGAAGCGGCGCAGTCCGGCGACGCGCATGCCGGCATAGGCGTAGGTCAGCATGCACGAGGAGATGAAGAAGAAGCCTTCGCGCGAGACGTGCAGCAGCAGCAGCGCGGCGCCTGAGCCCACGCTTGCGGCCGCGGGCGCGAAGTACAGGACCGAGTGCGTGCTGACGACACCCGCCTGCTTGACCGGGCGCATGGCGTCGACCTGGTCGAGCCGGCGGCGCGGCATCAGTACATCATCCGCGGGTCGCGGTAGTGCTTGAACTCCAGGAGGTTGCCGGACGGGTCGAGCAGCACGAACGTGCGGTGCTCCTCCACCGTGGCCTCGAACCGTGTCGACACGTCCATGAAGAACGGGATCTTACGGAGGACCGCGCATTCATGCAGCGCCTCGAAATCTGCCTTTTCCCTGAACGTGACGCCGAAGTGCCGCGGGTAGAGACTCGACGGTCTCTCGTCCGGTGGCGGGCTGTCGGTGAGGTGGCAGACCAGCTGATCGCCGAAGAAGTCGAGCGTTATCCGGTCCGGGTAGCGGCGGGCGAGCTTGCAGCCGAGCAGGGTCACGTAGAAGTGCTGGGCCGCATCGAGGTCGTGAACGGGAATGGCCAGGTGAAAAACGTCGGTGGTGGTCCGCATTGGCTTCCCCTCACTCGAAGGCGGTCAGCGTGTCGGCCCGCAGCCCGAGGCGGAGCGTCTCCAGTCCGATGACGCCCTGCGCCGGGACGTTGCCGAGGTTCACGTCCGGACCGATCCTGGTGATGAAGTAGGCCTGCAGGGAGGTGCTCGGCGCCTCGAAGAGCAGGCTTTCGGGGCTGATGCCCGACGCGAGCACGTCCTCGATCAGACCAAACCGGAGCGCGCCGTCCGGCCGGCAGATGCCGGACTTCCCGCTCTCCCTGGCCTCCAGGGTGACCAGCGACGCCCCGGCTTCGAGATCCTCGCTGACGTAGTCGATCCACATGCTGGGCGGCAGCTGCTCGGAGCGGGCCGGGTCCTTGAACCCCACCTCGGATACGACGGTGAAGTCATCGGCGAGCTTGCGTATGTAGCTCGCCTTCTCCGAGTTGGACATCGGGATCGTCCCGTTCGACACCTCCACGTGGCGGCAGCCGTGTTTCGCGCAGAACTGCCTGAAGTCGTCGAACAGGCCCTGCAGCACGTACTTCTCGAACAGCGTCCCGCCGAAGTAGAAGCCGATCCCGGCGTTGTTCAGTATGTCGATCTTCTCGCGCAGGGTGCTGGTCACGATCGCGGTGCCCCAGCCGAACTTGACGAAGTCGATGTACTCCGCCGCGGACGCGGCAGTGTCGGCGAACTGGACCAGCGGCATGCCGCCGTCGATGACCATGGTGATCCCGTTGCCGCGGGGCTTGTCCGCCCGGCGCGGCAGGTGCAGTGCCGTTGGGTTCATCTGTGCTGCCTCCTCATAGATGCGGTGTGATGACGCCGAGCGTGCTGCGGCATTGTGAAAGACGGCTTAAATTCGGCCTGACCTGCGAGAACTTCCAGCGACCTCTCAGCGAACCTTCGGCCCTGATGGCCAGAAGCGGGGTTTCCTGAAACTCATGAGCTCCGTTGGGGCGGCCGAGGCCGCCCCGTCACCGCAGGTCGCGAGCCGGGTGCTGGTCGTGGACGACGACCCTGACGTCCGGGACTCGCTGGTGCGCGCGCTGCGCTACGCGGGCTACGGCGTGACCGCGGCCGCGGACGGCGCCGAGGCCCTCGCGTCGCTATCGAGGTCGCCCGCCGACCTGATCGTCCTCGATGTGCTGATGCCGATGCTGGACGGGCTCGAGGCCTGCCGCCGGCTGCGCGTGCGCGGTGACGCCACCCCGATCCTGGTGCTGACCGCCCGGGGCACGGTCGACGACCGGGTGACCGGGCTGGCCGCGGGCGCTGACGACTACCTGGTCAAGCCGTTCGCGCTGGCCGAGTTGCTCGCCCGCGTCCGGGCGCTGTTGCGGCGCACCCAGCTCGCCCGCGACGTGCTCGGCTACGCCGACCTGAGCCTCGATACCACCGCCCGGCGGGCGGTCCGCGGCGGTCAGGTGATCAGGTTGACCAGGATCGAATTCGACCTGCTCGAGATGCTGCTGCGCAACGCCGAACGGGTGCTCAGTTACGACGCCATCATCGACCAGGTGTGGGGGTTCGCCGAAGCACCCGCCTCCAACACACTGCAGGTTTTCGTGGGGTTCCTGCGCCGTAAGCTCGAGGAGGGTGGCCGGCCGCGGCTGGTGCACAACGTGCGCGGCGTCGGCTACGTGCTGCGGGCGGGCCCGTGACGCGCTGGCCCCGCCC
>JASHOI010000532.1 GCA_030041195.1 Streptosporangiaceae bacterium | reverse complement strand
AGCCGCACAGGCCGGCGATCTCGCTGACCGCCCCGGGCTCGGCGGCGGCACGGCCGCCGATGCGCGCGGCGAGCAACTCGCGGGCCTCGGGCTCGGAGAGCACGTCCAGGGGTAGCAGCCGCGCCCCTTCGGAGGCGGCCAGGCCCGCCAGCTGGTTGCGGCTGGTGACCACCACCAGGCTCGCCGGGCTCGCCGGCAGCAGCGGGCGGACCTGCTGCTCGTCCACCGCGTTGTCCAGGACGATCAGCATCCGCCTGTCTGACAGCAGGCTGCGGTACAGGCCCGCCTGGGCCGCCGGGCTGGCTGGGATGCGCCCGGGCGGGACGCCGAGCGCGTCCAGGAACGCCCGGATCGCGACTTCCGGGGCTGCCGGGGTCCCCGAGGGGTCGAAGCCGCGCAGGTCCGCGTGCAGCTGCCCGTCCGGGAACCGGGCCGCGATCTGGTGTGCCCAGTGCAGCGCCAGCGCGGTCTTGCCCACCCCGGCGGTCCCGCCGATCGCCGAGATCACCACCGTGCCCGGCGCGCCGCCCCCGGCCCGGTCCAGCATCGCGGTGAGCGCCCGCAGTTCGGCGGCCCGGCCGGTGAAGCCGGGCACGGCCGCTGGCAGCTCGCGCGGCACCGCTGCCGGAAGTTCCTGCTGGCTGCCCGGGGCGTCGCCGGCGTCCAGCAGATCCTCGAGGTGGTCAGCGGAAACTGCTAACGCCGCAGCCAGCCTGGGCCGCAGCCACGGCTGCGGCTGTGTCTCGCCGCGCTCCCAGCGCACCACCGTGGTGCGCTCCACGCCCAGCCGCTCGGCCAGCTGTTCCTGGGTCAGCCCAGCCGCCTTGCGGCGCTGCACCAGACGCCCCCGTTTTGCTGCCCCGTTTTTTCGCGCGCCGTCCGGCATAGCCCGAATCCCGCCATCCGAAATGGCCGTTTTTTTCAGCGTACGCCGAGCCCGCCGCGGGCGCGGCGCTAACCAATCGCTGACTGCTGGCGCAGGTCAGCTGACCCTGTGTGACATTCGTGCCACTTTCGCGCTCTGGTTGCGCCGGGCCGCGGCCGCTTCGATTCGAACCGGCGGCGCCGGACGGCCGGCTGACGTTCGTCCTGCACCTGGACGGCGCTGCCTGGCCCGCATGCCCACCCGGACCCGAAGGAGCGATATGAGGCGCCGCGCTATCCCCGTCGCCACGGCGGCCATGGTGAGCGTTCTCATCATGACGCTGGCCAGTGCCTGCAGCGGCTCATCGACGTCGTCGGCCGCGGCGACCAGCAAGCCGGAGAAGACGGACCTGATCGTCGGGCAGGTCCCGGCCGAAGCCAACGCGGCCCTGTACGTCGCCCAGATGCGCGGGCTGTTCGCCGCGCATGGCCTGCACGTGACGATGCAGACCATCCAGAGCACGAGCACTGTCGTTCCGGCGCTGCTGCACGGCAGCATGGACGTCGGGGCGGGCCAGCTCACCACGTTCATCGGCGCGCAGGCGTCCGGCCTGGGACAGTTCCGGGTGCTGGCGAGCGGGCTCGAGCTCGGCCCCGATCTGAACGAGCTCATGGCGCTGAAGTCGTCCGGTATCACCAACCCCGGCGACCTGAAGGGCAAGACGATCGCGGTGAACGCGCCGGCGGGGAACGGCGTGCTGCTCACCGACGCGGCCCTGAAGGCCTACAACATCCAGCCGAGCCAGGTGACGCTGGTGCCGATAGCCTTCGCGGACATGGCCGCCGCGCTGCAGGCGCACCGGGTGGCCGCCGCGTACAGCACCCAGCCGTACGTCACCGAGCTGGAGCAGCGGATCGGGGCCAGGGTCGTGGCCGACCTGGACCAGGGCGCGGCTCAGAACTACACGATCAGCGGCTTTACCGTCACCACCGCGTGGGCGGACAAGTACCCGCGCACGGCCGCGGCGTTCGCCGCCGCGATCAGCCAGGCCAGCACGATGATAGATGCGAACCCCGCGGTGGCCCGGAAGGCGTTCGAGACCTACCTCAAGGTGCCCGCGAACGTGGCCGACGTCATGGCGATCGGCAAGTTCCCGACCAGCGTGTCCACCGCCAAGCTGCAGCAGCTCGCGGACCTGATGCTCGAGTTCGGAGAACTCAAGTCGAACTTCAATGCCGCGATCCTCGCCGGCAAGCCCTGACCCCCGCGGGGCCCGGGTCCCGAGGTGGGCCGCCGGCCTGCTCGGCATCGTGGCCTTCCTGCTGCTCGCGCAGCTGGCCGGGGAAACCGTCATCTCCCGGTCGACCCTGCCGCTGGCCTCGACGGTGGTGGCCCAGGCGGGCAGCCTGCTCGGCAACGCGCAGTTCCTGACCGACCTCGCGGCGACGATCGAGGCGTGGGCGGCGGGGATGGCGATCACGGTGGCCGTCGGCGTACCGGCCGGGCTGGTGCTGGGCAGCGTGCCGGTGGTGCGCAGCGTCACCCGCGCCATCGTGGAGTTCCTCCGGCCGATCCCCTCGGTGGCGCTGATCCCGCTGGTGGCGCTCGTGCTGGGTCCCGGCCTGCGGATGGATGTCACGCTGATCGTTTACGCGTCGATCTGGCCGGTGCTGTTCAACACCATCTACGGTCTGGACGGCGTGGATCCGGTGGCGAAGGACACGCTGCGGGCGTTCGGGTTCGGGCGGATCGCCGTGATCCGGCGCGTCTGCCTGCCGGCCGCGGCCCCGTTCATCGCCACCGGGATCCGCATCGCCTCGTCGATCGCGATCATCCTGAACATCTCGACCGGCGTCATTACCGGCCGGATCGACGGCGACGGGATCGGGGCGTTCATCTCGGACGCGAACACGGCCAACGACCTCAGCCAGGTCCTGGCCGCGGCGCTGCTGGCCGGCCTGCTGGGCCTGGCGCTCAACACGCTGCTGGTCTGGGCCGAGCGCCGGGCGCTGCCCTGGCACCGCGCCTATCTCGGGGCGGGAACGTGACCGCGGCGAGAGCGACCCGGTGGGCGGGGCACTGGGTGGTGCTGGCCGCGAGCGTCGCGATCTGGCAGGAATGGGCCGACGCACACCGCAGCGTGTTCTTCCCGGCGCCGTCGGCGATCGTGGCGCAGATGTACCACCTGTGGTTCTCCGGCCCGGCCAGCCATCTCGCGCTGACCTCCGCCGCCATCGGCAACGTCCTGCCCAGCCTGGGCCGGATCGGCCTGGGCCTGGCCATCGCGACCGGCGTCGGCCTGCCGCTGGGCATCGCGATCGGCCGGTCGGAGGAGTTGTCGGGCTACCTGGAGCCGCTGCTGCACTACGGCCGGTCGCTGCCGCCGGTCGCGCTGGTGACGGTGTTCATCACGCTGTTCAAGCTCGGCAACGAGATGGAGATCGCGTTCATCGCGTTCGGCACGATCTGGCCGATCCTGGTGAACACGATCGACGGTGCCCGGTCCGTCGATCGGCTCCAGGTGGAGACCGCGCAGGTGTTCCGGCTCTCCGCCAGCGACAGGATAACCAGGCTGATCCTGCCGGCGACGCTGCCGAAGTTCTTCGCCGGGCTGCGCCTTTCCGTGTCGCTGTCGCTGGTCGTGATGGTGGTCGCCGAGCTGACCGGCAGCACCGACGGCATCGGCTATGAGATGAACGTCGCGTACGGCAACTATCAGATGACCACCCTGTGGGCCGGGATCGTGCTGCTCGGCATCCTCGGCTACCTGCTCAACGCGCTGCTCAGCGGCGTTGAACATTACGTGCTGGCGTGGCACCGTGGGCAGCACCGTGCTTGACGTAACCGACCTCAGCCACGCGTACCGGACGGGCGCGGGCAGCCACCTGGCGGTCGACGGAATCAGCCTGAAGGCGGCCCGGGGCGAGATCGTCAGCATCGTGGGGCCCTCCGGCTGCGGCAAGTCCACCGTGCTGCGGTGCATCGCCGGGCTGCAGCGCCCGACCGGCGGAATCATCATCGTGAACGGGGTCCCGGTGCGCGGAGTGCCGGAGCGGCTGGGCGTCGTGTTCCAGGACTACTCCAGGTCGCTGTACCCGTGGCTGAGCGTCCGCGACAACGTCGCGCTGCCGTTGCGCCGCACCGAGCACAGCCGCGCCCGCCGCCGGAACGCCGCGCAGCGGGCACTGGCGTCCGTGGGCCTGGCCGACACGGCGGGCCGCCATCCGTGGCAGCTGTCGGGCGGGATGCAGCAGCGCGTGGCGATCGCCCGGGCCATCGCCTGCGATCCGGTGCTGCTGCTGATGGACGAGCCGTTCGGCTCGGTGGACGCGCAGACCAGGGAGGACCTGGAGGACCTGGTGCTCCGCCTGCGCCGGGACTCGGGCATCACGATCCTGCTGGTCACCCACGACATCGACGAGAGCGTCTACACCGGCGACCGGGTGGTGGTGCTCACCGGGGCGCCGGGACGGGTCCGCGCCGACCTGACCGTGCAGCTTCCCGAGCCGCGCGACCAGATCACCACCAGGGAACTGCCCGAGTTCGTGCACCTGCGCGCCGAGGTCGGCCGGCTGGTCCACGATGCCCGCAAGCTCACCGGTTCACGATGACCGCTATGCTGACCTGGAACGGTGCGAGCCCGTGCTGCGCGGTCATAGTCCGCGAGTTCCGCCGCTGGCGGATCGATCCGGCGCAATCCCGGAACCATCGGTGACAGTCCGAAGGAACGCCATCACTTGCGGACCGAAGGAGCTGTCACATCATGTACACCGGACGCATCACCGAGATCGGGACCGTGATCAAGACCGGTTCGCGGCTCGTCATCGAAGCGCCGAAGACCGCGACGGGGCTGTCGGCGGGCGGATCGGTCAACGTCAACGGGGCCTGCCTGTCGGCGGTTCAGGTCGACGGTGCGGCCGGGCGTTTCACGGCTGAGATGTCTGCCGAGACCGCGACGCGCAGCGCCCTGGGCGGGCTGGCGCCGGGCGACAGGGTGAACCTGGAACTGCCGCTGCGCGTCGGCGACGCCCTGGACGGTCACCTCGTGCAAGGGCATACCGACGCGATCGGCAAGGTGACCAAGGTCGACGCCGAGCGCGGCGGTTCGCTGCGGGTGTGGATCCGGCCGCCAAAGCGGTTCCTCGATGAGATCGTCGCCAAGGGCTCGGTCGCCGTCGACGGCGTCAGCCTGACCGTTGCCGAAGTCCTCACCGACCGGTTCTCGGTCGCCCTGATCCCGATCACCCTGGCCGAGACCACGCTCGCCGGTCTGCGCCCCGAGCGGCGCGTCAATCTGGAGTCCGACCTGTTCGTCAAGTCGGCGCGGGACCTGTGGCAGTCGGCTCGCCAGGTGGCCAGCCGTTCCCTCGTCGCGCTGCCGTGGGCCGGGGAGCTGACCGGGCCGGCCGGAGTCGGCAAGTGCGCCACCCAGCTGGCTGCCGGGGGCGGGGTACTGATCTACGACCCGGACCGGGAGGCCGAGGCCGACGTGGTGTTCGCCGGCGCGGGGCTGCGGCCGCAGTCGATGGTGTTCCTGCTGACCCAGGTGTGCGGGCACACCACGGTTCCGTGCGATCGCGAACGCCTCGACCGGCTCGAGATCGGGCCGATGCCTGGCGCGGGGGACCGGCACGGCACCGCGTACCATCTCTCGGTCGATCTCGCCGCCGGCACCGGCACCGGAGTGTCCGCGCATGACCGGGCCGCGACCATCCGCCGCCTCGCGCACCCCGACGCCACGCCCGCCGACTTCCTGCGGCCCGGTCACGTCTTCCCGCTGGCCGGGCGCGCCGGCGGCCTGGCCGAGCGGGCAGGCCACACCGAGGCATCGCTGGCGCTCTGCGCGGCCGCTGGCCTGCCCACGGTCGCGGCCATCTGCGAGGTCATGGGCCCGGACGGGCACATGCTGACCGGGCCTGCCGTGGAGCGCTTCGCGCTCGCGTGGTCTCTGCCTCTGATCTCGATCGCAGAGCTGGCGGCGCACCTGTGACCGCGGAGATCTACGACACCATCGGCGTGACCTACAACACCACCCGGCGCGCTGACCCGCGCCTCGAACGGACCATCTGGTCTGCGCTCGAAGGCTGCGGCTCGGTGCTCAACGTCGGCGCCGGCACCGGCGCCTACGAGCCGGCCGGCCGCGCGGTCGTGGCCGTCGAACCCAGCGCGACCATGCGCCGGGCCCGGCCGGAAGGCGCGGCGCCGTGCGTCGCGGCCACCGCCGAGTCGCTGCCGTTCGACGACCGCAGCTTCGACGCCGCGATGGCGATTCTGACCGTCCACCACTGGAGCGACTACCGGGCCGGGCTGCGCGAGCTCCGCCGGGTGGCGCGGCGCCGCGTGATCGTCGTGCACTGGGATCAGCTGGTCATGGACCGGCTCTGGCTGGCCGGCTACTTCCCGGAGGCCTTCGCGTTCGATCGGCGGCGAGGTCCGTCGCTCCGGGACGTGTGCGCGACGCTGGATCTCGGCCTGGACGTGGTTCCGCTGCCGGTGCCGCACGATTGCCAGGACGGATTCGGCGGGGCGTACTGGAGCCGGCCCGGCGCCTATCTTGACCCGGCCGTCCGCGCCGGGATCTCGATGCTGGCCCAGACCGAACGCGAGCGCGGCGACGGCGTGGAACGCCTGCGGCGGGACCTGAGCGACGGCACCTGGGCCGCGCGCCATCACGCTCTGCTGGCGCAGCCCGAACTCGACTGCGGCTACCGCATGGTCGTCGGGATAGCTGACTCGGCCCGGCCGGCCGGGGATCGCTGACTGCCGGCGCAGGCCGGCGGTTCCTCGCCACATTTCTGCAACATTCGTGCTCTGGCCGCACCGGGCCGCGGCCGGTTCAATTCAAGACGGGGGATCGCACACCGCTGTTTAAGGGGGCACCGCGGTTAGCGCTCGGCCGCTCGGCCGCGCGACGGGGGCCGTGGCCATCGTTGTTTGCTGTCTGAGCATGTTCATGATCGCCATCGATACGACGGTGGTGAACCTCGCACTGCCGCTGATCGGCCGCGGCCTGCACGCGCCGGTCGCCGGGCTGCAGTGGACCATCGCCGCGTACACGATCACCACGGCGAGCCTGATGCTGACCTCGGGCGCCATCGGTGACCGGTTCGGCCGGCGCAGCGTCCTGCAGGCCGGGCTCGCGGTCTTCACGCTCGCGTCGGCCGGGTGCAGTATCGCCCCGGGCGTCGGCTGGCTGATTGGGTTCCGTGCGCTGCAGGGCGCCGGCGGCTCCGCGCTGACACCGATGTCGATGGGCATCATCACCGCCACGTTCACCGAACCTGCCGCGCGGACCCGGGCGATCGGGCTGTGGTCCGGCACGTTCGGCGTCGGCATGGTGGCCGGGCCCGCGGCCGGCGGCGCGCTCGCCGCCATCTGGGGATGGCGGTCGTTGTTCTGGATCACCGCCCTCCCGGCGGTGATCGCGTTCGTGCTGGCCGGGCTCACTATCCCCAACTCACGGGCGGCGCGTCCGCGGCGCATCGACGCTCCCGGCCAGGCCCTGGTGATCGCGTTTCTGGGGTGCCTGGTGTACGGCATCATCGAGCTGCCCTCGGCCGGGTGGCGGTCGCCGCACGTTCTGGCCGCGTTCGGCGCGTCCGCGGTCGCGGTCGCGCTGCTGGTGGCCTGGGAACGCCGCTGCGCCGACCCAGTGATCGACCTGCGGGTCTTCCGCAGCCTTCCGTTCAGCGGCGCTTTGGCGATCACCGTGTGCGCGTTCGCGTGCCTGGGCGGATTCCTGTTCCTGACCACTCTCTACCTGCAGGAGGTCCACGGGCTGAACGTCCGGCAGGCCGGGCTGCAGCTGATCCCGCTGGCGGCCGCCACCGCGGTCGCCGGGCCGCTGGCCGGGCGGGTGATGGGCCGCAGCGGTGCCCGCGCTCCGTTGACGGTCGCCGGCATCGCGCTCGCTGTCAGCTGCCTCTTGCTGGCGCGAGCGCCCGCAACGGCACCGTGGGCGTTCCTGGCCGCGAGCTACGTCGCGTTCGGCGCCGGGTACGGGGCGGTCAACACGGTCATCTCCGCCGTCGCGGTCGCCGGGATGCCGCGTGCCCAGGCCGGCGTCGCCGGGGGCATCACCTCGGCGGGCCGGCAGGCCGGCCAGTCGCTCGGCGTCTCGGCGGCCGGAGCGATCCTCGCCGGAAGGTTACACGGCACGATCCGCGATGACTTCGCAGCCGCGAGCCACCCCGCCTGGCTGGTGATAGCCGCGTGCGGATTCGTCGTCCTGCTGCTCAGCCTCGTGACCGCATCGGGCAGGCGTCCCAAGCCGCGGCACGCCCGGCCCCGGCGCCTCTCCCTTCGGCCAGCTGCTCCAGAACCCGGCTCGGTACCCGAGGACGACGACGACCTGGCCGCGACTCCATCGGTTGAGCTGAGCCACCGGATCCTGGTCACCGGCGAAGCCGTGGCCAGCATCGGCGGCGAACTGAACACCGCGACCGCCGCCGGCGCGGTCAGGTACCTCACCAGGCTCATCGACGACCACCGCGGGCCGGTCATCGTGGATCTCGCCGCTCTTCGTGTCTGCGATGCGCAGGGCGTGAGCGCCCTGCTGTGGATAGCCCGTTATGCCGAGAAACGCGACCACAAGCTCCGCCTGGCTTCGCCACGCCCAACGCTGACCACGCTCATGCGCATCGCCGCGCTGAACAACAAGCTCGCCGGGCGAGACGTGGCCAGCTCGATCACCCATGCGGTGCGCGGCGGCCTCGCTGAAGGCGAGGACCGGTCTCCGGTCCCGGCCAAGGGGGGTTAACCCGATACGCGAGCGGGGGCCAGCCGCATTCCGGCCGCCCGCCCCGGGTCCGTACGGTTTCGGCAGAGGCTGACCAGAACTCGGAGGATGCAATGGCCACAGATCGCCGGGCTGAGATCGCCGCGTCAGTGGGTGCCCTGCACGAGCTCGGTTCAGGCTACGACGAGGCAGTTGCCGAGGGGCTCATCGAACGCATCGGCGCCGAGATCGACCAGCGGATCGCGGCCGAGGTCGACAGCCGGGTCACGGCGGAGGTGGACAGCCGCGTGCTGATGTACCTGGACCAGTACGCGGGGTGCAAGCACCAGCGCCGCCGGGCCAGGCGCATAGTCCGCGCCGAGCGGCGCACGGTCCGGGCCGAACGCGCCGAACGCGCCGACCGCTCCGGCTGGCAGTCGATCATGGTGGCCCTCGGGTCGATGCTGGTGGCCGTGTGGGTGACTTCGATAGTGCTCAAGGGGTCCGCGGGCATAGCCGCCGTCATGCTGGTGGCGCTGCTCTGGGTCATCATCGGCATCATCAATGCGGCCTACGCCGTCCGCAAGCACCCGAAGCGGTAGCGACCGCGCCACCACGGACTGGACCCCTGCGCTTGCCGTCGGCGCCGAGATAGGTACTTTGTCCTGATGCGGAACGTGCCACCCGCCGTTGTCACGGATCTGGCGCCCAGCGGCGTGCTCCGGGCCGCCATCAATCTCGGCAACCCGGTGCTGGCCCAGGGCACGCCCGCGGAACCGGCGGGCGTCACGGTCGACATCTCGCGCGAGATCGCCACCCGGCTCGGCGTTCAGGCCGAGTTCGTCTGCTGCACCGCGGCGCGCGATTCTTTGGAGGCGATGATGACGGGACGGGCCGGCCTCTGCTTCCTGGCGATCGAGCCTGCGCGCGAGGCCGAGGTAGCCTTCACCGCGCCGTACGTGCTGATCGAGGGCGTGTTCGCGGTTCCTGGCCCGTCACGCCTGGCAACGGTCGGCGACGTCGACAGCGCGGGCGTGCGCATCGGCGTGACCCGCGGCTCCGCCTATGACCTGTTCCTGTCCCGCACGCTGCGGCACGCGACCGTGGTACGCGGTGCGGCGGGGACGGAAGAGTTCCTCACCCGGAACCTGGAGGCAGTCGCCGGAATCCGGGAAGCGATGACCGCGTTCGTCGCCGCGCATCCCGGATTCCGGCTCATCGGGGAGCGGTTCATGGAGATCCGCCAGGCGGTCGGCACGGCGAAGACCAAGTCCCCGGAAACCACGCGGTTTCTGCACGGGCTCGTCGAGGAACTGAAGGCCACCGGTTTCGTCGCTGACTCCCTTCGCCGCTCGGGTCAGTCCGCCACCGTCGCCCCAGCCGCGTAGCCGCGTAGCCGCGCGCCGGGCCAACCGTTCCAGGCCATGGATGTACCAAAGGGCTGATTCTTACGAGCCCATCGGTACATCGATGCCAAGGCCGGAAGAACCAGAGTGGCTCGTGGTGCCCGAGGGGCCAGCGCGAGACGTTGCGGGCCGCCGAACGCTGTGAGACCGTTCGGCAGGTGAGCGACTGGGACGTTGTGCTGCGCGGCGGGCGCGTGATCGACCCGGAATCCGGCTTTGACGCGGTCGCTGACGTGGCCATCGCCGGGGACCGGGTCGCCGAGATCGGGACCGGCCTGGGCCCGGCCCGCACCGAGGAACACGTCCCGGGCCTGGTCGTCACCGCCGGGTTCGTCGACCTGCACAGCCACGTCAACACGATCGCCGGGCTGCGGCTGCAGGCCCTGGACGGGGTCACCACCGCGCTCGAGCTTGAGGCGGGCGTCTCGCCGGTCGGCGCCGCGTACCGGGCCGCAGCGGCCGACGGCAGGCCGGTCAACTACGGCTTCGCCGCGTCCTGGGCGCTGGCCCGGATGGAGGCCGTCGGCGGCCTGACGCCGGACGGGCAGATCGGCACGCTCCTCGGCAACCTCGCCAGGCCGGAATGGCAGCGCGAGGCCACGCCCGCCGAGATCACCGCGATGCTGAGCCGGCTGTCCGGCGACCTGGCCGAAGGGGCGCTCGGCATCGGCGTGCTGATGGGGTACGCGCCGGCCGCGAGCCCGGGCGAGTACCTGCAGGTCGCCGGCCTGGCCGCCGCGGCGGGCGTGCCCACGTTCACGCACGCCAGGGACATGATCGAGCTGGTGCCGCAGACGCTCATCGACGGTGCCGAGGAGATCGTGCGCGCGGCGGGGGAGACCGGCGCGCACATGCACTACTGCCACGTGAACAGCACCTCGCAGCGGCACATCGACCGGGTGCTCGGCGTGGTCGCGCGGGCGCAGGCTGCCGGTTCCCGGGTCACCACCGAGGCCTACCCGTACGGGTCCGGCATGACCGGGATCGGTGCCGCGTTCCTGGCACCCGAGCGGCTCGGCGAGCGCGACCTGACCCCGCGGTCGCTGACCTTTGCCCCGACCGGCGAGCGGATCGACAGCGAGGCGCGGCTGCGCGAGCTGCGGCGGGACGACCCCGGCGGGCTGGTGATCATCAAGCTGCTGGACGAGGACGACCCGGCCGACCGGGCCCTGCTGATGCGCTCGCTGACCTTCCCGGGCGCGATCGTGGCCAGCGACGCGATGCCGCTGACCTGGGCCGGGCCGGAGCCCGACCCGCTGGCCTGGCCGGTACAGCCCGGCACCGCGATCACGCACCCGCGGGCGGCCGGCACGTTCTCCCGGGCGCTGCGGCTGCTCACCCGCGACAGCGAGGCCGCGCGCGGCGGCGCGCCGTTCGGCCTGGCCGACGCGCTGAGTAAGTGCAGCCTGCTGCCCGCCCGGGTGCTGCAGGACCGGGTGCCCGCGATGCGCCGCAAGGGCCGGCTGCAGGCCGGCGCCGACGCCGACGTCGTGGTGTTCGACCCGGCCACGATCACCGACCGGTCCAGCTACACCGACAGCACCCGCCCGTCGGCCGGCATCCGGCACGTGCTGGTCAACGGCGCGTTCGTGGTCCGCGACGCCGGCATCGTGCCCGGCGCCCTGCCCGGCCGCCCGGTCCGCGCCTGACCAGCGGCCGTTCAGGTCCGCACCCGCTCATCGCCGGGGCTAATCGGTCATGCTCTGAATTGTCATTACTAATCCCGCGCCTTAAATCGGCCCGGCGCGCCATACGTTTGTTATTACGGGAAAGTGCTAGCGTCCTGAATGAATCGAAAATGACGCACACTATTCCAGGTAAAGGGCAGGGTCTTTGCGATGATTCGCCTGGCTGGGTATGGTCGCATTGTCGCGGTGCTGGCCACCGTCACTGCAGTGAGCGTTTCCGCGGCGGTCCTTGGCCTGCCAGCGTTAGCCGGAGCCGGAGCCGGCCAGGACCCCGTGATCACGGTGACGGCGGGCGGAGACCGGACCGGCAACACGACGGTGGCCGGGCTGGCGGGAGTGACGTTCGATTTCTACGCCGGTGTGGCCGGCACGGCGCCCACCGGCACCCCGGTTGCCAGCTGCGTGACCGGCGCCGACGGCAGGTGCAGTGTGGACGTCGCCGCCCGGAGCGGCGGCAGCGGCGCCACCCAGGCCGGGTACTGGGTGGTCCAGGCCGCAGTCCCGCCAGGCTGGTTCGCCAGCCCCTACCTCGACACCGGGTCCGCGACCTCGATTACCGCGACCAATTACTCCAGGCTCTTCGTGGCCAATGTCACGGCAAATGTATCGGTCCCCATACCGACCACGACTAATACGGCAACGGCCACGGCGCGGGGCAGCGCATGGGCGTCGTCGCGAGACAATCCGCCGCTGCCCGAAAAATGCGGACTGAGAGTTGCGCTGCTCTTTGACCTGTCCGGCTCGATCGGCTCTCATATCGGCCAGCTCAGGTCCGCGGGCACCGATTTCGTCAATGCCCTCACCGGAACGCCATCGAGCGTCGGCGTCTACACCTTCGCCAGCTTCGCCCCGGCTAACTCGACCAACAACTCGAACCTCGAGCTCACCTCGGTGTCCACGGCGGAATCGGCGGCCAGGGTGACCTCGAAGATCAACGGCCTCACCGTCCAGACCACGAACGCGGGCACCAACTGGGACCAGGGCATATGGCAGATCGCCGCGGACCCGACGGACTACGACGTCGCGATCGTGCTGACCGACGGCAACCCGACCTACTACGCGCCCAACGCGCTCGGTCCCGGCTCGTACACCCGGTTCATCGAGGTGGAGAACGGGATCTTCTCCGCCAACGCGCTGAAGGCCAGGGGAACAACGGTCCTCGCCGTCGGCATCGGCGCCGTCGGCGACTCGACCGACAACCTGGCCGCGATCTCCGGTCCGGAGGAGGGCACCGACTACTTCGCCACCGACTTTGCCGACCTGGCCGACCTGCTGCAGTCGCTCGCGCTGGAGCACTGCCTGGGCACGGTGAACGTGGTCAAGCAGGTGGTGCCGGCCTCCGCGCCCGGTGACCTGAGCGCCGCGGCCCCGGCCCCGGGCTGGCACTTCAGCGCCTCGCCCGACACCGTGGTGCCCCAGCACGCGATCACCGACGAGAACGGCGCGGCGAGCTTCGCGACCGCCACAACCTCGTCCGAGCCGGTGACGCTGACCGAGACCCAGCAGGAGGGCTATCAGCTGATCCAGCAGGACGGGCACAACGCCAGCTGCCGGAACTCCAGCGGCGAGCCGGTCCCGGTCACGAACGCTGGCCCGCTCGGCTTCACCGTTGACGCCATCGCGACCGAGAGCATCACCTGCACCGTGTACAACCAGGAGCCTGCCGCCGTCCCGGATCCGGCCTCGGTGGTGGTCCACAAGACCTGGGACATCGACGGCGTCATCGCGCCCGACCCCGACCAGGATCCCGACTTCCAGGCCAGCCTGGTCCTGGATCCGGTGCACCCGCCCGGCACCCAGCCGGTCTGGGGGGAGGAGTTCCACGGCTACCTGGCCGGCGACGAGGTGACCGTCGGCGAGGACAACGTGACGATCCCGCGCGGGTGCAGCAACGAGGTGTCCGGCGACCTCGGCAGTCACGTGCTCAGCCCGGGGCTGAACACGTTCCGGGTCATCAACACGGTGACCTGCATAACGAAGCTCACGCTGGTCAAGTACGTGATCAACTACTACGGCGGAACCGCTGAGCCCACCGACTGGACGCTGTCAGCGACACCGGAGGAAGTCGTGCCGCCCGCACCGGCGCTCAGCGGCGTCACCGGATCGCCGGAGGTCACCGGCGTCAGCATCCCGCCCGGCGTGCGGTACACGCTCAGTGAGAGCGGGCCGTCCGGCTACACGCTGGAAAGCCTGTCGTGCGTGATCACCGGGACACACGAAACCGTGCCGGTCGAGGCGGACACGCTGACCGCCAGCGCCGGGCAGGACATCACCTGCACGTTCACGAACGTCGAATCCGCGCCGCCGCCGCCGACGCCCACCCCGACCCCGACCCCGACGCCCAAGCCAACGCCGACCCCGTCACCTACCCGCACGCCGTATCCGCCGCGGCCCGAGCCGACGTATCCGATGCCCAGCGGCGGCGCCCCGACCGGCTACGCGACGGGCTCCGGGGACTCCGGCCTGCTCATCGGCGGCGGCGTTGCGATCTCCCTGCTCGGCTGCATCGCAGCCATCGGCACGCTGCGACGACGCCGGAGCATGCGGGCCGGACGCTGATGCACCGGAAGCGCGGCAACGGCTGGTGGCTGGGCTTTGTGGTCGCGGTCAGCCTGGTCGCCGCCGGGGCGGCCCTGAGCATCGCGGGCTGGCGGTCACGGGACATCCCGGTGCCGCCAGAGCCGCCTAAGTCGGCTGACCGGCGCGGGGCCGCGTCGCGGCGGCTTCCGCCGAGCCCGGCTCCGCTGCGCTTTTCCATCCCGGTAAGCGTGTCGATCCCGGCCATAGAAGTCAGCGCCCCGATCGAGCCGCTCGGCGAGAACCCGGACGGCACGGTGGACGTCCCCGCGCTGTCGACACCGTTCATGACCAGCTGGTTCGACGAGGGACCGGCCCCCGGGCAGCGCGGGCCCGCTGCGCTGTTCGGGCATGTCGACACCGCGTTCGTCGGCCCGGCAGTCTTCTACCGGCTGGGCGACCTGCGGCCGGGCGATACCGTCAGCGTGACCCTCGCCGATCACCGGATCGCCGTGTTCAGCGTGGAGAGGGTCGCGATGTTCCCCAAGGACGCGTTCCCCACCAAGGCCGTCTACGGGCCAACGCCCGATCCGGAACTGCGCCTGATCACCTGCGGAGGCCCGTTCGACGGGTTCGCGCACAGCTACCTGGACAACGTCGTGGTCTTCGCCCGGCTCACCGCCGTCGGCAGATCCTGAGCCGCCACCGCATAACCCGCGCAGCGCGGCGAGCACCCGGCGCACGTCCATCAGGTGGTGCTCGCCCTCGTGCACCGCGTGCCGGCCGACCCAGTCCAGGTCGCGCTCGGTGGCCTCGGGCCACGGGTAGACCAGGCGCCGCGCCCGCCCCGCCGCGTCGAGAGCCTCGAACACCACCGCACACAGCTCGGCGGCCATGCCCAGCTGGTCCAGCACCACCGCGGCGGGGTGCGCGTCGTAGCGGGCCAGGCCGACCCGCTCGTCGCGGTGCATCAGCGCCACCGCGGGCACGTCCTCGACCTGGGCCACGATCGCCCGCTCCCGCTGCACCAGCAGCACGTCCCTCACATGGCAGGCGTACTCCAGCGCTGACCACACCGCCGGCTGGGGCCGTTGCGACACGGCCGCCGCGTCGGCGCTGGCCAACTCCTTTGAGAACCCTGAACGCAACGCCCGCAGCCGCCCTGGCACCGCGTCAGGCTGGACGAGCTCGTACCTGAAACCGCACTCCGCGCAGTCCACGAGCCGACGCTACCGTCGCGCGCAACAGCGCTGGCGGCCGGCCGCCTTGACTCTCACCTTGGGGGAGCCCGCACACTCATGTCGCCGGGCCGGATCGGCCCGGCGACGAGGGAGTCACCGTGATGCTGCGCCAGCTGCAGTTGCCGCTCGCGGCGATCAAGGAGCTGCTCTCGTGTGATCCGGCCGACGCGGCGGCGCGCATCGCTAAGCACTGGCGCGACGCCGAAGCGGCACACGACGCGCGGCGCGATCTAGCCGACTACCTCGTCAACTGGCTGAGCGGAAAAAGGCCCGTCATGTACGAAGTCGCCACCCGGGCGATGCCCGAGCGG
>JASHOI010000531.1 GCA_030041195.1 Streptosporangiaceae bacterium | reverse complement strand
GTTCCGGCGCGCGGTCGAGGAGTTCCGGGACGCGGGCAAGACGACCATCGCGTGGGCCGAGACCTTCGGCGAGTTCTCGGCGGGCAACGTGCCGTACTACCTGGCCACCGCGTTCGACACGATCTACCTGCAGCCATCGGGCGACCTCGGGCTGACCGGGATCGCGATGGAGCGGTACTTCCTGCGCGGCACGCTGGACCAGCTGGGTGTCGACTTCCAGGTCGCCAAGCGGCACGAGTACAAGAGCGCGGCCGAGCAGCTGACCGAGCGCAGCTTCTCCGGGCCGGCCAGGGAGGCCACCGAGCGGCTGGCGGTCTCGGTCACCGATCAGCTCACCGAGGCGATCGCCGAACGCCGCCAGCTCGACCCGGCCAAGGTCAGGGAGCTGATCGACCGCGGCCCGTTCCTCGCCCAGCAGGCGCACGAGGCCGGGCTCGTCGACGAGCTCGGCTACCGCGACGAGGTGTACGCGCGGGTGAAGAAGACGGCCGACGCTGAGGCGATCGTGCTGCACCTCGGCCGTTACCAGCGCTCGCGCGCGCTGGCCGAGCGGGCCCGCACCCTGCCGAACCCCAGGCAGCGGCACGTTGCGCTGATCTACGCGACCGGGCCGATCCGGCGCGGGCGCAGCGGCCGCGGCCCGCTGTCCGGCGGCGCGATGGGCTCGGACTCGATCAGCGCGGCGCTGCGCGCGGCCACCGCCGATGACGGCGCCCGGGCGATCCTGCTGCGGGTCAACAGCCCGGGCGGCTCCTACGTGGCCTCCGACACGATCTGGCGCGAGGTCGTGCGCGCCCGCAACGCGGGCAAGCCGGTGGTGGTGTCCATGGGCGACGTCGCCGCCTCCGGGGGCTACTTCATCGCGATGGCCGCCGACGCGATCGTGGCTCAGCCCGGCACGATCACCGGCTCCATTGGCGTGCTGTCCGGCAAGCCGGTGCTCAGCGAGCTGCTCGGCCGGGCCGGGGTGACCACGGACTCGGTCACCGAGGGCGCGCACTCGGACATGTTCAAGACCACCCGCCCGTTCACCGAGGACGAGTGGGCGCTGGTCAACGACTGGCTTGACCACATCTATGCGGATTTCACCGGCAAGGTCGCCGAGGGCCGCCGGATGTCGGCCGAACGGGTGCACGAGCTGGCCAGGGGACGGGTGTGGACCGGCGCCGACGCGCTCGCCAACGGCCTGGTGGACGAGATCGGCGGCATGGACCGGGCCGCGGCGATCGCGCGCCGTCGCGCGGGCCTGCCCGCCACCGCGCCGCTGCGCATCTACCCGAGGAACACGCCGTTTGACCGGCTGCGGCCCTCCTCGGCGGACTCCCGCCAGGCGGCCGTGGTGCCCGGTGCCTCGGTGCTCGCCGAGGTCTGGGGACCGGTGTGGCGGCTGGCCACGAAGGCCGGCCTCACGCCCTACGGGCCGCTGATCCTGCCCGGCCCCTGGACATTTGAGTGACAGAACGCGTAGCTCCCTCCCGGTCTGGCCCGGCCATCGCGGACGTGCTGACGGCGTTCGCTTCGGGGGTCACCCTGGTCACGGTGGCCGACGGCCGGGACGACGTCGGGACGACGGTGAGCGCGTTCTGCCCGGTGTCCGGGGAGCCCCCGCTGGTGCTGATCTCGCTGATCGCGGGGTCGTACCCGGCCGAGATGCTCGGCAGGCTCGACGGGTTCGCGGTGACCGTGCTCGCGGCGGACCAGCGGGCCCTGGCGGGCCGGTTCGCCGCGTCCGGGCGGCCGGGGGCTCGGCTGCTGCTCGAGGGCGTGCCGCACCAGCGCGGCCCGCACTCCGGGGCGCTGATCCCGGCCGGCGGGCTGGCCGCCATGGAATGCGAGGCGACTCAGCGGGTCGAGGCGGGCGATCACCTGCTGGTGATCGCCAGCGTGCTCGACGTCTCCTACCTTGCCGAAGACGGCCAGCCGCTGATCAGGTTCCGCAGCAGGTACCCCTCCCTCCCCCTCGCCTGACCCCGCCCCGCCCCGCGCAGCGCGTCGATGTACCGATCGGCCGCATAGAACAGGCCCATCGGTTCATCGATAAAAATCGCGACCGCCTCAGCCTTGACAATGATTAACGCTAGAATTAATAATTAACGCGTGGGTGAGGGTATCGACGACACGTTCGCTGCGCTGGCGGATCCGACCCGCCGCCGGGTGGTGGAGCTGCTGCGGCAGGCGCCGCGCCGCGCCAGCGAGCTCGCCGACGACGTCGCGATGTCGCGGCCGGCCCTGAGCAGGCACCTGCGGGTCCTGCGCGCCAGCGGGCTCGTCGAGGCCGAGACCCTGGCCGACGACGCACGCGGCCGCGTGTACCGGCTGCGGCCGGACCGGTTCGCCGCCCTGCAGGCCTGGCTCGACCAGGTGCAGGCGTACTGGGCCGAGCAGCTCGGGTCGTTCGCCGAGCACGTCGACAGGAGGCAAGACCGGCCATGACCAGCCAGCCAGCGTCGGTCCGGGTCACCGCGGTAGTCAACGCCGTGCCCGAGACCGCGTTCGCGGTGTTTACCGAGGAGATCGACTCCTGGTACGTCAGGGACCGGCACACGTTCGCCGACCCGGACCGGGCGCTCGGCATCAGGTTCGAGCCCGGCGTCGGCGGCCGCCTGATCGAGGTCTATGACCTCGGCACCGGGGAAGGACGCGAGATGGGCCGGATCACGGCCTGGGAGCCGGGCCGCAGGCTCGGGTTCGTCGACGGGCTTGGGACCGAGGTCGAGGTGTCGTTCGAGGACGCCGGCGGCCGGACCCGGGTAACCCTGGAGCACCGCGGCCTGGAGCGGCTGCGGCCCGATCTGGCCGAGCGGCACGCCAGGCACGGCTGGCGGCTGCTGCTGCCCTGGTACCAGCGGCACATCGAGCACAAAACAGCGGAAAGGAGCAGCTGATGAGCGAGAACACGGAACTGCGCTACCCGGCGCTGTGCCCCTACCTGTACTACGAGGACACTCCGGCGGCCATGGACTGGCTGGCCCGCGCGTTCGGCTTCCAGGAGCGGCTGCGGACCACCGACGCCGACGGGTCGGTGCGCCACGCCGAGATGGAGCTCGGCGACGCGGTGATCATGATGGGCAGCCCGCCCGGTCACAAGAGCGCGGCGCACCTCGGCCAGGTCACGTCGAGCATCTACGTCCGGGTCGACGACGTGGACGCGCACTACGGGCGGGCAGTGGCCGCGGGCGCCGGCATCCTGCGCGAGCCAGCCGACCAGGATTACGGCGAGCGCAACTATGGCGCGAGCGACCTCGAGGGCCAGCAATGGTGGTTCGCCCAGGCGCAGTGACCGGGGGAAGCCCGGGCCGCCGGGCGCTGGCTCAGTCGGCCGGGCGGGGTCAGTCGGCCGCGCGTATCTCGATCTGCATCCGGCGGATCACCCGCAGCACGGCTATCTCCCTGCGGTACGGCCGGCGGCTGTAGAGCAGCGTCTCGATCGGGTACCACAGGCCGACCCAGCCGACGACGATGAACAGCCCGTCCTCGCCGAGGAAGTTCCTGACCGGACTGGGCAGGCCGGTGTGCACCAGCGCCTCGGCGATGCTCACGAACACGACAAACAGCGACAATCCAATCAGCAGTGTCCGGAAGCCCTCCCGCCGCAGCGTTCTGATCTCGTTCTCGGCCTTGGCGATCCCCATCTCGCAGTAGCGGTCGACGGCCGTGGCGATATCGCAGGAAAGGCCGGGTTTTACCTGGGCGCGCGGCAGCACGATCACCGTGGCGAGCGCGGCAGGCAGCGAGTGCGCGTCCAGTTCCTCGCGGATCTGGTCGATGCCGGACGGCAACGCGGGCCGGCCAGCCGCCACGTTGGGCTCGGTGTCGGCGAAGAACTCGTCGGCCTCGCCGAGTTCGAGCGTCAGCTCGCGGGCTGGCTGGCTCCGATTGCGCATGCGGGCACGCTACCTGAGAGAACACGCAGAGTAACGAACCGACCCCTATCAGTCATCGGCAGGCGCCAGGGAAACTAGCCACCTTGACGATGTCAGCCTCCGATCGCAGCCGGGATAGTGACGCGCCGTGCAGTTGTCGCGACAGGAGAAGATGATGTCGAGTCGGTTCGATGACCTGAGGGTGGCCAACGGCGACCTTGTCCTGGCGAAGGACATGCCGGACGCCTTGACCGCAGCTACCTTGCGCTTTCAGGACGGTGCCACTCAGGTGTTCACCGCAGATGGCGAGACGACGTACGTCGAGCAGGGCCGGTCCTCGCGTGGGGAATGGTCAATCATCGAGGACGGGGCGTTCTCCTCATTCTGGCCACCCAGCTATCGCGCGACCTACACCCTCCGGTGGATTGTGGAAGAAGGAGCGGTCACCGGACTCAGCTTTATTCAGGCAGAAACGGGGAGCCGCTTTGACGGCCGGTACGAGTGACCGCCGTCCGCGTTCACGCCGCTGAGGGATTAGGTTCCCGTCGTCACACCAGCCGCTGGCCCGCCCGCCAGACCCCGGCGACGAGCGGGACGCCCGGCCGGTAGGCAAGATAGGCGTGGGAGGGCCCGTCGATCATGACGAGGTCGGCACTCGCGCCGATGCCCAGATGACCCACGTCGGTCCGGCGCAGCGCGCGGGCGCCGCCCGCTGTCGCGGCCCACACGGCCTCCTGCGTGGTCATGTGCATCTCCCGCACGGCCAGCGCGATGCACAGCGGCATGCTGGAGGTGAAGCACGAACCCGGGTTGCAGTCGGTCGCCAGCGCCACCGTCGCCCCGGCATCCAGCAGCCGGCGCGCGTCCGGGTACGGGTGCCGGGTAGAGAACTCCACACCGGGCAGCAGGGTCGCCACGGTCGGCGAGGCCCCGAGCGCCTCGACGTCGGCCTCGGTCAGGTTGCTGCAGTGGTCGGCGGAGGCCGCACCCACCTCGACCGCGAGCTGCACACCCGGCCCAGCGGTCAGCTGGTTGGCGTGCACCCGTGGTTGCAGCCCAGCGGCGATCCCGGCGGCCAGCACGGTCGCCGCCTCGTCCCGGCCGAAGGCGCCCTGCTCGCAGAACACGTCCACCCACCGGGCGTGTGGTGCGCAGGCGTCCAGCATCGCGCCGCAGACCAGGTCGACGTACCCGGCAGGGTCGCCGTCGAACTCCGGCGGGACCACGTGCGCGCCCAGGTAGGTCACCTCGTTTGTGACCTCGGCGGCGATCGCTACGCTGCGCTCCTCGTCCGGCACGGTCAGCCCGTACCCGGACTTGCACTCGAATGTGGTGATTCCCTGGACCAGCATCTCGGCGGCCAGCCTCCGCAGGTTGCCCAGAAGCTGATCACTGCTGGCCGCCCTGGTCGCCGCCACCGTGCTGCGGATGCCGCCGGCCCGGTACGGCTGCCCGGCCATCCGGGCGGCGAACTCCGCGCCGCGCTCCCCGGCGAACACCAGGTGCGCGTGCGAGTCGACGAACCCGGGCAGCACGGCCCGGCCCTCCGCGTCGACCATCTCGTCGGCGGCGGGCGCCCGCGATGCCGGGCCGGTCCAGGCCACCCGTCCTTGCTCGATCACCAGCGCGGCGTCGGCCACGGCGGCGAAGCCGTCCGGCCCGCGGGCGGTCGGGTGGGGGCCGGCGTCGCGTTCCTGGCCGTTGGTTACCAGCTCTGCGATGTTCGTGATCAGGACGCTCACGTGCGCAATCTTCTCGCTTTCCGGGTATCAGTGGACAGCCGGCAGCGCTCTGGAGAGGATGTAGCAGCGCAGTACTGGGGGCAACATCCCGGCCGGGTCAAGGCCATGACAACTGGGGGGGCCGGCCGGGCGCAAGGAGCGCGTCATGGCCGTTACACCGAAAATCTGCATGCTCACCGTGCACGGCATCGGTTTCCAGCAGCCACCGGAGCCGGGCATACCGGGTTACGCGGACGGGCTGCACCGCAATCTCGCCGAGGTGCTGGGCGACAAGCTCGGCAACGATCCGAACCGCCAGCCGGAGACCGACGGCCCGGTCTACGTGATGAGCGCGAAGCCGAAAACCCGCGACACCGAGTGGGGGCTGAGCCGGATCGGCAGCTGGCACGGCGGCGCCCTCGACATCACCGACAAGCCGTTAGGCGAGCCCGACCGGCCGATCGTACACGTGGCGCTGATCTACACCTCGCTGGAGGACGTCGGCCCGCTGCTCGGCACCGGGACGGGGACCGTCTGCGAGGCAGGGCTGCTCCTCGGGCAGTACGCCTCGGTGGCCGGCGCGATGAGGCTGGTGTGCGGCGACACCTGGGCGGCGCTGCATGAGAAGGGCGCGCTGATGGGCGCGCCGATATCGCTGCGGCCGCGGACCGACCTGGTCGCCGCGCACAGGTTCTCGATCTTCGGGTTCCTGCACCCGGACCTGGCGGCCAACAAGCCGGGCGGCGGCCTGCTGGGCACGGTCATGACGCTCGAGGACGACGTGGTGGCGTACGTCTGCAGGAACGACCTGCGCGAGAGCATCAGGGCATTCATCAGGGAAGCCGCGCGGCGGCTGCTCGCCCGTCCCGATGTGGTGGACGTCGTCGTGAACGCGCACAGCCAGGGCACCGTGGCCAGCTACGACGCGCTGCAGCAGAGCCCGACGCAGGTGACGTCGCGAGTGAACGCGCTGGTCACGGCCGGCAGCCCGCTGCGCAAGTACGCCGACCTGTTCTCCTGGGGCAGCGACGTCGGCGCGACCGGGGCCGTGGGCAGCTGGCTGAACTTCTGGGATCCGAAGGACCCCGTCGCCGACCCGCTGGACCAGCCGGCGAGCTGGCACTTCGGCAAGCCCGTCGTGCCGAGGATCGCCGACGACCTCGGGCTGTTCTGGGCGGTCCGCGACGAGGGCTGCCAGGAGCCGGTGCCGATCACCGACCACGAGGTGGACAACCTGGCGAACAGCTCGGGAGGCGGGCTGCAGGCGCACAACTACTGGGACAACAAGACCCAGTTCATACCGGAACTCGCCGCCACGCTCGAGCACGGACTATGACCGACCGGCAGCCGCCCGCCCGCCGATCCTGATTGACTGGCCTGGCAGCTGCATGCCTGAGCAGGCCGCGACATCCGGGAGGGCTCGGTCCGTGACCCTTGACGACGCTGAGCCGTCCCCGGAGCTGCTGCAGCTTGCCGCGGCCCGGTTCGGCCTGCTGGCGTCCACGATGCGGCTGCACATCGTGTGGATCCTTGCGCACGGCGAGATGGACGTCGGCGGCCTGGCCGACGCCGTGGGCGGGACGCTGCAGGCCGTGAGCCAGCACCTGGCCAAGCTGAAGCTTGCGGGCTTGGTGCGGTCGCGGCGGGAGGGCAGGCGCCAGGTCTACCTGGTCGCCGACCCGAACGTGGCCACGATCGTTGAGCTGGCCGTCGAGCAGCTGCTTCAAGCGCCCGCCGACCAGGAGCGGCGTGGTGGCCTGGGCGCCTGACCTGCCCATGGACCAGACCGGGGTCCGGGAACCTGCGGTCGTGCCGCCGTCGCGCACCGGAACCGCCGCGGCGCGCCGCAGCCTGGCCTCCTGCGCGGCGGCGCCGCCGCTGCAGGTGCTGCGCGGGCTGGATTCCACCCGGCGCGGGCTGGACGAGACCGAGGCGCAGATCCGGCTGGCGCGGCTCGGTGACAACGCGATCGTGGTCAACGGCCGGGCGAACTGGGCCACCCGGACGGCTGCCGCGATCCGCAACCCGTTCGTCGTGATCCTGATCTGCCTGACCGTGGTGTCGGCGGCAACCGGCGACCTGGACGGCGCAGCGGTGATCACCGCGATGGCGGTGATCAGCTGCCTGCTGCGGGTCACCACGGAGTGCCGGTCCGACCGGGCCGCCGCGGCGCTGCGCGCCATGGTGGCGACGACCGCCACCGTGGTCAGGCGCGCGTCGCCGGGATCCGCGCCCGTCGCCCGCGAGCTGCCCGTCGACCAGCTCGTGCCCGGCGACGTGGTGCAGTTGGCCGCGGGCGACATGGTGCCGGCCGACCTGCGGCTGCTGCGCACGGATGATCTGGCCGTGAGCCAGGCGGTGTTCACCGGCGAGTCCGAGCCCGCGGTCAAGCGCGCGGCGTCGGTGATCACCGGGGGCGCGGCC
>JASHOI010000530.1 GCA_030041195.1 Streptosporangiaceae bacterium | reverse complement strand
CGCCCGGCCCGCCCGCGGCGACCGCGTCGCCGGCCAGCGCCGCGCAGACCTCGGCCGGGAGCACCGGCACGTGGTCGAACGAGATCCCGGCCGGCCGCAGTGCGTCGTTGATCGCGTTCAGCACGGCGGCGGGCGCCCCGATCATGCCGCCCTCGCCCATGCCCTTGGCGCCGGTCTCGCTGAACGGCGAGGCGGTCTCCAGGTGCGTGATCTGGACTGGGCACAGCTCCGCCGCGGTCGGGGCCAGGTAGTCCATCAGCGTTGTGCTGCCCGGCTGGCCGTCCTCGCTGTAGCGGATCCGTTCCAGCAGCGCGGCGCCCACGCCCTGCGCCACGCCGCCGCTGACCTGGCCGTCCACGATCATCGGATTGATCACCACGCCGCAGTCCTCGACCACCAGGTACCGGCGGAGCCGGATCTCGCCGGTGCCGGGGTCGACGGTCACCATCGCCGCGTGGCACGCGTTGGAGAACGTGCCGGGCGGGTCGAAGCTGGCCCTGGCCTCCAGCCCGTAGCGGAGTTCCTCCGGCAGCCGGTGCGTCTGGAAGTGCACGATCCGGGCCAGCTCGGAGATTGGCAGGCCCGATCCCGCGTCGCCGCGCACCCGCGCCGAGCCCTCGGCCAGCTCGATGTCGTCCGCGCTGGCCTCGAGCAGGTGCGCGGCCACCTGGCGCAGCTGGCGGGCGACCACGACGGCGGCGCGGTCGGCCGCGCCACCGCCGATCACGATCGAGCGGCTGCCCCAGGTGCCCCAGCCGTAGGACGCCAGGTCGGTGTCGCCCTGCCGCAGCCGGACCTGCGCCGGGTGCACGCCCAGCCGGTCGGCCACGATCTGCGCGAACGTGGTCTCGTGACCCTGGCCGTGGCCGCACGTGCCCGTCGTGACGATGACCTCGCCGGACGGGTCCATCCGCACCATCGCGGTGTCGTAGCCGGGCGTCATCGCCATCCGGCGCTGCGACATCGTGGGCGTGCCGTACGCGGTGCGCTCCGAGAAACACGCGTAGCCCACGCCGGCCAGCAGGCCGGACTCACCCGCGGGCGTCACGTTCCGGAAAGTCTCTCTGACCTGCCGCTCGGCCAGATCAAGCGACTCCCGGTAACTGCCCTCGTCATAGCTGATGCCGTTGACGCCGGTGTAGGGGAACTCGCCGGGGCTGATCATGTTGCGGCGGCGGACGTCGAGCGGGTCGATGCCGAGTTCGGCGGCCGCCTTCTCCATCAGCCGCTCCATGACCAGCACGAGCTGCGGCCGGGACACCCCGCGGTACGGCGCGGTGGGCGCCTTGTTGGTCGCGACCGCGCGGCCCCGGGCCCGGTAGGCGGGGATCTTGTAGATGCCCGGCAGCTCGGTGCACGCCATCAGCGGCTCGACCGCCGACGTGAACGGGAACGCCGAGTACGCGCCCACGTCGCAGTCGATCTCGGCGGCGAGCCCGAGGATCGCGCCGTCGCGGCCGAACCCGGCGCGCACCTGGTAGCGCTGCTCGTGGCCGTGGAACGAGGCGGTGAGGTTCTCCTGGCGGTCCTCGACCCAGGACACCGGCCGGCGCAGCCGCCGCGCCGCGTCGGCCACCGCGATCTCTTCCCTGCCGACCACGCACTTGAGCCCGAACCCGCCGCCGACGTCCGGGGCGATCACCCGCACGCCGTGCTCCGGGACGCCCAGGGCCTGCGCCACGCCGGACCGCACCTGGTGTGGCACCTGGGTGGACACGTGCAGGACCAGCTGCTGGTCGCGGTCGTCCCACTCGGCCAGGCAGGCGCGGCCCTCGAGCGGCAGCGCCGCCACCCGGGCGCTGGTGAACACCGCGTCGATCACGACCGGCGCGGCCGCGAAGATGCCGGGCAGCCCGGGGTCGTCGAACATGGTCAGGTCGACCAGGCAGTTCCCCTGGAGGCCGTCGTGGAGCTGCCGGGCGCTGGCTGCCCTCGCCGCTTCGATGCCGGGGATCGCCTCGAGCGGGTTCCAGCCGACGTCCACCAGCTCGGCGGCGTCCTGCGCGGCGTAGGGGTCGGCGGCCAGCACCATCGCGACCGGCTCGCCAGCAAACCGGACCTGGTCCCCGGCCAGCAGCGGCATCCGGGTGGGCGTGAACTCGTCCCGTTCCAGCATCGCCATCAGGTACGGGTGACCGAGGTCGCCCGCGGTGAACGCGGCCGCGACGCCCGGCAGCGCGACGGCCTCCGACGTGTCAATCCCGGTCACCTCAGCCGCCGGAAACGGGCTGCGGACGAACGCCGCGTGCAGCATCCCGGCCCTGGTCAGGTCGCCGACGAACCGGCCGCGGCCGAGCAGCATCCGGGGGTCTTCCTTGCGCGGCACGGATGCGCCGACCCAGCGGCCGGACTCGGGGTTCAGGCGTGCCTCGCGGCTCATCGCCGGCTCGCCTCGGCGAGCGCCCGCGCGACCAGGGTCGCGGTCAGCCGCCTGCGGTACCGGGCGTCGCCGCTCTCGTCCTCCGGCGGGTCGATCTGGGCCGCCGCGAGTTCCCCGGCCTCGCGCCAGGTCCCGGAGGCTGCCGGCTGGCCGGCCAGGCTGGTTGCGTCCACCACGAACGGCGCCGGGCTGACCCCGCCGAGCACGATCCGCGCCTCCCGGAGCACGCCGCCCTCTGGCTGGCCGTTGCTCTCGGCGCGGTCCGTGCCGTCCGGGCCGGCCTCGCCGTCGAGGTTCACCGATACGGCGGCCGCCACGGTCGCGAAGTCGCCCTGCCGTGGCGCGAACTCGGTGAGCGCCGCGTGCGGCGCCGGGGCCGGGAACCATACCTCGGTGATCACCTCGTCCGGACCCGCCGCGGTGCTGAAGAAACCCTCGAAGAACTCCCCGGCCGCGACCTGGCGCTGCCCGCCCGGGCCGGCCAGCACGACCCGCGCGCCGAGCAGCACGGCCAGGATGCACCACTCCGCGGTCGAGTCGGCGTGCGCGATGCTGCCGCCGAAGGTGCCGCGGGACCGGATCGGGTAGTGGCCGATCCAGTGCGCCGAGCGCGGCAGCACCCCGAACCCGGCCAGCACGGCCGGGTCCGTTGTGGTCTCCACGGCGCGGTGCCGGGCCAGCGCGCCGACGTGCAGGCCGTCCGGTCCGGCCCGCAGGTAGTCCAGGCCGGGGATGCGGGTGATGTCGACCAGCGCGCTCGGCCGGGCCAGCCGGAAGTTCATCATCGGCACCAGGCTCTGCCCGCCCGCCAGGACCTTCGCGTCCTCGCCGAGCTCGGTCAGCAGCGCGACCGCCTCGGCGACGTCATGGGCGACGTGGTAGGTAAACGGCGCTGGCTTCAACACGCTCCTCCCGCGCCCCGGTGGCCCGGCGGCCAGAGATAAGATCTCATTTTGGTATACCATATTTCAGCAGGAGCCGGACATGCCGCACCCGAACGTTGTGGCCGAGCGCAGCAGCGCCGGTTACCTGCGGATCCTGCTGTCGCGCCCGGATCAGCGCAACGCGCTGGTCCCCGGCATGGTCACCGCGCTGACCGAGGCCATGCGGGCGGACGGCGACGCCGTGGTGCTGCTGGGCAGCGCCGACCCGCGGGTGTTCTGCGCCGGAGCCGACCTTTCGCTGCCCATGGCCGACCGCGCCGCGGTCTCGGATCTGCTGTACGAGTGCTACGAGCACATGATCACCCGGGCGGGCCCGGTGATCGCCGTGGTCGGCGGCCCGGCGGTCGGCGGCGGGGCCCAGCTTGCCGCCGCGGCCGACCTGCGGATCGC
>JASHOI010000529.1 GCA_030041195.1 Streptosporangiaceae bacterium | reverse complement strand
CGGCATGCCGAGCAGCACCCGCCCGCCCGAACTGCGGGAGCCGCCGTCGCCCCCCGGGCCGCCGCCCGCTGATCCGCCGAATCCGGAGCCACCGCCTGCGGAGCCGGGACCGTCCACGCGGGCCCGGCGAGCCTCCCACGCGTCACCGCCGCTGGTCCGCCGGACCGACAGCGGCCCGCCGTCCGCGATCAGGTAGTGCGGCGCCGCGCGGGTGACCACGGTCGTGACGACGTCGCCCGGGCGAGGCGCGGTGCTAGCCCGGGGGGACGACCCGCCGGAGTCCCCCGCCGGACCCCACGGCGCGAAGTGCACCAGCCGGTTGTCCCGCGCCCGGCCGGACATCCGGCGCGTCACCTGGTCCTTGCGCCCCTCGCCGTCGGCGACCAGGACCTCAACCTCACGCCCGGCGAACCGGCGGTTCCCGTCCAGCGACGTCTCCTCGACCAGCGCGGTGAGCCGCTCGTACCGGTCCTGCACCACCTCGGCGGGAAGCTGGGCGCGCATCGCCGCGGCCGGGGTCCCCGGCCGGATCGAGTAGCGGAACGTGAACGCCCCGGCGAACCTGGCCCGCCGCACCACGTCCAGGGTGTCGGCGAAGTCGCTCTCGGTCTCGCCGGGGAATCCGACGATGATGTCGGTCGTGATCGCCGCGTCCGGGATCGCCGCGCGGACCTTGCCCAGGATCGCCAGGTACTTGTCCCTGCGGTAGGCGCGCCGCATCGCCCGCAGCACCGCGTCCGAGCCGGACTGCAGCGGCATGTGCAGCTGCGGCATGACGTTCGGCGTCTGCGCCATCGCCTCGATGACGTCGTCGGTGAAGTCTCGCGGGTGCGGCGAGGTGAACCTGACCCGCTCCAGGCCCTCGATCTCCCCGCAGGCGCGCAGCAGCTTGGAGAACGCGAGCCGGTCACCGAAGGCCGTCCCGTAGGAGTTGACGTTCTGCCCGAGCAGGGTGACCTCGACCGCGCCGTCGGCGACCAGCGCCCGTATCTCGGCGAGCACGTCCCCCGGCCGGCGGTCCTCCTCGCGGCCGCGCAGGCTCGGCACGATGCAGAACGTGCACGTGTTGTTGCAGCCGACCGAGATGGCGACCCACGCGGAGTAGGCCGACTCGCGGCGGGTGGGCAGCACCGAGGGGAAGCGCTCCAGCGACTCAACGATCTCCACCTGTGCCCGCTGCTGCACCCTGGCCCGGTCCAGCAGCGCGGGCAGGGAGCCGATGTTGTGCGTGCCAAAGACGACGTCCACCCAGGGAGCCCGGTCGGTGATCACCTCGCGGTCCTTCTGCGCCAGGCATCCGCCGACCGCGATCTGCAGGCCGGGATGGGTGTTCTTGACCGGGAGCAGCTGGCCGAGGTTTCCGTACAGGCGGTTGTCGGCGTTCTCGCGCACCGCACAGGTGTTGAACACGATCACGTCGGGCGTGGCGCCCGCGGCCGCGCGACGGTACCCGGCGTCCTCGAGCAGGCCGGCCAGGCGCTCGGAGTCATGCATGTTCATCTGGCACCCGTAGGTGCGTATCTCGTAGGTTCCCGGTGAGCGGGCCGCGTTAGCCACCCGTTTAATCTAGCCGGGGTGGGCGCCGCAGGGCCAAGACCGGGCGCCCGGGAGCGCCCCGCCCGAGGTTAATTCCCGGGTTTCCACTTTCGTAGATGACCTTGTAACGAATCTCCGGTGGGCCGGCCTGCCCAGTGGTGCACCATATCCCTATGACACACAGGGCGGGCGACGCAAAGGATCCGACAGACAGACCAGAAGAAGGGGCCGGAACGGAACGGCCCGCCGAGGATATGGCGGAGCTCCCGCGCGTCCCGTTCGGCGCGTGGCCGTCTCCGGTCACGGCGGCTGACGTGGCCCGTGGTCGGCTGCGGATCGGTTTCCCGACCGTCATCGGTGGCGAGGTGTGGTGGCAGGAGGGCCGGCCGGAGGAGGGCGGCCGGGTAACGGTGGTGCACCGCGCGGCCGGCGGCAAGCTGGCGGACCTGCTGCCTGCGCCGTGGAACGCCCGCTCCCGCGTGCACGAGTACGGCGGCCTGTCCTACCTGCCGGTCCCCCGCTCGTCGGTGCGGCCGGCCGGGTCCGGCGGGCGTGCGCCGCGCGGCCACGCGATCGTGTTCGCCAACTACGCTGATCAGCGCCTCTACGTGGCCGAGCCAGACGTCGCCGACGGCAAGCAGCAGCCGCACCCGATTACCCCGGATCCGGTCGCCGCGCACCTGGACCAGGCCGGGCTGCGCTACTGCGACTTCGCGCTCGGCCCGAACCGCCGTGAGATCTGGTGTGTGCAGGAGCAGCACTTCAACGGCAAGGTCACCCGGGCGATCGTGGCCGTGCCGCTGGACGGCACCGCCGCCGACGACCCGTCGGGGGTCCGGCAGCTGGTGACCGGAACCGACTTCTTCGCGTTCCCGACGCCGTCGCCCGACGGCACCCGCCTGGCCTGGATCTCGTGGAATCACCCGCACATGCCGTGGGACGGAACCGAGCTCAGGGTCGCCTCGGTCAGCGAGGGAGCGAAGGGTGAGGGGGGGCCTGGCGAGGGAGGGCCGGGCGGGAAACAGACCGTTGGCCAGGGCAGGCTGGTCAAGGGCGGCCTGCGCGAGTCGGTGCTCGCTCCCGCCTGGCGGGATAACACCAGCCTGTACGTGGTGACGGACTGGACCGGCTGGTGGAACATCTACCAGGTCGGGCTGACCGGCGAGCCCCCGCAGGCGCTGTACCCGGCCGAGGAGGAGTTCGCTGGCCCGCTCTGGCAGCTCGGCGGGCGGCCGTTCGCCGTGCTCGGCGACGGGCGGCTGGCGGTCACCCACGGCCGCGGCGGCATGCGGCTCGGCGTGCTGGATCCGGACACCTCCGAGCTGACCGACCTCGACCTGCCGATGACCGAGTTCGCGCCGGCGCTCTCCGCGGACGGCACCGTGATCGCGGCCCTGGCCGGCGGCCCGACGCAGCCGCTGTCGGTGGTCCGGGTGGACACGGCCACGTCTCGCCTCGAGGTGCTGCGCTCCGAGCTGGACGAGAGCGTGGACGAGGCCTACGTGCCGGTTCCGCGCCACGTCGAGGTGGACGGCAAGTACGGCCGGGTCGTGCACGCGCTGGTGTACCCGCCGGCCAACCCCGATGCGCAGGGCCCGGAGGGCGAGCGCCCGCCGTACGTGGTGTGGGTGCACGGCGGTCCCACCGCAAACGTCGTCGGCCTGCTCGACCTGGAGAAGGCGTACTTCACCAGCCGCGGCATCGGGATCATCGACGTGAACTACGGCGGTTCCACCGGCTACGGCCGCCTCTACCGGGAGCGGCTGCGCCGCCAGTGGGGCGTCGTCGACGTCGAGGACGCCGTGGCCGCGGCGCGCTCGCTGGCCGAGCAGGGCGAGGCTGACCCGGCCCGGCTGGCGATCCGCGGCGGCTCCGCCGGAGGCTGGACCGCGCTGGCCGCGGTCACCACGGGCACCGCCGACGGCGCCGTGTTCGGCGCGGCTGCCTCCTACTACGGTGTGGCCGACCTGACCGCGTTCGCCCAGCACACGCACGACTTCGAGTCACGCTACCTGGACGGGCTGATCGGGCCGCTGCCCGGGTTCGAGACCGTCTACGCCGAGCGCGCGCCGGTGGGCCACGTCACCGATAAGACCTGCCCGATCCTGCTTTTGCAGGGTCTGGACGACCCGATAGTCCCGCCGGAGCAGTCCGAGAGCATCGCCAGGAACCTCGCCGCCCGCCACATCCGCCACGCCTACATCGCGTTCGAGGGCGAATCGCACGGGTTCCGGCGGGCCGAGTCGGTCACGACAGCGCTGGAGGCCGAGCTTTCCTTCTACGGGCAGATCCTCGGCTTCACGCCGCCGGGCGTGCCCGTGGTCAAGCTGACCGATGGCTAGCGCGCGAACTCGATGGCGCGCGACTCCCTGACGACGGTGACCCGGATCTGGCCGGGATAGGTCAGCTCGTCCTCGACCTGCTTCGCCACGTCCCTGGCGATGACCTGTGCCTGGATGTCGTCGATTTCGCCCGGTTTGACCATGACCCGGATCTCCCGGCCGGCCTGCATCGCGAACACCTTCTCGACGCCGTCCTGCGCCAGCGCGATCTGCTCGAGGCGCTCCAGCCGCTTGATGTACGCCTCGAGGGATTCCCGGCGGGCACCGGGGCGGCCGCCGCTGATCGCGTCCGCCGCCTGGGTCAGCACCGCCTCGACCGTGCGCACCTCGACCTCGTTGTGGTGCGCCTCGATCGCGTGCACCACGTCCTCAGGCTCGCCGTACTTGCGGGCGATCTCCGCGCCGATCAGCGCGTGGCTGCCCTGGACTTCGTGGGTCAGCGCCTTGCCGATGTCGTGCAGGACCGCGCAGCGTTTCATCAAGGATGGGTCCATGCCCAGCTCGCTGGCCATCATCCCGGCGATGTGCGCGGACTCGACCAGGTGCTTGAGCACGTTCTGGCCGTACGAGGTGCGGTAGCGGAGCGTGCCGAGCAGGTTGGTGAGCTCCGGGTGCAGGTCGGTGATGCCCACGTCTACCAGCGCGTCCTCGCCGGCCTTGACGCACAGCTGCTCGATCTCTGCCTTGCTCCGGTCGTAGGCTTCCTCGATGCGCTGCGGGTGAATCCGGCCGTCGAGCACCAGGCGCTCCAGGGTCAGCCTGCCGACCTCACGCCGCACCGGGTCGAAACAGGACAGCAGCACGGCCTCGGGCGTGTCGTCGATGATCAGGTTGACGCCGGTGACGGTCTCGAACGCCCGGATGTTGCGGCCCTCGCGGCCGATGATCCGGCCCTTCATCTCGTCCCCTGGCAGGTGCAGCACGGACACCACGGACTCGCTGGTCTGCTCGCTGGCCAGGCGCTGAATGGCCAGGGTGATGATCTTGCGTGCGCGGGTCTGGCCGTCCGCCCGCGCCTCGTTCTCGATGTCCCTCACGATCAGCGCGGCCTCGCGCTTCGCCTGGTTCTCGATGCCGGCGACCAGCTCCGCCTTTGCCTGGTCGGCGGTCAGGCCGGCCACCCGCTCCAGCAGCTCACGCCGCTCGTCGTCCAGCCGGTCCAGCTCCTTGCCGCGCGTGTCGAGCTCATGCTGGACGCGGTCCAGGTCGGCCGACCGCTGGTCGATCCTGCGGGCCTCCTGGTCGATCCGCTCCTCCCGCTCGGCCAGCCTGGTTTCCCTGCGTTCCAGGTCCCCGCGGAGCTGCCTGACCTCGTCCTTGACGGCCCGGATCTCGTCTTCTACCTCGCGGCGCCCCTGGGCGACCTGCTCGGCGGCGGTCTCGGCCTGACGCATGATCGCGGCCGCGTCGGACTCGGCCCGGGCGCGGACCTGATCCGCCTGGCGAACCGCCTCGTCCAGCTGCCGCTGCGTGCCGGCGCCGGCCTGCTCGCCGAGGCTCTCCGGTGGGCTGCTCTGGGCCACGATCCTGGGGGATCGGCGAATCACGAAGACCAGCACAGACAGGCAAGCGACCAGCGCGAGCGCCAGCACGATCGCCAAGATGAGCCCGATCCCGTTGCCCACGGTTCACCCCTTCCTGCTCGCGGCCTGCCTGTCGCCTTGGCTCGGCAACAGGAGCCTGCCCTGCAGCGAGGGGTTGCACTGCGCGCCGGACGTCACCGCCGCCCCGCGGGACGGCGATGCACGCGGCTCGCCCGGAGAGACGGGCAGCACGCACGGCACGGTCCGTGCTGGCATCGCCGCCTGGCCGCCATCCAGCCACGCGGCGACCGCCTGCCGCCCGGCATCGCCGCTCTCGGCACCGCTGCCCGGTCCCGCCTCCGGTTGCGCTGCCGTCCCGATGCCACGACCGGTCGTCTGACCGATCGGCTCAGCCCGGTCTAGCCCTCCCTCCTGTAGGTACCGGGATCAGCCAGGCCCATGCCTGGCCCGGACTGAGGCCAGCCGCAACTGGCCAGCCACGCCGAACGCTCACAGCAATCGGACAAAACAGGACCATCTCGCCGGTCCGGTAGCGCCCGGTGCTCGTAACCAGTCTCGTTCATCTCGGTCGATCCGCCCTACGCGGAGTAAAACCCTCGCTGCCGTGAGGCTAAGCGTAGATAACGATTTGGGCAAGCATGGAGTCGGCGATCTTCGTTGTTTGGGTGCCGTTTCAGGGCTCCAGAAGCCCTCCGGCGGACAGGTCCTCGGCCGGCTCGTCCGGCGCTTCGGACAGGTCAATCCCCGCCGCGACCAGGTCAACGCCCTCCTGCTCGAGCGCCTCACGAGCCACCCGGTAGGCGAGAGCCTGCGAGTACCCCTTCCTGGCCAGCACGCCGACCAGCCGCCGCACCCGCGCGGGCGTCGGCTGCCCCCTGGTCGCCGCCAGCCTGCGCGCGACCAGGCTGCGCGCCGTGGCGATCTCCTGCTCCGGGCCAAGGCGGTCGACCGCGGCCCGGATGTCCTCCGAGGCCACCCCCTGGTGCCGCAGTTCCGCCGCGAGCGCGCGGCCGGACAGCCCCCGGCCATGGTGCCGGGACTCCACCCAGGCGGTGGCGAACATGGCGTCATCGATCAGCTTCACGTCGGCGAACCGTCCGAGCACCGCGTCAGCCGCCTCGTCCGGCACCCCGCGCCGCCGCAGCGCGGCCGCAAGCTGTGCGCGCGTTCTCGGCGCGGCCGTGAGCATCCGCAAGCAGATCTGCCGTGCCACCGCCTCAGGATCGCTCTCCGCGTCCCCGCTGCCGGGGCCGCCCGAACCATCGACGGGACCGGGGTAAGTACCGGCGCCACGGCCGAGGCCGTCCGAATCGCCGAGGGGGCCAGAGTCGGTGTCGGTGCCGATGCCGGGACCGCGACGCCTGCCAACGGCCCCGGCCGACGTCCGCCGCCTAGTTGCCACCGCCGGAGACCACCTTGAGCCCGGCAGCCGGGGCCGTCTCGGCACCCACGCCGGCACCGGGCCCCGGCCCCGGACCCGGACCCGGTGAATCCGCATCGATGCGCGCGCCGACGCCCAGCTTCTCCTTGATCTTCTTCTCGATCTCGTTGGCGACGTCCGGGTTGTCGCGCAGGAAGTTCCTCGCGTTCTCCTTGCCCTGGCCGAGCTGGTCGCCCTCGTAGGTGTACCAGGCGCCGGACTTACGCACGATCGACTGCTCCACCCCGAGGTCGATCAGGCTGCCTTCGCGGCTAATTCCCACACCGTATAGGATATCAAATTCGGCTGTTTTGAAAGGTGGGCTTAGTTTATTCTTTACCACTTTAACACGCGTACGATTACCTACCGAATCCGTACCATCTTTAAGTGTCTCAATTCGTCGAATATCAAGCCGCATTGACGCATAAAACTTTAGCGCCTTCCCGCCGGAGGTCGTTTCCGGACTGTTGTGGACCATGACTCCGTCGACGAAGTAGTTGTGGTGACCTTCCACCTCGATGTCGAATCTGCTCATCGAGCGCGTTGGCGGCTTGACGCGGATATCCAGGATCCTGGCGCCCGCCAGCTGCTGCTCCACGACCGCAAACTGTGCCTTGACGTCGAACTGCCCGTAAAAGCGCGGCAGCAGCTTGTACTGCATGGAGGGATGCACGAAGGGAGCTACGAGCTTCTGGAACTTCTCCGAGGCTGGCGTAGTGAACTGGAGTACTGCCTTTCGGGCTGAGCCGCTGGCACGGAGCTTGACATCCAAGCCGTAGGTGTCCCGCAGGTGTTGTGCCAGCCGCTCTCGAGAACCTGGACTCATTGCCTCGACGCAGATCTCGATCCGGCCGGTGCCGCCTTGCGTTCTTTCCTGGAGGCCCTTCGACCGAAGAGTGAAGCAGCCATCGTCCATGTACCAGACAGCCAGCGCGAACGGTGTGAGTTGCTTCAGGTAGTCCCAGCTCAGATGCTTCTTGCCGTCACCGAAGTAGACAGCATCATGAACCTCGGCCAGTTCAGGCAGGGGCGTGAAGTCGGCGAAGACCGCGCCTTTGGCGTTCGAGGTCCGAGTACATCCGATGTTGCCGAGGAGCGAGATCTTCCAGTCCAGGTATGCGGCCTGCTTGGCGCCGTGCCCCATCCGGAACCGGGTTCCCGACCGGCCACGAGTGTTTGGCGACAGATTCCCGTCGCCCATGAGCGAGCCGAGGATCAGCTGCATCTGCTGGTCGCTCAGCCGCTTCGGCTCCATGACGACCACCCGGTCACCGACGATGAGTTCCCCCGCAGGGCGCCAGCCGCCAGGCGTCCGGATCAGGTGGTTCTCGGTCGCCGCGAACTGGGCCCTGCCATTTCCGCCCGACTTTGCCACGGTGAACTGAAGGAATTGATCGGTCCGGCCGTTGTTGAACCAGTTGACTATCCGGCGGGGGGCGACGCGCCCGGTCTCGGGATCGTAGGAAAGAACCTCGACATCCAGTCGCTGATTTACGATCTTACCGATTTTCTCCTGGGTTCCGTCGGCAAGGGTTACCCGTGTGTCATAGGACATGCACCCGAACATAACTCCTATTTTTTCCCGCAATTGGTTGATGAAAATTGCGGTGGTCTTGTTCTGGTTCAGCGCACCTGCGATCTTGCGGAGGGCCTGGGACATGAGACGGGCCTGAAGGCCGACGTGGCTGTCCCCCATCTCGCCCTCGATCTCGGCGCGGGGCACGAGAGCAGCCACGGAGTCGATGACGATGACGTCGATGGCCGAAGAGCGGATGAGCATGTCGGCCATCTCCAGGGCCTGCTCGCCGGTGTCCGGCTGGGAGACGAGCAGTGCGTCGGTGTCGACACCGAGTTTCTTGGCGTATTCAGGATCCAGCGCATGCTCGGCATCGATAAACGCGGCTATCCCGTCCGCCTTTTGCGCGTTAGCGACCGCATGAAGGGCCACTGTTGTTTTCCCGCTACTCTCCGGTCCGTATATTTCCACAATTCGGCCACGTGGGAGACCACCGATTCCGAGCGCTACGTCGAGTGCGATGGAGCCGGTCGGGATCACCTCCACCGGGGCGCGGGTGTCGTCGCCGAGTCGCATGATCGCGCCCCTGCCGAACTGCCGTTCGATCTGGGCGAGCGCGGTCTCCAGGGACCTCTCCCTGTCGCCGCCCTTGCTGCCCGCCCTGTCGTTCGGTGCCATGTGAACTCCTGTGGGATCAGGGGCTTCCCGCCCGGCCGTGCTGCCGTGGTGCAATCGATGGTGCCCGGTGCTCTCAAAGGCCTTATCCAGCAGCCCGTCTCGCTGTCGGGCCCGACGTTACGCGCCCCCACCGACAATTTCCGGGATGCCGGGGCCGCGTCGCCCGGCATGTCGCCACTCGATGCAGCCCGGGACGCAACCCGGAATCTCGCGCGGGACCGGCCACCGGTCTTACTCTAGACGAACAGCTGTTCGATCATGAGTACGACACGCCGATACGGTCGAAATTTCGCCACCACGACGTCAGATGAGTGCCGGCAGGCTGGCCAGGACGCGTTTGGCCAGCGCCACGACGTCGACGGGAGCGGTCGTGTCCACAGTGATCAGCTCCCCGATGCCCACCGGCCGGTCGAACTCGGCGAGCATGTCCGGGGTCAGCCTGGTCACCACGTGCACCGGGTGCGAGGCCGGGGCGCGCTCGGCGTAGCGGCGGGCGGCGAGTTCCGGCGGGCAGACGCAGTTCACCTCGACCGGTCGCGCCGAGAGCGCGGAGATCCGGCTCCGTTCGTAGGCGTGGCGCGGCCGGAAGTTCGCCTCGAGCACCACGGCCGGGGCGTCGGCGGCCAGCGCCCAGAGCAGTTCCATGGCGGCCGCCCCCAGCCGGTTCGACCACGCCAGGTCGGATACTGGCGCCCCGAGGGCGTCGTGCAGCGTCTCCTTGATCCGGTCCTTGCGCAGCAGCGCGAAGCCGAGCTCGGCCGCCAGCGGCTCGGCCAGGGTGGTCTTGCCCGAGCCCGGGGCCCCGGACACCAGCACCAGGCGGCGGCCTGGGGAGCCCGCCGGATCGCTGCGGGAGCCCGCCGGATCGCTGCGGGAATCCGCCGGATCGCTGGGGGAACCCGCCCGATCAGCGCGACCGCTGAGAGAACCCACCGGACCAGCGCGACCGCTGCCGGAGCTCACGGGATCAGCGGAGCCGCTGGGGGACGTCGAAGGTCTCGCACACGGCGCGCCAGACGGTCTTGGCGTCCTCGCCGTCGGCAAGAGCCTGGTTCACGGTGCGGTCGCCGAGCACGGCGAGCACCTGGTCCTTGGCTACGCTCGCCGCGTACGCCTCGCCGAATTGCGCGCGCATCCGATCCCAGAACTCAGTGAGACGCACCCGGAAAGGCTACCCCTGGCACGCGGCCGGCCATGCCCGGCCGCCCGGCCGGCCAGCGCGGCCAGGGGCGTCCACCGGGGCCCAGCCACGCCTGAGGACCCGTAACACGCCGGAAACGCCCTATTGCCGGTCAGGCCGCGAGGATGCACCATTGTGAAAAATGTCATAGCGCATTCGTTTGCACGCAGCAGCCCGGTTTCGGGGAGGGGACAGGCTGCCGGTGCGCATCACCTACCCCTGGAGAGGAATGCGATGGCCCAGTCCAATCCCCCCCGCAGGAGCCCCGCAGTGTGGGTGATCGCCACGATACTGATCGTGGTGGCGATCGCGATCCCGCTGGTCGTGCCGATCTACGCGCGCACCAACCCGAAGTGGGGTGCCTTCCCGTTCTTCTACTGGTACCTGCTCGTCTCGGTGCCGGTGATCGCCATCCTCTGCGCGAGCACCTACCTGCTGCTGCGAAACAAGCCAGCGCCTGCCGCACGCGCAGCCAGCGGGAACGGGGAGGTGGCCAGGTGAACCACATCAACGCCGTGGCGTTCACGATCGTCGTCGTCTGCTTCCTGATCGTCACCGTTGCCGGGTTCGCAGCGGCCAGGTGGCGCCCTGCAGAAGACCTGTTAAACCTGCACCAGTGGGGCCTCGGCGGACGCGGGTTCGGCGGGTTCATCAGCTGGTTCCTGCTCGGCGGCGACATCTATACCGCCTACACGTTCATCGCGGTGCCCGCGCTGGTGTACGCGACCGGCGCATACGGGTTCTACGCGCTGTCCTACTCGGTCATGACCTTCCCGATCGTGTTCATCTTCGTGCCACGGCTGTGGTCGGTCGCCCGCAGGCACAACTACGTCACCCCGGCCGACTTCATCCGGGGCCGGTACGGCTCGCGGGGCCTCGGCCTCGCGGTGGCGTTCACCGGGATCCTGGCCACGATGCCCTACATCGCGCTGCAGCTCGTCGGCATCGAGTCGGTGCTGATCGTGCTCGGCGTCAGCTCGAGCTCGAGCAACGCGTTCCTCAAGGACCTGCCCCTGATCATCGCGTTCGTCATCCTCGCCGGGTACACCTACCTCGCCGGGCTGCGCGCCCCGGCGATGATCGCGTTCATCAAGGACACGCTGGTCTACGTGACCGTGCTGGTGGCGATCTTCTACATACCGATGAGGCTCGGCGGCTGGGGGCACATCTTCGGCGTGGCCAATACCCACCTGAAGTCGATCAACCCAGCCACCGGGAAGCCACGCGGGAGCCTCGTCGAGACTCCGGCCGGCGAGTGGGCATTCTCCACGCTGGCGCTGGGCTCCGCGCTGGCCCTGTTCATGTACCCGCACATCATCACCGGCGTGCTCGCCACCAAGCGGCGCGACGTGGTGAGGCGCAACCTTGGCGCGCTGCCCGCCTATACGCTGATGCTCGGCCTGATCGCGCTGTTCGGCTATATGGCCCTGGCGTCGCACGCGGTGACCACGGGTGTCACGGCCGCCGGGGACAACACCGACCTGGCCGTGCCGCTGCTGTTCGCGAACATGTTCCCGAGCTGGTTCGCCGGGATCGGCTACTCGGCGATTATCATCGGCGCGCTCGTTCCCGCTGCCATCATGTCGATCGCCGCGGCCAACCTGTTCAGCCGCAACATCTACAAGGAATTCTTCCGACCAAACGCCAGCGCGAGGGAGGAGACAGCGGCGGCGCGCTGGGCCTCGCTGGTCATGAAGGCAGGCGCGCTGATCTTCGCCCTGGAGCTGAGCAAGACGTTCTCGATCAACCTGCAGCTCCTCGGCGGGTTGTGGATCCTGCAGACCTTCCCGTCGATCCTGGTCGGCCTCTACACACGGTGGTTCCACCGCTGGGCGCTGGTCATCGGCTGGGCCGCGGGAATGATCTACGGCACGATCGAGGCTTGGCGGACGCCGGGCGGCGGCCAGGCGCACTTCGGCTCTCCGACCGCGCCGATCCTGAGCCATGTGATCTACATCGGGTTCGCTGCTCTGATCGTGAACTTCGTGGTCACGGTCCTGCTCACGCTCATCTTCCGCGCGGCCAAGCTGCCTGCCGGGACCGATGAGACCCAGCCCGCTCACTACACCTACGACCCGGAGGACGGAGAGGCCGAGCCGGTTCCCGCCGCGGCAGGAACCGGAACCGGCACCCCGACGGGGTAACAGGGCCAAGCGGGCGCGCCCGCTGCCCGGCCGTCACCGGCGCGAGTGCCTCACACGAAGGCACTGGCGCCGGTGATGGCCCGCCCGACGATGAGCGTGTTGATCTCCCTGGTGCCCTCGTAGGAGTAGATCGCCTCGGCGTCGGCGACGAACCGGCCGACCTGGTTCTCGAGCAGGATGCCGTTGCCGCCGAGCAGCTCGCGGGCGTACCCGACGGTTTCCCGCATCCGCACCGTGCAGAACGCCTTGGCCAGCGCCGAGTGCTGATCCTCGGCAAGGCCGTCCTGTTGCATCTGCGCGAGCCGCGCGCACAGGCAGGCCGACGCCGTGATGTTGGCGAGCATGCGGACCAGCAGGTCCTGGACGAGCTGGAACCCCGCGATCGGCCTGCCGAACTGGCTGCGCTGGCCAGCGTAGGCCAGCGCGTGCTCGTAGGCGCCCCTGGCGCAGCCGACGGCCTGCCACGCCACGCCGGCGCGGGTCAGCCGGAGCACCGCGGCGGTGTCGCGGAACGAGGTCGCTTGCTGCAGCCGGTTGGCTTCCGGCACCCGGGCCCCGTCCAGCGTGATCTGCGCGTTCTGCACCACCCGCAGCGCGATCTTGTCCCGCATCTTGGTGGCGACGAACCCGGGCGTGCCCTTCTCCACCACGAATCCCTTTACCTGGCCGTCACCGAGGTCGCGCGCCCAGATGATCACGTAGTCGGCGAAGGTGGCGTTGCCGATCCACTTCTTCTGGCCGTCGAGGATCCAGTCGTCGCCGTCGCGGCGGGCCGTGGTCGTCAGGCCGCGCGCCGCGCCCGAGCCCACGTCGGGCTCGGTCAGCCCGAACGCGCCGATCTTCTCCATCCGGGCCATTGCCGGGAGCCAGCGCTGCTTCTGCTCCTCGGATCCGCACAGGTAGATGGAGCCCATCGCCAGCCCGGAGTGGACGCCGAGGAATGTCGCCATCGACGCGTCGACGCGGGCGATCTCCATCGCGACCATGCCGTCGAGCAGGTTGCCGCCGCCGGGGCATCCGTACCCCTCGTAGGACAGGCCGGCGGCGCCGAGCCTGGCCATCTCCGGCACCAGATCGTGCGGGAACTCCTCACGGGTCCAGTATCTGTTGATAACGGGCTGGACCGACTTCTCCATGAACTCCCTGACCCGCATCAGCAGCTCACGTCCGGCGGGTTCGAGCAGCGATTCGAGCGCGTAGAAGTCAGCATCCGCGGCGTCAGCCATGATGTCCTCCCTCGAGTACGGGCCCGCGGCTGCGGCCGTCGGCCCCGGCGTCACCGTCGGCGGTCTCGGCGAGGAAGCGCTCGACCACCGGGGCGAGCTGCGCCGCCTCGGTGACCAGGCCGAGATGGCCGCCGGGAAAGACGTGCAGCCGGGAATCCGGGATCAGCCGGTGCATCAGGCGCGCGTTGGCCAGCGGGATGAGCGGGTCGTCATCGCCGGAGATGATGAGCGTCGGCTGCCGCAGTAGCGGCAGGAACGGCAGGCTTGTCCAGCCGGCCCCGGCGGTGAGCTGGTACAGGTAACCGTGCGCCGGCCCGACGCGGCTGCGCGCGTGCATCGCCGTGGTCACCCGCTGCGGATCGGCCCGGGCCGAGCCGCCGTACAGGTCGCCGGCGACGCGTTCGAGATAACCAGGGTCCAGGTACCGCCGCGGGGTGACCATCCGGATCAGCACCCCGGGCCTGGCCGGCACCATGATCGCGCCGGTCGCGGTGCTGACCAGCACCAGCCGGCGGCATCGGGACCGCTGGAACGCGGCGAAGTGCTGCGCGACCCCGCCGCCCCAGGAGATGCCGAGCACGTCGGCTGTGTCATGGCCGAGCGCGGACAGCATCCGGGCGATCAGCCGGCACAGGCCGGTGAACCGGTACGGCAGCAGCGGCATCGGAGAGCCGCCGACGCCGGGGACGTCGAAGCGGATCACGGTCAGCGACGGGCCGAGCGCGTCGACGAACGGCTGCAGCAGGTCCAGGCTGGCGCCGATCCCGTTGATCAGCAGCAGCGGCGTCCCGCCGGGGCTGCCCTGCCGCACCGCGACCCTGAGCAGCTGGCCGTCGACCGCGATGCTGCGGATCGTCTCATTGCCCGGCGCGGCGCCAGGCTTGCGCGGCCACATCGGCTCACCGATCGAGCACGTAGCTGCCGGGGGCCAGCTCGTCCGGCCGGAACCCGCCGCCACCGAGCTCGCCGGGGCGCTGCTTCTCGTCGCCGCTGCGCTCCGCGAGCCACGACGCGTAGTCCGGCCACCAGCTCCCGGTCACGGTCTCGGCCTGGCTCAGCCATTCTCCCGGGTCGGCGGGGTTGTCCGGGCTGTCCGGCGCGGTCTGGAAGGTCGCCTTGGGGTTCGACGGCGGGTTGACCATCGAGGCGATGTGCCCGCTCGTGGACAGCACGAACCGCGAGCTGCCGCCGAGCAGGCCGGTGCTGCGGTAGCAGGACTGCCAGGGGCACAGATGATCGGCGATGCCCGCCACGATGTAGCTGTCGACGCTGACCTTGGACAGATCGACCGCGGAACCGAGCATGATCGCCTCGCCGGGCTTGGTCAGCGCGTTGGACAGGGCCAGCTCGATGAACTCGCGGTGCAGCGCCGCGGGCAGCCTCGTTGTGTCGGCGTTCCAGTAGAGGATGTCGAACGGCGGCGGGGTCCGCCCCTCCAGGTAGTTGTTCACCCAGTAGGTCCAGATGAGGTCGTCGGGCCTGAGCCAGGCGAACACCTCGGCGAGCGCCCGCCCGTCCAGGTAGCCGCTCTGGGCCGAGGCGAGGATCGCTGCCTCGGCGGTGCGCTCGTCGATCATCGCGGCCGCGGTGCCCGCGCGAGCCTGGTCAAGGACTGTCACGCCCAGGCACAGGCTGGCCAGGCGGTCGAGGTTCCCGGTGGCGTTCAGGTACGCGGCGACCATCGAGGAGATCACGCCGCCGGAGCAGAGCGCGCAGATGCTGGCCTTGGGTGCCTCGCAGATCGTCAGCACCGCGTCCAGCGCCTGCAGCACCGCGCTGCCGTAGGTATCCAGGCCCCAGTTCCGGTGCCGGGCGTCCGGGTTGCGCCAGGAGATGACGAAGACCTGCTGCCCCTGGCCGACCAGATACTCGACCATGCTGCGGCCGGGGGCCAGGTCGGTGATGTAGAACTTGTTGATCATCGGCGGGACGATCAGCAGCGGGAACCGGTGCACCGTGGGCGTGACCGGCCGGTACTGGATCAGCTCGCAGGCTTCGGACCTGGCCACCACGGCGCCGGGCGTCACCGCGAGATCCCTGCCGACCTCGAACGCGTCCGGGGCCACCATGCTCGGCACGCGCGGCCGCGCGGCCAGGTCGGCGACCAGCGCCCGGGCCCCGCGCAGGGCGCTGCGCCCGCCGCTCTCGCGCAGCGCGCGGAACGCGGCCGGGTTGATCAGCGGGTTGTTGCTCGGTGCAGCGGCGGCGTTAACGTTCAGGGCCAAAAGCTTGATTCGCTCGCTGTCGCGCCAGCTCAGCTCCGCGTCGGATACGAGCGCATCGGCGGTGTGCCCGGCGGCGAGGTAAGCCTGCATGGCGCGCCTGAGCAGCGGGTTGCTGGTCCATTCGGGATCGGTGAACCGCCGGTCCCGCTTGCCGGGCGCGATCTGCGAATCCCCGACGGCGATCTTCGCGAGCTCGGCGGTCAGCCCCGCCATCCGCTGGGCAAACGTTTGCGGGCGGCGGGCGAGCGCCAGCGCGAGGCGCAGCGTGGCGGCGTCAGGGCGCAGCATCCGGTGCGTGCCCAGCGCCGCAGCGGACAGCAGCAGGTCAAGCGCTCCGGCCGCGTCGGCGGCGGCGGGGAACTCGGCGGACCGGTCCTGCGAGCCGGCGGCCATCACAGGTCCTGCGGCGGCTGGACGTCACGGCGGAGGATCTTGCCGGTCGGCCCCTTGGGCAGGTCATCAACGATCCAGACGTGACGCGGGTACTTGTAGGCCGCCACCCGCTCCCTGGCGAAGGCGCGCAGGTCGGCGGGCGTGGCCGTGGCACCGAGCTTGAGCTTCACGGCGGCGCCTACCTCCTCGCCGAGGTCATCGTGCGGTATCCCGATCACGGCCACCTCGGCGACGCCCGGATGCTCGTAGAGCACCTCCTCGATCTCGCGCGGGTAGACGTTGTACCCGCCACGGATGATCAGGTCCTTCTTGCGGTCGACGATGTAGTAGTAGCCGTCCTCGTCGACCCTGGCAAGGTCGCCGGTGCGGAACCAGCCCTCGGAGATCGCCTCGGCGGTGGCGTCCGGCCGGCCCCAGTAGCCCTTCATGACGTTGTGGCCCCTGATCGCGATCTCGCCGACCTCGCCGGGAGGCACGTCGGCGCCGTCGGCGTCGATCAGGCGCATCTCGACGCCGGCGATCGGAGTGCCGATCGAGCCCGGCTTGCGCACCTTGTCCGGGTGGTTGAACGAGGCGACCGGGGATGTTTCGGACAGGCCGTAGCCCTCGAGAATGATGCAGCCGAAGGCTTCCTCGAACCCGCGCAGCACCTCAACCGGCATGGCCGCGCCGCCGGAGACGCACAGCCGCAGCGACGAGACGTCCGGCCGCTCGCCGGTGTAGTGCAGCATCGCCGCGTACATCGTGGGCACGCCCTCGAAGATCGTGACCCGGTCCCGCTCGATGATCTCCAGGGCCTTGCCGGCGTCGAACCTGGGCAGCAGCGTCAGCGTGCTGCCGGCCATGATCGTCGCGTTGAGGCCGCAGGTGAGGCCGAACACATGGAACAGCGGCAGGCAGCCCATCACCACGTCATTCGAGCCGCTCTTCAGCAGCGTGGTCGCGGTGAGCTCGGCGTTGCGGGTCAGGTTCGCGTGGGTCAGTTCCGCGCCCTTGGGCCTGCCCGTGGTGCCCGACGTGTAGAGGATCACCGCGTCGTCGTCGCCGCCGCGGTCCGCGCTGATCGGCGCGGGATCCGCGTCCAGCGCGAGCAGCGGGTCGGTGACCTCGACGACCCGGGTGCCGGTCTCCGCCGCACCCTTGGCCGCCTCGCCGGCCGCCCCGTGCCACGCGAACAGCACCTTGGCGCCGGAATCGCCCAGGTAGTAGGCGACCTCACGGCTCTTGAGCAGCGGGTTCATCGGCACCACGACTCCGCCGGCGCCGAGCGTGCCGTGGTAGGCGATCGGGAACGCGGGCACGTTGGGCAGCATGACGCCGACCCGGTCGCCGGGCTCCACGCCGAGCGACGACAGCAGCGCCGCGGCGCGGCCGGCGGCGTCCCACAGGTCCGCGTAGCTCAGCACCGCCGCGTCCATCCGCACGGCCGGGCGATCGGCATGATCGGCCGCCGCCTGCTTCAACACCGAGGTCAGACTCGCCATGTCGCCTCCCAGGCACCGCGCCAGTGCAGTCCCATCAGCATCTTCCCCCTTGATCGGGGGAATCAATAGGCCCGGGCGCCCGCCTGGCCGCCCGCGGCCGTCGTGCTCTCCGTGATCTTCCGGGCGGTCAAGCTGCCAGCGGGCACCGGGGTCCCATGGGCGGTTTACCCGATTTCTCCGATTGCTGAGCTCTGCAGTGGCGCAATCGATGTACCGATGGGCATGTTCTAACCAGCCCATCGGTACATCCATGCGGCGCGGGCTGTCGGTGGCACAGGGCAGGATGGATGCATGTCCGCCCGCACGTTGGTCACCGGCCGGGCGCCCGCCTTCAGCGAGGCGACCAGGGCCTGGTTCGGCGACGCGTTCGCCGGGCCCACCCCGGCGCAGGCCGAGGCGTGGGCCGCGATCGGCCGCGGCGAGAACACGCTGGTGATCGCGCCGACCGGGTCGGGAAAGACGCTGGCCGCGTTCTTGTGGGCGATCGACAAGCTGGCCACCGAGCCAATCCCAGCGGATCCGCGGCAGCGCTGCCGGGTGCTGTACATCTCGCCGCTGAAGGCCCTGGCCGTGGACATCGAGCGGAACCTGCGCTCCCCGCTGGCCGGGATCCGGCAGGCAGCCAGGCGCCTCGGACTGGCCGAGCCCGACATCCGGGTCGGTGTGCGCACCGGCGACACCGCGGCTGACGAGCGCCGCAAGCTGTCCGGCCAGCCGCCGGACATCCTGATCACCACGCCAGAGTCGCTGTTCCTGCTGCTCACCTCGCAGGCCAGGGAGACGCTCCGGAACGTGGAGACCGTGATCGTGGACGAGGTGCACGCGCTCGCCGGCGGAAAGCGCGGCGCGCACCTGGCGCTGTCGCTGGAGCGCCTGGACGCGTTGCGCGGGGCGCCCGGCCGGGAGCCTGGCCGGGATCATGCGCCCGGGCCGGCCCAGCGGATCGGGCTGTCGGCGACCGTGCGGCCGCCCGCGGAGGTGGCCGCGTTCCTCGGCGGCAGCCGGCCGGTCACGATCGCCGCGCCGCACAGCGACAAGCGCTTCGACCTGCAGATCGTGGTCCCGGTCGAGGACATGGCGGACCTGGAGACGGCGGCCGGGGCACCGCGCGACGACGACCGTCCGGACGACCCGGTGCGCCGGCGCTCGATCTGGCCGCACGTTGAGGAGCGGGTGCTCGACGAGATCGAGGCGCACAGGTCCACGATCGTCTTCGCGAACTCGCGGCGCCTGGCCGAGCGGCTCTGCGCCAGGCTCAACGAGCTCGCCGCCGAACGGGCCGAGGAGCGCACCGGGCGAGATCAGGCCCTGCAGCGCTCCCCCGCAGAGGTCATGGCCCAGTCCGGCGCTGCCCAGGGAGCGCCCGCCGAGGTGGCACGCGCGCACCACGGCTCGGTGTCCCGCCAGGAGCGCACCCAGATCGAGGAGGCGCTGAAGGCGGGCCGGCTGCCGGCCGTGGTGGCCACGTCCAGCCTGGAGCTCGGTATCGACATGGGCGCGGTCGACCTGGTCATCCAAGTGGAGGCGCCGCCGTCGGTGGCCAGCGGGCTGCAGCGGACCGGGCGCGCGGGCCACAACGTCGGCGACATATCCCGCGGCCTGATCTTCCCCAAGTACCAGGGCGACCTGGTGCAGGCGACGGTCGTAGCGCGGCGGATGCTGGAGGGTGAGATCGAGGAGCTGCGCATGCCGCGCAACCCCCTCGACGTGCTGGCCCAGCAGATCGTCGCGATGACGGCGATGGACGACTGGGAGATCGCCCGGCTCGAGCAGACGGTCCGGCGGGCCGCGCCGTTCGCCGGTCTCACCCGCCCGGTTCTCGAGGCCGTGCTCGACATGCTGGCCGGCCGCTATCCCAGCGACGACTTCGCCGGCCTGCGCGCCCGCCTGGTCTGGGACCGCACCACGGGCATGCTGCACGGCCGGCCGGGCGCACAGCGGCTGGCCGTTACCAACGGCGGGACGATCCCGGACCGCGGGCTGTTCGGCGTGTTCCTCGCGGGCGGCGAGCGCGACCGCTCGGGCCGGCACTCCCGGCGGGTCGGCGAGCTCGACGAGGAGATGGTGTACGAGTCGCGCGTCGGCGACGTGTTCGTGCTCGGCGCGAGCTCGTGGCGGATCGAGGACATCACCGCCGACCAGGTGCTCGTCTCGCCGGCGCCCGGCCAGCCGGGCAGGCTGCCGTTCTGGCACGGCGACGCGCCGGGCCGGCAGGCCGAGCTCGGCCGGGCCATCGGCGAGTACTGCCGGGAGCTGGGCGCGGCCAGCGAGAAGGCCGCCACGGACCAGCTCCGCCGGGATGGCCTCGACGAGCTCGCCGCCGCGAACCTGATCAGCTACCTGGCCGCGCAGCGCGCCGCCACCGGCTACCTGCCCGACGACAAGACCCTGGTGATGGAGCGGTTCCGGGACGAGCTCGGCGACTGGCGGCTGGTGCTGCACAGCCCGTACGGCGCCCGGGTGCACGCCCCGTGGGCGCTGGCGATCGCGGCCCGGCTGCGCGAGCGCTACCAGGGCATGGACGTGCAGGCGCTGCACACCGACGACGGCATCGTGATCCGGGTGCCCGACGCCGACGACCCGCCGCCGGCCGCGATCGCCGCGCTGGAGCCGGGGGAGGTGGAGCAGCTCGTCACCGCCGAGCTCGGCTCCTCCGCCCTGTTCGCTTCCCGGTTCCGCGAGTGCGCCGCCCGGGCCCTGCTGCTGCCCAGAAGGCAGCCGGGACGGCGGACCCCGCTGTGGCAGCAGCGGCAGCGCGCCGCGCAGCTGCTCTCGGTGGCGAGCCAGTACGGCACGTTCCCGATCGTGCTCGAGACGGTCCGCGAGTGCCTGCAGGACGTGTTCGACGTGCCCGGCCTCACCAGCCTCATGGGCGATCTCGCGGCCCGCCGGGTGCGCCTGGTCGAAGTCGAGACACCCGCGCCGTCCCCGTTCGGGCGCTCGCTGCTGTTCCGGTACGTGGGCGCGTTCATGTACGAGGGCGACGCGCCGCTGGCCGAGCGCCGGGCCCAGGCGCTGGCGCTGGACTCGTCGCTGCTCGCCGAGCTGCTCGGCCAGGCCGATGCGCGAGAGCTGCTGGACCCGGACATCGTTGAAGGGACGGAACGCGACGCGCAGTTCCTCTCGGCGCACCGCCGGTGCCGTGGCCAGGAGGCGGTGGCTGACATGCTCACGGCGCTGGGCCCGCTGTCCGCCACGGACGTCGAGGAGCGGTGCGCGGAGCCCGGCGCGGCTCCGGGGTGGCTCGCCGGGCTGGCCGCACAGCGGCGGGTGATCGAGGTCCGGGTCGCCGGGCAGGAGCGGTGGGCCGCGGTCGAGGACGCCGGACGGCTGCGCGACGGGCTCGGGGTGGCACTGCCGCCCGGTGTGCCCGGCGCGTTCACCGAGCCGGCCGGAGACCCGCTGGGTGATCTGGTCGCCCGGTACGC
>JASHOI010000528.1 GCA_030041195.1 Streptosporangiaceae bacterium | reverse complement strand
GCCGTCGGCGCGGCCCGGGTCGGGTCTGGGGCTGGCGATCGTGACCGCGGTCGCCGCGGCGCACGGCGGCGCCGCGACGGCCGGGCCGAGCCAGCCGCACGGGCTGCGGGTCACCCTCACCCTGCCCCCCGCTGCACCGGACCGCGCCGGCCTGGCCAGCTAAAGACACCCGCGCCGGTCATCGATGTACCAGAAGGCTTGTTCTATGCGGCCCATCGGTACATCGACGCGACCGTTCCGCGGGGCCGGGCGGGCGAAACCCGGTCGCTTGATTAGATGCGGGGCGCAGCGGGCACCTTGCCGGTGGACGGTGTCGCCGTTCCCGTCACCTTTCCCCTGGAGCCCGCATGATGGCCACGCCTGCGCCGAGCCCAAGCCCGAGCCCGGGCCCCAGCCAGCGCCCGCGCCGGCGGGCCGCGACCTACCGGGTGCAGCTGCACGCTGGCTTCACCTTCGACGACGCCGCGGCCATCACCGGCTACCTGGCCGAGCTCGGCGTCAGTCACCTGTACTGCTCACCGGTGCTGCAGGCGGCGGTCGGCAGCACCCACGGCTACGACGTGGTCGATCACGGCCGCCTGAACGGCGAGCTCGGCGGCCCGGCCGGCTACCACAGGCTCGCCGAAAAGCTGGCCGGCGACAACCTCGGCCAGGTGCTCGACATCGTGCCAAACCACATGGCGCTGGCCGGGCGGGCCAACGCCTGGTGGTGGGACGTGCTGGAGAACGGGCCGTCGAGCGTGTACGCCGGCCACTTCGACATCGACTGGGACCCGCCGCAGCGCAAGCTGGCGGCCACCGTGCTGATGCCGGTGCTCGGCGACCAGTACGGCCGGGTCCTCGAGGCCGGTGAGCTGGTGCTGCAGCGGCAGGGCGGCTCGTTCACCGTGCGCTACTACGAGCACGAGGCGCCGATCTCCCCGCGGACGCTCGGCGACCTGCTCGGCAAGGCCGCCGCACGGGCCGGGTCGGAGGAACTGGAGAGCCTCGCGGTCGCGTTCAGCCGGCTGCCGCACGGCAGCCGCACCGACCGAGCCGCGGTGGTGGAGCGGCACCGGGACAAGGAGGTGCTGCGCGCCCGGCTCGCCGATCTTGGCCAGGCCTACCCCAAGGTGGCCGAGGCGATCGACGCCGAGGTCGCCGCGCTCAACGCCGACCCCGACGGCCTCGACGCCCTGCTGCGGGAGCAGAACTTCCGGCTCGCCTACTGGCGCACCGGCGCCGAGGAGCTGTCGTACCGGCGGTTCTTCGACATCGAGACGCTGGCCGGACTGCGGGTGGAGGACGAGGCCACCTTCGCCGACACCCACCGGCTGATCCTCGACCTGGTCGCGGACGGCATCGTCGACGGGCTGCGGGTCGACCACGTGGACGGGCTCGCCGATCCGGAGGGCTACCTGGACAGGCTCCGCAACGCGGCCAACGGCGCCTACGTCGCGGTGGAGAAGATACTGCAGCCCCACGAGGTGCTCCCGGGTACCTGGCCGGTGGCCGGGACCACCGGGTACGACTTCCTGAACCAGGTGGGCGGGCTGTTCGTCGACGCGGGCAACGAGACCGCGATGCGGGCCTGCTACGCCCGGTTTACCGGGCTGCAGCAGGACTACGCCGACGTGGTGCACGCGGCCAAGCTGCAGATCATGCGCGAGGAACTGGCCGCCGAGGTGGAGCGGCTGACCGGCCTGCTCGCCGACGTCTGCGAGCGGCACCGCCGCCACCGTGACCATACCCGCCGCGAGCTGCGGGAAGCGCTGCGTGAGATCATCGCGACCTTCCCGGTGTACCGCACGTACTTCCGCGCCGGCCAGCCGGCCACCGCGGCCGACCTGGCGCACGTGACCACGGCCGTGAAGACGGCCACGCAGCGCCGGCCCGACCTGGACGCGGAGCTGTTCGCGTTCGTCGGCGACCTGATCACCGGGGCCTGCCCCGGCGACGAGGAGACCAGCTTCGCGGTGCGGTTCGCCCAGGTCAGCGCGCCGGTCATGGCCAAGGGCGTGGAGGACACCGCGTTCTACCGCTATCAGCCGCTGATCAGCCTCAACGAGGTGGGCGGCGACCCGAGCTGGTTCGGCCGCTCGGTCGAGGACTTCCACGGGTCGATGGCCCATGCCGCGAAGCGCTGGCCGGAGACGATGCTCACGCTGTCCACCCACGACACCAAGCGCAGCGGCGACGTGCGCGCCAGGATCAGCGTGCTGTCCCAGCTTCCCGGCGCCTGGGAAACCGCGGTCGTCCGCTGGGCGGACCGGAACAACGCCCACAAGCAGGACGGCTGGCCGGACCGCAACGCCGAGTACCTGCTCTACCAGACCCTGGCCGGCGCCTGGCCGATCGAAGCGGGCCGGGTCGGCGCGTTCATGCTGAAGGCGGCCAAGGAAGCCAAGGTGCACACGTCCTGGATCGACCCGAACGCGGGCTACGACGACGCACTGTCCGCGTTCGTGACCGCGGTCCTCGCCGACCGGGCCTTCGTCGCCGACCTGGAAGGGTTCCTGGCCGAGCACCGGATCGTGCAGCGCGGCCGGGTCAACTCGCTGGCCCAGACCGCGCTGATGCTCACCTGCCCGGGTGTTCCGGACCTGTACCAGGGCACCGAGGTGTGGGAGGAGTCGCTGACCGACCCGGACAACCGCCGGCCCGTCGACTACGCGCGCCGCCGCGCCCTGCTGGACAGCCTGGCCGGTGCCGGGCCCGAGGCCGCGCTGGCCAGCGCCGCCGACGGCGGCCCGAAGCTCTGGCTGATCCACCGGGTGCTGGGGCACCGGCGCCGCCACCCCGGTGCGTACGCCCCGGGTTCCGGCTATCAGCCGCTGACCGTCACCGGCTCCCGCTCGTCAAACGTAGTGGCCTTTACGCGTAACACCGAGCTGGCCGTGCTGGTCCCCCGGCTGGTCGAGGACCCCGCCGAAGGATGGGCGGACACCACGGTCTGGCTCCCGCACGGACCCTGGTCGGACGTGCTCACCGGCGCGCCGGCCGGCGGGGGCCAGGTCGAAGTCGCCGGCCTGCTGCAGCGCTTCCCGGTCGCCGTGCTGGGCAGGAACGCGTGATGCACGAGTTTCGGGTGTGGGCTCCTGGCAAGGGCAGCCTCGACGTTGTCGTGGACGGGCGGCAGCTGCCGATGCTCCCGTCCGGGGGCGGCTGGTGGGCGAGTTCCGTGGACGGAGCCGGACCGGGCTCGGACTATTCGTTCCGGGTGGACGAAGGACCGGCGCGTCCCGACCCGCGTTCGCCGTTTCAGCCGGAGGGCATCGACGGCCCGTCCCGGGTGGTCGACCACGCGGCCTTCGCCTGGACCGACGGGCGCTGGCGCGGGCTGCCGCTGGCCGGGTCGGTGCTTTACGAGTGCCATATCGGCACGTTCTCGGCCGAGGGGACGTTCGACGGGGCGATCGCGCACCTCGGGCACGTGGCCGAGCTGGGCGCCGACGCGATCGAGCTGCTGCCGGTGGCCGAGTTCTCCGGCCCGCACGGCTGGGGCTATGACGGGGTGGACCTGTTCGCCCCGCATCACGCCTACGGCGGGCCGGACGGGCTGAAACGGCTGGTCGACGCCGCACACTCGTGCGGCCTGGGCGTGATCATGGACGTCGTCTACAACCACCTGGGCCCGGCGGGCAACTACCTGCCCGGGTTCGGCCCCTACTTCTCCGAGCGGCATCAGACCAACTGGGGGCCGGCGATCAACTTCGACGGCCCAGGCAGCGACGAGGTCCGCCGGTTCGTCATCGACAACGCGCTGATGTGGCTGCGCGACTACCACTGCGACGGGCTGCGCCTGGACGCGGTGCACGCGATCACCGACGACTCGGCAACGCACATCCTCTCCGAACTCGGCACCGAGGTGGCGGCGCTGGCCGCGCACCTGGGCCGGCCGCTGTTCCTGGTCGCCGAGAGCGACCTGAACGACCCGCGGTTCGTGCGCGGCGTGGAGGCGGGCGGGTACGGCCTCGACGCCGCCTGGGCCGACGAGTGGCACCACGCGCTGCACGCCACGCTGACCGGGGACCGCACCGGCTACTACGAGGACTTCGGGCCGCTGCCGCTGATGGCCAAGGCGCTGCGCCAGGCGTGGGTGTACGACGGCATCTACTCGCGGTACCGGGACCGGGTGTTCGGACGCAAGCCGGCCGGCCTGTCCGGCAGCCAGTTCCTGGTCTGCACCCAGAACCACGACCAGGTCGGCAACCGCGCGCTGGGCGAGCGCAGCGGCGCGCTGATGAGCGACGGCCGGCTCCGGGTGGCCGCCGCGCTGCTGCTGACCTCGCCGTTCGTGCCGCTGCTGTTCCAGGGTGAAGAATGGGGCGCCAGCACCCCGTTCCAGTACTTCACCAGCCACGCCGATCCCGGCCTCGGCCGGGTGGTGAGCCAGGGGCGGCGCGCGGAGTTCGCCGCGTTCGGCTGGAGCGAGAAGGTGCCCGATCCGCAGGACCCGGCCACGTTCGAGCGGTCCAAACTCGACTGGGCCGAGCTGGGCAAGGAACGCCACGCCAGCCTGCTGGCCTGGTATGCCGAGCTGATCGCGCTGCGGCGGCGAGTCCCGGCGCTCACCGATCCCCGGCTCGGCCGGGTGGAGACCGCGTGCGACGCCGACCTCGGCTGGATCGTGGTTCACCGCGGGCCGGTCACGGTCGCCGCTAACCTGGGCACGGGGAACTGGAGCTTCCCGACCGGGCGGGCAGGACTGCTCGCCGCCTCCGATCCCCGCGTTGAGCTGGGCGATCAGCGCGTCGTCCTGCCACCGGACACGGTCGCGATCGTGTCCGGGACGCGTGAGCAGTGAGTTAACGGTAGCGTGGCCGGTCCAACCAAATGAGCGGGATACCGCGGGGGCGATTTGAAGGGACTTAGGCGTCTATGACCGAGGCCGCCATCGAGAACTGGCCGGGCCGGCCCTATCCGCTGGGGGCTACCTACGACGGGGCCGGCACGAACTTCTCGCTGTTCTCCGAGATGGCCGACCGGGTACATCTCTGCCTGTTCGACGACGAGGGGAACGAGGAACGCGTCGACCTCGAGGAGATCGACGCGTTCTGCTGGCACGCCTACCTGCCGACGGTCGGGCCGGGGCAGCGGTACGGCTACCGGGTGGACGGGCCATGGGCCCCGGACCGGGGCCAGCGCTGCAACCCGGCCAAGCTGCTCCTGGACCCGTACGCGAAGGCCATCGAGGGGCAGGTGGACTGGAACCCGGCCTGCTTTCCGTACCAGTTCGGCGACTTCAGCGCGCGCAACGACGACGACAGCGCCCCGTTCGTGCCGAGGTCGGTCGTGCACAACCCGTACTTCGACTGGGGCAACGACCGCCCGCCCGACGTGCAGCTGAACGAGTCCGTCATCTACGAGGTCCACGTCAAGGGGTTCACCGCCCGGCATCCCGGGATCCCCGAGCAGCAGCGCGGCACGTACTCCGGGATGGCCCATCCGGCGGCGATCGAGCACCTCACCGGGCTCGGCGTCACCGCCGTCGAGTTGCTGCCGGTGCACCAGTTCGTGCACGACGCCCACCTGATCGAGCGGGGGCTGCGCAACTACTGGGGGTACAACTCGATCGGCTTCCTGGCCCCGCACAACGAGTACGCCGCCACCGGCCAGCGAGGCGAGCAGGTCGCCGAGTTCAAGGCCATGGTCAGGGCCCTGCACGAGGCCGGCATCGAGGTGATCCTCGACGTGGTCTACAACCACACCGCCGAGGGCAACCACCTCGGCCCGGTGCTGTCGATGAAGGGCATCGACAACGCCGCCTACTACCGCCTTGTCGGCGATGACCTGCGGTTCTACTACGACACGACCGGCACCGGGAACAGCCTGAACGTGGGTCACCCGCACACCCTGCAGCTGATCATGGACTCGCTGCGGTACTGGGTGACCGAGACGCACGTGGACGGGTTCCGGTTCGATCTCGCGGCCAGCCTGGCCCGCCAGTTCCACGAGGTCGACCGGCTGTCGGCGTTCTTCGACCTGATCCAGCAGGATCCCGTGGTCTCGCAGGTCAAGCTCATCGCCGAGCCGTGGGACATCGGCGAGGGCGGCTACCAGGTCGGCAACTTCCCCGCGCTGTGGTCGGAGTGGAACGGCCGGTACCGGGACACGGTGCGGGACTTCTGGCGCGGCGAGCCCGCCACGCTCGGCGAGTTCGGCTCCCGGCTCACCGGCAGCTCCGACCTGTACCAGGCCGACACCCGCCACCCGGGGGCCAGCGTGAACTTCGTCACCGCGCACGATGGGTTCACGCTGCGCGACCTGGTCTCCTACAACGAGAAGCACAACGAGGCCAACGGCGAGGACAACGCCGACGGCTCCCCGGACAACCGGTCATGGAACTGCGGGGTCGAGGGCGACACCGACGACGAGGCGGTGCTCGCGCTGCGGCACCAGCAGCAGCGCAACTTCCTGGCCACGCTGCTGCTGTCGCAGGGGGTGACGATGCTGCTCGGGGGCGACGAGCTGGGCCGCACCCAGCGCGGCAACAACAACGCCTACTGCCAGGACAACGAGATCTCCTGGTACGACTGGGACCAGGTCGATCAGGCGCTGCTCGAGTACGCCCGGCTGCTGATCGCGCTCCGCCGCGACCACCCGGTGCTGCGCCGCCGCCGCTGGTTCCAGGGCCACTCGATCCGCGGCTCGGTCGACCTCGGCTGGTGCCGTCCGGACGGGGCCGAGATGAGCGACGACGACTGGGAGGCCTCCCCGCCATCGGTCGGCGTGTTTCTCAACGGCGGGGCGATCACCGACCGCGACCGGCGTGGCCAGCGGGTAACCGACGACTCGTTCCTGCTGCTGTTCAACACCCACCCCGACCCGATCGAGTGGACGCTGCCCAAGCAGTGGGGCCAGTGGTGGGAGCTGGTCACCGACACGGCGGACCCCGGCCGGGCCGAGGACGCCGTGCTGGAGAGCTCGGCGACGCTGCCGGTCGCCGGGCGCTGCGTGGTCGTGCTGCGCCGCCGCGACGCGCCGGAACCGGAGTAGAGCCGCTCCGGGAACCCGGCGCCGCTGCCGTCACGGGGTCTTGGCCCCTGGCTGCTGGTGGATGCCGCACTGGGGGATGATGGCGCCGGCGGCGATCGCGGACGGCTGGGTCGTGGCGGTGGCCGCGGGCGCCTGCGCGCAGCTGCCCCCCGAGGCGAGTGAGCCGGCCACGACCGCGCAGACCATCAGCGCGATCGCGATGAGGAGCACGGCCCCCGGCTGCGGGCGCCAGTGCCGGCGCCGGATCTGCTCGAAGGCCGGCATCGCTTCCTGCCGGGTCAGCCTGGTGAAGATCGAGAAGAGCGAGCTCAGCCGCGGGTCGCGGGCCTGCAGCGCCTGCTCGATACTCGTCAGGGCCCGCTCCTCCGCGACTGGCAAGCTCATCATTTCTCCGTTTCACGCGAGGGGTGCCAGCGTGACGGCGGTCACCTAGGACTGGCGCTGCCTGGGCACGTCCTTGCCGGTCGCCGCGGGCTCGCCGTCGTAGTCGGTCTCGGTTTCCCGATCGGCAGCGGGAGCGCCGCTCACCTCCCCGTCGTCGAGCAGGTCCTGGAACAGGGCGCGGTAGTGGATCATCGCCTGCCGCAGGTCCTCGGTCGAGGCCGCGCTGTCGGCGGCGCTCTGGCTGATGGTGTACGCGGCGCGGTAGTGATCGAGGATGCTCGCGTGGTCGACGGACAGGTCGGCGATCACCTGGTCGCCGCTCTCCGTGGGGTACCCGCGCTCCTTCATCACGGTCATGACCAGCCGCTGCGCGGCCATCACGGCTTCCTGTGGCGAGTCGACGAACCGCTCCTGGACCGCCGTCCAGTTCTCCGCGTACCGGGCCTGCGCCGCGGGGTCGAGCGGCCGGATGTCCAGGCCGGCGACCCGGCGCTGCCGGCTGGCCAGTTCGGCCTCGGCCTTCGTCCTGCTGCCGGTCTCGTCGACCAGCCGGTCGTACTCGGGGCCGAAGCGCTCCCGGAGCTGGCGCCGGCGCACGTCATACGCGACCCCGGCGACGACGGCCACCACCACAAGGATGGCGACGATGATGATAACGATGGTCCCGGTTGACATGGCCTTCCTCCCGGGTTCGGTTCTTGAGTGCGACCTGCACTGCCCGGGAAGGCGAATCTCAAACAGTCCGCGTCGCCATTAGAAACGCAAATCGGCCCGCCCGGCAGAAACCAGGCGGGCCGGGCGGCAGGGTTTACCAGTAATACCAGCGGCGGCGCGGAGCCGACGGGCTGTACCAGCGGCGGCGTGGTGCAGCGACGGTCTCTCCGATACGCACGACAAATCCGAGCAGCCAGATAACCAGGGCGACAAGTGCCAGCCACCACAGCACGTGGAGCGCAAACCCGACCGCGCCGAAGATAAGCACGATCAGCAGGGCCACAAGGATGATCGCCATTGGGCTTCCTCTCATGAACCTTATAAAGCAGCCATTTCTTCTACCCTTGTGGCGGCGGGTAAACCTGTTTTGCGCGGCGCGCTAGATCTCGATGATCGGGGCCGGGTATCCGCGGCGCTGGCCAGCGGGCAGCGTCCACGGCCGGCGGATCGCGGCGGCGTCCAGGCCGGCCAGTTCCGGCACGTAGCGCCGGACGTAGTCGCCGGCCGCGTCGAACCGCGCGGCCTGGCGCAGCGGGTTGAGCACGCGGCCGGGCCTGGTGTCGTTGCCGGTCCCGGCCACCCACTGCCAGTTGCCGTAGTTGCTCGCGATGTCCCCGTCGGCGAGCAGGTCCATGAAGTGCCGCGCGCCGAGGCGCCAGTCGACGTGCAGCTGCTTGCACAGGAACGACGCCGTGATCATCCGGGCCCGGTTGTGCATCCAGCCTTCCCGCAGCAGCTGGCGCATGCCCGCGTCCACGATCGGCAGCCCGGTTTGCCCCTCCCGCCAGGCGTCGAGCGCCTCGCCGTCGTCGCGCCACCGGACCCGGGCCGGCCGGTAGTCCCGGGTGGTGATGGCCGGGAACGCGGCCGCCACCTGGTGGAAGAAGTCGCGCCAGGCGAGCTGGCGGGCGAACTCCCCGGGCCCGGCCGCCAGGGCCAGCCGCAGCGGAGACAGGCAGCCGAAATGCAGGTAAGGGGACAGGCGTGAGGTCAGGCCGGCGGCGAGATCGTCGCGGCCGGCGGCGTAGCTGGCCGCCCCGCCGGACCGCTGCCAGGCGGCGAGCCGGCTGGTTGCGGCCGCCTCGCCGCCGGGGAACGTCCCCTTCCGCGGCGCGGCGAGGTCGGGCAGGTCGCCCGCTGTCACGCCGTCGGGCAGGCGCACCTTGTCCGGCGC
>JASHOI010000527.1 GCA_030041195.1 Streptosporangiaceae bacterium | reverse complement strand
CGCTGGCAGGTGGACGTGCCGCCCGGGGCCACCTTCCAGCCGTGCGCCTTCAGCAGCGCGGTGGCCGTTGACGGCGAGTACGGGTAGGGGCCGCCGGACTTCTCCAGCGGCGATGCCCACGGGCCGCTCGCCGTCAGCGGAACCGGCCCGTTGCCCGGGTCGGCGTAACCGGCGTAGACCTTGGAGACGATCTGCGGTCGGTCGATCAGGTCCTCCAGCGCCTGCCGGATGTAGAGCTGGCGCAGCAGCGCCCCCACGCTGGCGTTGTAGAAGTTCGGCATGATCTCGGCCACGCCGGCGACCTGCAAGCTGGCCAGCGAGTACCCCTCCGACTTGAGCACCCCGGCCTGCTTGAGGTCGTTGAACGGCAGGTTGCCCACGTCGAGGCTGCTGCCCGAGCGCAGGTCGTCAAGCTCGGCCGTGTCGGTCGTGAACGGCTCGTTGATGATCTTGGATAGGTACGGCTTGTCCGGGCCGGAGTAGTGCTTGTTGGGGACGTAGGTGTAGTAGCCGGTGCTGGCCGTGAACTGCGACAGCGCCCACGGTCCGTCCACGACCTTCCACAGCGGGTTGGTGGCGAACGTGCTCATGTCGCCGCCCTGCTGCTGCAGGAAGCTGTACACGGCCTTGGCTCCGGCCGTGGTCTCGTCGTAGTTGCCGACCTTGCCGGTGGCCGAGGTCTTGTCCCATGCGTGCTGGGGCAGCAGCTGAATCGTGCTGAGCACGTCCTCGGTGTAGAAGGTCGGGTTGTACGAGTGGGTCAGGTTCAGCACCACCGTGTGCGGGCCGGGCGTGGACACGCTCGCCACGTCGCTCGGGAACAGCCCCGGGGTGTAGAGGAACCAGTTCGGCACGTTGGCCTTCAGCAGGTTGTAGACGAACGTGAAGTCCCGGCTGGTGATCGGGACGCCGTCGGACCAGTTCCAGTGCTTGAGGTCGATGGTGACCTTCGTGTCGCCGTCGCTGTAGCTGATCGACGAGTACAGGCTGTCCCGGGTGTTCACGATCGACTTGGCCCCGTCGCCCGGGTAGACCAGGTAGGGCCACATCTGCTCGGTGAGGTTTATGTTGTAGCCGTCGGTGTTCGTGGCCGGCGCCAGCGGGAAGATGAAGTTCGGCGTGGCGTTTTCCCAGCCAACCGTGACCGTCCCGCCGTGCCGTGGGTGGCCGCTCACCGCCGTGCCGCTGCCGATCGCGCCGGATGTCGACGCGCTGGTGCACGCCGTCGCTACCAGGGCTACGACCGTGGCGGCTGCGGGAACAGCCAGCCGCCGGACGAGGCGTATGCCTGCCCTTTCATGCATGGCTGCCGGGTCCTCTCGATCGCGTAAACAACAGATTTCCTATAAACACTACCTATAAAGTCATGATCTGTACATATGCCCAGGTATGCGGGGCGAAGATCTATGCATGTGCCGGGTGAGTGGGCGGGCGGCGCGGCCTCACCCGGGCGCTGGCCCGGGCGTGACCGGCTGGGGCGCTGACTCTTCCGCCGTCACCTCGCCCAGCTCCTCGGTTGCCCGCACGAGCTCACGCGTGTGGTCATGCGCCGGCGCAGCGAAAATGCTGGCCGGGCTGCCCATCTCGACCAGCTCGCCATGGCTGAGCACGGCCACCTGATCACAGATCGCCGGGATCAGCGCCAGGTTGTGCGTGATGAACACGAGCGTCAGGTCCGCGTCCTGCTGCAGCGATGCGAGCAGCCCGACGATCGCCGCCTGGACGGAGATGTCCAGCGACGAGGTGATCTCGTCGCAGATCAAGATCTTGGGATGTGCGGCGAGCGCCCTGGCGATCGCCACTCGCTGGCGCTCGCCGCCCGACAACTCGCTCGGCATCCGGTCGGCCGCCGCCGTCGGCAGTCCCACGCGTTCCAGCAGCGCGCACGTCTCGCCAGGTACGTCCGGTGCGGACTTGAACAGGCGGATATCGGCGGCGATGGAGTTTCCGACCGTCCGCCGCGGGTTGAGCGACAGGTACGGGTTCTGGAACACGTACTGGACGACCCGCTGCTGTTCCCGCGAGCGCCGCCGGGCCGAGCGAGCCAGAACCGCCCGCTCCAGGCTCACCTCGCCGGTGTAGCCGGCATGGAGGCCGGCCAGGCAGCGCGCCAGTGTCGTCTTCCCTGACCCGGACTCTCCCACCAGCCCGAGGCCCTGCCCGCGCCGCACCTGGATGCTGACGTCACGCAGCACGGACCGGTGCCGGTAGGAGGCCGAGAGGCCCCGCACGTCCAGCGCTATGTCAGGTGACACGGCCGCCCGCCGCCCCGTTGGCGGGGGCTGCCGGTCACCGGACCGCGCGTCCTTGATGCAGCGGATCAGGTGCCCGGCGCTGAGTGCACGCAACGGCGGGTGGGCCGCGGAGCAGTCGTCCTCAGCGATCAGGCACCGGGGCGCGAACGCGCACCCGGACGGCCGCGCGCCCGGCGGCGGGGCCCCGCCGGGGATGCCGACCGGGAGCGTGGCCGCCTTCAGCCGGGGTGTGGCCCTGAGCAGCCGCCGCGTGTACGGATGCCGGGGATCACCGAAGACCTGTTCCCGGGTGCCGAGCTCAACGATCTCGCCCGCGTACATCACCGCTACCCGGTCCGCGAGCCAGGAGACGACCGCAAGGTCGTGGCTGACGTAGAGCGTGGCTGCGCCCTGCTCGGCGGACAGGTCGCGCAGCATCCCGAGCACCTGCGCCTGGGTCGCGCCGTCCAGGCCCGTGGTCGGCTCGTCGCAGACGATCACCGCGGGATCGCACGTGAACGCGAGCACGATCGCTATGCGCTGCTGCTGCCCGCCGGAGAGCTGGTGCGGGTACCGGTTGCTGAACTCCGCCGAAACTGGCAGGCGGACGCGTTCCAGCAGTTCGGTTACCCGCTCCTCGTTTCGCCCGGAGCCGGTATGGTGCGCGGCCAGTGTCTCGCGGATGTGGTCGCCGACCGACATCGCGGGATCGAGCGCGGCGGCGGGGTCCTGGGGGATGTAGGCGATGCGGCGCCCGCGTATCGCCCGCAGCGTCGCCGGCGGCGCCGCCGCCAGGTTCTGGCCCTCAAACAGCACCTCGCCGCCGGAGAAGCGCACGCCGCGGCGGACATGTCCCAGCAGCGCCATCGCCAGCGTGCTCTTGCCGCTGCCGGACTCACCGACCAGGCCGAGCACCTCACCGGCGCGCAGCTCCAGCGACACGCCACGGAGGATCTCGCCGGCCCGCACCGCCACCCGCAGGTCGCTGACGGTCAGCGCGGCCCCGGAAACGCCCTCGGCCGCCGGCCCCGAGAGCGCGCTCGGTGAATTGGATTCGATTGTCAGGTCGCTGCTCCTCTACTCCTCGATCCCCACGGCCGCCTGCGCGATGCCGTCGGTCACCAGGTTCGTGCCGAGCGTGAGGAGCGCGATCGCGATCACCGGGAGCGCAACGCCCCACGGCGCGGTCGCCAGCCCGACCTGGTTCTCGTTGATCATCAAGCCCCAGTCCGCGGCCGGCGGCTGGACCCCAAAGCCGAGGAAGCTCGCGCCCGCGATCAGCGCGATCGAATATGTCATCCGCAGCCCCAGCTCCACCATCAGCGGGCTGGACACGTTCGGCAGCACGTCGAAGGCGAGCAGCCGCCAGGTCCGCTGGCCGACCGCGACCGAGTGCTGCACGAACTCCCGGTCGATGACGGTCAGCGCGGCTCCGCGGATCACCCGTGCGGTCTGCGGCGCATGCCCGGCAGCCACCGTCACCACCAGCAGCCAGGGGTGCGACCCCACCATCGTCACCAGCATGAGGATCAGCATGATCTGCGGGAAGGCCAGCACCACGTCGGAGCAGCGCATGAGCACCTCGTCGACCACGCCGCGGCGATAGGCGGCGGTGACCCCGATCACCGCGCCGGTGCCGACGCCGAGCAGAGTGGCGAGAACGCTCAGCACCAGCAGTGTCTGGCCGCCATCCAGGAACCGGGATAGAACGTCGCGGCCGAGGTAGTCCGTGCCGAACGGCAACCCGGGTCCGGAGTTCTCGAACGGCGCGCCGACCAGCGCCGTCGCGGAGTGCGGGGCCACCAGCGGCCCGAACACGGCGATCGCGACGATGAGCGTTACCAGCGCCAGCCCGGAGCGGGTGCGGCCGAGTCTCAGTGCGCGGGCCGCCGTGATCCCGGCCGAGCTGCGCGAGTAGATCACGTTTCGCCGGGCGCGAGACCGCGCGGTCAGGCCGGTCAGGCTCATCCGGACGCCGTTCGCAGCCGCGGCGTCAGGAAGATGGTGGCGACGTCAGCCAGCAGGTTCACCAGCACGTACAGGGCGGCCACGGTGAGCGTGATGGCCTGAATGACCGGGATATCGCGGTTGCCGACGGCGTCGACGAGCGCGGTGCCGATTCCGGGGTACGAGTACACCGACTCCACGAGGACCACCCCGCCCGCCATCCAGGCGAGCTCGAGCGCCGAGACCTGGATCGCCGGGACCAGCGAGTTCCGCATCGCGTGGACGACCAGGATGCGCCACCAGCCCAGGCCGCGCAGGCGTGCCATCTCCACGTAGTCCGACTCGAGCGCCTCGATGATCGAGGCGCGGGCGATTCGGGTGATGTAGGGAACCGTCACCAGCACCAGGGTCGCGGCCGGCAGGATGACCAGGCTGATGTGGTCCCAGGCCGGGCTGGTCGGCGGTATCAGCGAGTCCGCGGGCAGGATGTGCACGACGGTCGTCGCGAACACCATGGCCAGCCCGATCCCCACGATGAACTCCGGCAGGGACGCGAAAAACAGGGTCACCACGCCGATGGCGTGGTCGGCCAGGCGGTCCCGCCGTATCGCGGACCACGCGCCGAGGGCAAACGACACCGGGATCGCGACCACCGCGGACACGAGCACGAGGAAGCCGCTGTCCTCCATCCGGTGTCCCAGCAGCTGCAGCACCGGTATGCCGGCCGCGAACGAGGAGCCGAAGTTCCCCTGCAGCGCGTTCACCAGCCAGTGCCAGTACTGCACGACCACCGGCTGGTTCAGGTGCAGCTGATCGGTGAGCGCGCGCACGCGCACCGGGGTGGCGTAACGCCCCAGGATCGCCCTGGCCGCGTCGCCGGGCAGCAGCAGCGTGACCGTGAAGACCAGGACCGAAACCAGCCACAGCGTCAGCAGTCCCAGCAGCACGCGCCGGGCGATGAGCATCGCGACGGGGTGCCGCCCCCGTCCGCTGGCCGGCTCGGCGATCGGCGGCGCCGCTAGCTCGACAGCCATACCTGCTCAAACCTCGCGTCGCCCAGAGCGGTGCCGGTCGCCGCCCGGGGCAGCCCCTGGACGTGGGCGCTCAGGACGTCGATGATCTGGTTGTCGACCGGGATGATCCACGAGCCCTGGCTGAAATCGATCGTCCACATCTCGCGCTTGATCTCGCGCAGCTTCGCCGCGTCGGCGGTCGCGTTGGCAGCCTTGTAGAGCGCGGTGTACTGCGGGTCGTTGAAGTGCGTCTCGTTCCAGACCCCGGTGGGAAGAAACGCCAGGCACGCGGTGGCGAGGTACGGGTGGTTGCTCCACCAGTCCTCGGAGTACGTCCAGTTTCCATAGCCGTTCTCGTAGGTGCTGTTGGTGACCTGGCTGACGTTGATCTTCACCCCGGCGGCGCTCGCCTGCTGCGCGAAGGCCTGGGCCAGCGCGGTCGCGCCCGGCGCGAAGTCCGCGGTGATGAGCGTGACCGAGACGTCCTGGTAGCCGGCGGCCTTGAGCAGCGACTTGGCCTGCGGGATGTCCTGCTCCCGCTTCCAGTCCGGGAAGTCCGGATCGGACCAGCCGTAGAGGTCGTTGCCGACCACGCCGTAGCCGGAGAAGACGTCCTGCAGCAGTTGCGGCCGGTTGGCGAGCAGCCGGAACGCCTGCCGCACCCGCACATCCCGGAACGGCGCTTGGTCCACGCGCATGGTGAACGGAATCCACTGCGAGGCGTAGGAGATCAGCAGCTTGAGATTGCTCTGCGCCTTGGCCTCGTTCGCGAGCGCTGGCAGGGCGGCGCCGTACGCGTCGATCTGGCCGGTGAGCACCGCGTTGTAGCCGGCCTGGTCATCGCTGAGGTCCACGATCGTGAGCTGGTCCAGGTACGGCCGGCCTGCCTGGTAGTAGTGCTCGTTGCGGACGAACACGCTTTGCTGGCCCGGGGTGAAGCTTTTCACCTTGAACGCGCCCGACGTGACCGGGTTCTGCGGGTCGAACCCCACCGGGACGATCTGGAACCCGTAGCCGATCGAGATCTGCTGAGGGAAGCTGCCGAAGGGCGTGTTGGTGCCGAACCGGACGGTGCGGCTGTCCAGGATCTGTGCGTCGGCGGCGTTCAGCGGCGCCAGCGCCAGCGCGCCGTTGAGCGGGTTCTTCGGGTTGGTGATCCGGCGGAAGGTGTAGACGACGTCCTCGGCGGTGATCGGCTTGCCGTTGGAGAATTCCAGGCCCGGCTTCAGCCGGATCGTCCACGAGCGCAGGTCCGCCGACGGCGTCAGCTCCTCGGCAAGGACGTTGTCGATGTCCCTGCCGTTGATCGCGAGCAGGACGAGGGGGCTGAACAGCGCCATCGCGCGCACCGTGTCGATCATGTCGAAGCTGATGTGCGGGTCCAGCGTGTCCTTGGCCGACCCGCCCGCCAGCCCGGCGGTCAGCGTGCCGCCGGACCGCGGCGTGCCCGCCGCGGCGGCCGTGCTGGCGTCCGTCGAAGACGAGGCCGACGACCCGCACGCCGCCAGCAGCGCGCCGGCGGACAGGAAGGCGGCCCCCTTTCCCGCGGTACTCAGGAACTCACGCCGGGTGGCCAGGGAACGCGGCAGGAACGTATCGGGCATGGGGCTGGGCTCTCTCTTCGGGGGGCGATGCGCGGCAGCATATCATATTTCCGATCGATAAAATCGACAATTGCCTGAGCTGCTGTTACGCTCGCCTTCGTGGCAACCATCCAGCGACAGGCGGTATCCGCTCGCCATGCCGAGCTGCTGAAGACGATCGCCGACGGGGCATCGGAGCGTGAGCGCTACGACCAGAATCCCTTCGAGCTGATCGACCTGGTACGGACGGCCCGGCTCGGGGCCTTGCGCCTGCCGGTCAGCGAGGGGGGTGCCGGGGTATCGGTGCGCGAGCTGTTCGCGTTCGCGATCGACATGGCCGAGGCAGATCCGGTCGTGCCGCACATTCTCCGGATCCACTACCGCTTCGTTGAGGAACAGCTCGTTTCCGTAAACCAGAGGGCCCGGGCCAAGTGGGTGAACGAGATCGCCGACGGCCGGATATTCGCGAACGCGTCGGCGGAGCTCGGCTCCCGCCCGGCGGGGGGCAGCACGCCGTTCGCCACCGTGCTGACACCCGACGGCGACGGCTACCGGCTCAACGGAACCAAGTACTACAGCACCGGAACGCTGTTCGCCGATTGGGTGGTCGCCCGCGTCAGCGACGCCGGCGGCGCGGTGGTCACCGCGATCGTCCCGACCAGCCGACCGGGCGTGATCTGCGAAGACGACTGGGATGGCATCGGGCAGCGCCGCACCGGCAGCGGGACGACGTACTTCCGGGATGTCCGGGTCGAGGCGGACGAGGTGTTCCCCGATCAGCTGCCCGGTCCGGAGGATGGAGCCGCTCCGGCGTCGTATTTCCCGACGTTCCTGCAGCTGTGGCTGCAGGCCATAGCGGCGGGCATCCTCCGGGTGGTTGTGCGGGATGCGGTGACGCTGCTGCGCAGCCGGCCGCGGAACTTCAGCCACGCACTGGTCAGCGTGCCCGCCGAGGATCCGGTCCTGCACGAGGCGGTGGGAGAGCTGTCCGCGGCGGCCTACGCCGCGGAAGCGCTGGTGCTCCGCGCGGCGGACAGCATCGGCGCGGCAGCCGATTCCGTCACCGGAGGGGTCGCGGACCAGGATGCCGTGGCCGAGGCGGCGCTGCGCGCCGCCCAGGTCAAGATCCACCTGGACGGCATCGGGCTCCGTGCCGCGACCCTGCTGTTCGAAGTCGGCGGCGCGTCGGCGACAAAGCGGTCGGCAAACCTGGATCGGCACTGGCGAAATCTGCGCACGCTCTCCTCGCACAACCCGACCCGGTACAAGGCGCAGGCGATCGGGGCGTATCTCGTCACCGGCCGGAGCCTTCCCTCCGGCAGCGGCTACTTCTGAGCCGGCCGGATGAGCACAGCCGATCCCGGGCGCCCCGCTCCGGCCGGGCGCCTGCGAGCACGCCTGGACCAGGGGCAGGTGGTGGTGCTTGACGGCGGCACCGGCACTGAGGTGAACACGCGCGGCGGCGCGTTCGATCCGGAGGCCTGGAGCGCGACCGTGAACCTCGATGCGCCGGACCTGGTCAGGGAGGTGCACGAGTCGTTCATCGACGCGGGCGCGGAAGTGATCATCACCAACACGTTCAGCACGACGCGGCCGCGCCTGACGGCCGCGGGCCGGCCGGCGGAGCTGGCCGACGCGGTCGCGAACGCGGTCGGCGCGGCCCGCGAAGCCGCGTGCGCCGCCGCGACGCCGGTGGCGGTGGCGGGCTCGATCGGCCTCCCGGGGGCGACGGTTCAGCCCCCGGAAACCGACGCCATGGACTATGACGTGGCGTACCGCATCTTCACCGAGCAAGCCGAGCTGCTCGCGGGCAACGGCGTCGACTTCCTCGTGCTCGAGATGGCCGAGACGCTCGACCGCGCTCGCCCTGCCCTGCGCGCTGCGCTCGCCACGGGCCTGCCGGTATGGCTGGGCGTGTCGTGCCGGCTGACCGGATCCGGGGAGGTGCAGGCTGGCGCTGTGCCGGAGCCGGGACAGGGAACGCTGACGGCCCTGCTGCAGGAGCTGCTGGACGACCGGATCTGGGCGGTCCTGGTGATGCATTCAACCCTGGACGCGGTTGTCCCCGCGCTGGAGCTGATCCGCGGCCGCTGGGACGGGATCATCGGCGCCTACCCACACCACGGCGCCTACGATCGGGCCGCGCTGGCCTGGAGGCCCGGGGAGCTTTCGCCCGAGCAGCTCCTGGACGGCGCACGCCGCTGGACCGCTCTCGGCGCGCAGCTGGTCGGGGGGTGCTGCGGCACGGGGCCGGAGCACATCCGCCTGCTCGCGGACGGCATCGACGGCGGCGGGCAGACATCGCCACGATGAGCCCGCGCCCCTCACGCCCGCGCCCCTCACGCCCGCGCCCCTCCCGCCCGCGCCAGCACTGCGCTCCCGTGTCCGAATTGGGCAGCAATGCCGCTTTCTGAAAGCGAGTACCGGCCGGTGCTGCGCGCGCCCGGCCTGCGATCAAGACGGTCCGCACGCTGGATGGCGCCCTTGCGCCCCGCTGGCCCCACCAGCAACAGCGCGACGCACGCCGACAATCAGCGGTGTGGTTTTGTCCGGCGGTTACCGGACTTTTCCGAACCGCTAAATTCAGCAGTCGGTTAACGGGGGTGGGTCCGGTTGCGCGGCAACGCGGGACGGGGCGGGTGGCGGGATCGCTCGCGGGTGCGCCGGGCGTCGGGAGAGGGATGTTGCGCGTGGTAGAGTCTCGGTTATTGTCTATATAATCGATTGAAAAACTTATATAGGCGTCACGGTGCGGGAACGGCGAGTAGCCGGAACCGTCCCTGGACCTGGATCTGGCCCGGCTGGGTGCGCTGGACGCGCTACTCGGCCGGTCCCGTGCCACCTCGGGCGATCCCGTGCCACATCGGCCGGTCCGCGCTGCCTCCCCGACGAAAGAGAGACCTGCCCCCATGCCGGAGACGTTGCTGCACAGCGGTTCCCTGCCTACCCGGCGCGAGTTCTTCGGCGTGGCCGGGAAGGGGGCGGCGTTCGTGTCCGCAGGCGCGCTGCTGGCGGCGTGCGGGTCATCGGCCTCGTCCTCGAAGGACGCCAGCACGGCGACCGGGGCGGGCACGCCGCGGTCCGGCGGCACGCTGACCGCCGGGCTGGTCGGCGGGTCGGCCAAGGACACGCTGGACCCGCACATCAGCTTCGACACCATCGACACCGCTCGCGCCCTGGCGCTGTTCAGCCCGCTGGTCCGGCAGCAGGTCGCCGGCCAGGACAATGAGTACATCCTCGCCGAGGAACTGACGCCATCGGCGGACCTGCGCTCGTGGACGATCCGGCTGAAGCCGGGCCTGGAATTCTCCAACGGCAAGCCGATCACCGCCGAGGACGTGGTCTACACCTTCCGCCGGATCACCAACCCGAAGAACCCGCTCAACGGCGCCGCGCCGCTGAGCTTGCTGAACCCGGACGACGCGACGATTCTGGACAGCCGCACGGTCCGGTTCGGCACCAACGCGCCGTTCGCCAGCTTCCCTCAGCAGATCTCCTCCGGCTACAACTTCCAGATCGTCCCGGTCGGCTTCGACCCGCAGAACCCGGTCACGTCGGGCGCGTTCAAGGTGAAGAGCTTCACCCCGGGCCAGCAAAGCGTGTTCGTCCGCAACGAGCACTACTACAAGCCCGGCCGGCCGTACCTGGACCAGCTCACGATCGTGGACCTGAGCGATGACCAGGCCGGCTACAACGCGGTGCTCACCGGGCAGATCGACGCCTACGGCGCCGCCCTGTACTCGCTGGCCAACGAGGCCAAGGCGCAGACCAACCTCAAGCTGCTGATCTCGGACCCGTCGCTGTGGATCCCGTTCACGATGCGCGTGGACCAGGCGCCGTTCCGGGACGTGCGGGTGCGGCAGGCGTTCCGGCTGCTCGCCAACCGGCCGCAGCTGCTGCAGGACGCGTTCTCCGGCTACGGCGTGGTGGGCAACGACCTGTGCGGGTTCACCGACCCCGGCTTCCCGTCGGACTGGAAGCGCGAGCAGGACATCCCGCAGGCGAAGTCGCTGCTCAAGGCCGCCGGCTACGAGGACGTCGCGGTCACGCTGGTGACCGCGGATGTCGCGCCGGGCGCGACGGCGGTGGCTCAGGCCTTCGCGCAGCAGGCGAGCGCCGCCGGGGTGAAGATCAACGTCAGCCAGGTCACCACCAGCACCTACGAGAACGGGTACGGAAACTGGACGTTCTCGCAGGACGACTGGTACAACGAGCCGTACCTGGCCACCGCGTGCCTCGCGTTCCTGCCCGGCGGGGCCTGGAACGAAACGCACTTCAACGACCCGCAGTTCACCGCGCTCTACAAGGCGGCCAACGCGACCGTCGACGCGGCGAAGCTGCTGCAGATCAAGCGCGAGATGTGGGAGATCAATTTCACCCAGGGCTCGTGGATCATCCCGGTCGTGAACAAGCTGGTCGACGTCCTGGGCACGCACGTTCAGGGCCTGCCGAAGACGGCGACGGGTGTCGCGCTCGGCGGCGCGCAGTTCGATTCGGCGTGGATCTCCGCCTGACGCGGCTCAGCGCAGCGCCCCATACCGTGCCAGACGCGGCAGGCCGAGGTGCTCGCGCAGCGTCGTCCCGCGATACTCGCGGCGGAACAGGCCCCGCGCGCGCAGCAGCGGGACCACGTGATCGACGAAGGCCGCGATGCCCGACGGGTTGACGTCGGGCATGATGTTGAACCCGTCGACCGCTCCCGACTCGAACCACTCCTGGATGTCGTCCGCCATCTGCTCGGGCGTGCCGACGAACAGGCGGTGCCATGTGATCACACGGTCCAGGATCTGGCGCACGGTGAGCCGCTCGCGGCGCGCCAGGTCCAGCACGACCTCGCGTGCTCCCTGGGAGCTGCGGCTGGACAGCTCGGTGTTCTCCAGCAGCCAGCCCGGCAATGGCTGGTCCCAGTCCAGGGCGTCGGCATCGACCCCGAGCTGCCCGGCGAGCCGCGCCAGCCGGTTCTCGCCGGCGAGCTCGTTGAGCTCGTCGTAGCGCCGCCGGGCCTCCGCCTCGGTGCCGCCCAGCACGAAACACAGGCCCGGCATGATGCGAATCGAGTCCGCTGGCCGGCCGTGCCGTACCGCACGGCCGCGCAGGTCGTCGGCGAACGCGCGTGCGTAGGGAAGCGACGCCAGCGCCGCGAACACAGCGTCGGCCGACCTCGCCGCCAGCTCGAGGCCGGCCGGTGAGCCACCTGCCTGAAAGATGACCGGGCGTCCCTGCGGCGGCCTGTGCACGTTGAGCGGGCCGGCCACGTCGAAGTGCGCACCGTGGTGATCGACCGGGCGGATCCGGTCCGCATCGGCGAACCGCCCGCTGCCGCGGTCGCCGATGAGCGCGTCGTCGTCCCAGCTGTCCCAGAGCTTCACGACCACGTCGATGAACTCTTCCGCGCGTTCGTACCGCTCCTGCCGGCCGGCGAGCGGCCCCGCGCCAAAGTTCTGGGCGGCCGCCGGATCCGTGGTCGTTACCACGTTCCAGGCGGCTCTGCCATGGCTCAGGTGGTCCAGTGATGCGGTACGCCTGGCGACGTTGAACGGCTCCTCCCACGACGTGGAAACGGTGGCGACAAGGCCTATCCGCTCGGTCCGGCCGGCCAGGTACGACAGCAGCACTGTCGGGTCATACGGCGGCCGGTGCGGCATCCGGCCGATGTCGCGCCCGAGCGCCAGGCCGTCGGCGATGAACACCGCATCGAGGGTTCCGCGTTCCGCGATCGCGGCCACCTCGAGCCACTGACGCGGGTCGAACGATCCGAACGGCTCGGCGTACGGCGTCCGCCACGCTCCCGGGTGCATGCCGGCACCGAGCACGTTATAGCCGATGTGCAGCTCTCTGTCTGGCGTCATGGCGGGACCGGCTCTCGTCAGCTCAGCCGGCCTGGGCGCGTTGCCGCGGCACGCCGGTCGCGAGGGCGTGAATGTGGTCCGGCCCGGTGCCGCAGCAGCCGCCCACCAGCTGAGTACCGCGCGCGATCCATTCATGCGCGGCCGCCACCAGCCGCTCCGCAGGGAGCCCGCCGAAGTCCCAGGTCAGTGTCTGCTGAGAGTAGGTTCCGTGGTGCGGGTACGCGCCGACCGGACCGTTCCAGCGGTCGGCCAGAACGTCCAGCGCCGGGGCCACGGCGTCGAGCCGCGAGTGCATCACGGCCACGGCCCAGATGCGGTCGTCCAGCACCGCGTCGACGAGATCGGTGAAGGCTCCCCGGCCGGCGCCGTAGTCTTCCGCCCCGGCCAGCAGCTGCCCGTCCGCCGAGAGCCGGGCGGACAGGCCGAGCCACACCGGCAGCCCGGTGGCCAGCGCGGCGGCGACCGCGGGCCTGCCGCGGTCCGCTGTCTCGAACATCTCCAGCGCCAGGAAGTCGACGCCGTGCTCGGCGAGCAGCTCGGCCTGCTCCGCGTAGGCGCGGTACGCGGCGTCGTAGTCGACGGCGTCGTTGTCATGCGCCTTGTCCGACGCGCTCGAGGAACTGATCGAGCCGCCGATCGCGATGGGCCGGCCGACGCCGTCGCGGGCGGCCTTGGCGGCCCGGACGGCGTTCCCGATCGCGCGTCGCAGCTCCTCCTCCCGGCCGACGGCGGCCAGCCGCGGGCGGCCCGCGTTGAACGTGTTGGTGATGATCACCTCGGCGCCGGCGTCGATGAAAGATCGGTGCGCGGCCCGGACCCGCTCCGGCGCGTCGATGCTCGCAATCGCGGCCCAGATCTCGTAGTCCATCTGGACCCCGGCGGCGTCAAGCGCTGTTCCCATCCCCCCGTCCAGGATGATGACGTCACCGCCGCTGATGCGGGAGCGGAGGCTGTCGGCCGGGGTGGGCGGGCTTGCTGCGCCTTCGCTCATCGGTTCTCGCTTTCTACGACTCGGCTCGGTTTACCGGGATCAGAAGTAGCCGGTCCGGGGCAGCGGGGCGCCGGTCACCAGAAGCCGGCCGATGGCCTGTGCCTTGTACGGCGTCGGGTTGTGCGAGGCCAGCGTCCGCAGGTTGCGCCAGTGCCGGTCCAGGTTGGCCGACCGCTTGGTGGCGGATGCCCCGCCCACGTCGAACAGCCGCGTCGCCGCGGTGGTGCCCAGGCCGTCGAGATGCACCTTGACCTGTGACGCGCGCAGCGCCGCCTCCGCGACCGCGTCCCGGTCGGGCGCGCCGTCGACCACCGTTTCCGCAGCAGCATCGAGGGCTTCCGCGGCACTCAGGACGAGGGTCTCGAACGCGTAGGAAGCCGCCGAGATCTCGCCGATCACCTCGTGCAGGATCGGGTCCTCGGCTGGAACGCTGACCGGGGCGTGCACGAAACTCCTGCCGCGGCCGCGAACGAGCTGCACCGCGTCCGTCAGCACGCTGCGCATGATCCCCGCGCCGATCGCGTGCAGCCAGAGCTGCAGGAAGGTCGGGTAGTAGGACGGCGCGCGCAGATCGTCGCCCTCCTGGCTAGGCGGGTCGTTGATGATCTCGTCGCGCTCCACCCGGACATCGCGGTACCGGGTGGTGCCGCTGCCGGTCCGGCGCTGCCCGATCCCGTCCCAGTCGTCCTCCCGGATCACCCCGGGACGGTCTGTCGGCACGGCCACGGTGACGATCCCGCCGTCGGGCCCGCTCACGCGCGAGATCACCCAGTCAGCGAACAGAGTCCCGGTGCTGTAGTACTTGGTCCCGTTGAGCCGGTACCCGTCGCCGTCGGGCACCAGGGTCGTGGCAAAGGGAGCGGTCCCCCCGGCCGCGCGGGTGCCCAGTTCGGTGGACGCGTTGCCGAACAGGCGCCCGGCCGCTATCTCCGCGAGCCACCGCGGCCGCGCCGGGTCGACGGAGATCAGCTGCAGCTCGACGAACCCGTAGTGGACGCGCAGGATGTGCGGGACGTTCGGGTCGGCTTCGGCCAGATCGATCGCCAACGCGAACAGATCACGGAGCGACGCGCCGGCCCCGCCCTGGCCGGCCGGCAGGCGTACGGCGCCCAGGCGGGTCTCACGGATCCTGTCCAGCACGTCAAAGGCGTTGAGGTCCTCCTGCTCCCGGCGCGGAGCGCCCTTGGCGATTTCCTCGAGCAGATCGGCGTATGTCTCAGCGAGGCCCGTGTTGACACTGATGTTCCTGTTAGCTCCGGCGCCCATGATATTCACAGTAACACGATCGGGATTATAGGGTTACGTCGGGATCTCGGCGGATGGGCAGGCACCGGCCACGGGCCGGCGCCGCGACGGAAGGCATCTATGAGCAGCCGGCGCCAGCTTCATCTCAACGCGTTTATCTACGACACCGGACACCATGAGGCCGCGTGGCGGTTGCCGGAGGCCAATCCGGGCGCCGCAACGGACGTCGGGCACTATCTCCGGGTCGCGCTGATCGCGGAGGCGGCCAAGTTTGACTCGGTGTTCCTCGCGGACAGCCCCGCGCTGAACGGCGACCCGCGCTACCGCCCGACCGGACGAATGGACCCGACCGTGCTGCTCGCGGCGCTGTCGGCGGGCACCGAGAGGATCGGGCTGATCGCGACGGCATCGACGACCTACAGCGAGCCGTATGACCTTGCGCGCCGGTTCGCCTCGCTCGACCACATCAGCCACGGCCGCGTCGGCTGGAACATCGTGACGACCGCCGGAGACGACGCGGCCCGGAACTTCGGCCGGGAGAACCAGGGGCTGCACGAGGTGCGCTACGCGCGCGCAGCCGAGTTCCTCGACGTGGCGACCAAGCTGTGGGACAGCTGGGAGGACGAGGCCCTCGTCCAGGACAAGGAAGCCGGCATTTTTGCCGACACCCGGCGGATCCACCCCGCCGGCCACCAGGGCGAGTTCTTCAGGGTGGCGGGCCCGCTGAACCTGCCCCGTTCTCCGCAGGCGTACCCGCTCCTGGTGCAGGCGGGCTCGTCAGAAGACGGCAAGGCGTTCGCCGCGCGCCATGCCGAGGCGGTGTTCACGGCCCAGCGGACCCTCGCCGAGGGGCAAGCGTTCTACGCAGAGCTGAAGCGCCGCGCCGTTGCGGCAGGCCGTGCCGAGGACGAGATCAAGATCCTTCCGGGGATCGTGCCGGTGATCGGCTCCACGGAGGCAGAGGCCCAAGCCCGGGACCGGGCGCTGGACGAGCTCGTCATCCCCGCGTTCGGCCTGCAGCGCCTCTCCAGCCTGTTCGGCGTGGACCTCGCCGGGGCGGATCTGGACGCGCCGCTCCCGCCGGTTCCGGTGGACGATGAGATCGAGGGCAACAAGAGCCGTGCGGCGCTGGTGAGCAAGCTCGCGCGGACCGAGCGCCTCACCGTCCGCGAGCTGCTCGGAAAGCTGGGGGGTGGCCGCGGCCACCGCACGTTCGTCGGCACGCCCGAGCAGCTCGCCGACACCATCGAGGAGTGGTTCTGCGGAGCCGCGGCGGACGGGTTCAACATCATGCCCCCGGTGCTCCCCTCCGGGCTTGCGGAGTTCGCGGACCATGTGACCCCCGAGCTCCGCAAGCGCGGGCTGTTCCGCGACGAGTACGGCGGTGCCACGCTGCGCGACCACTACGGGGTCGGGCGCCCGCGCAACCGCTTCGCCTCCGGCCAGGTGGCGGCGGCCGACGGCTGGAACTTTTCTGGTGATTTCTCCTGAGCTTTGGGTAAAGGTCCGCCAACCGCGAATGAGGTGAAAATGAGCAGCGCCGAGCAGGTCTCCGCAATGTCCCACTCAGAACCGCTCCGGCGAAACGCGATCGGGCTCCCCGATGTGATCTTCGCGTCGGTGACGACGATGGCACCGGCCGCCGCAGCGGCGTTCTCCATCGCCGTCGGAGCGGTGTTCGCCGGCGGATCGCTGGTCGCCGGCGTCGTCATCGCGCTGGTCGGCTGCCTTTTCACGGCGCTGTCCATCGGCCAGCTCGCCCGGCACCTGCCGTCCGCGGGCGGCATGTACACCTACATCGCGCACGGGCTCGGCAGCAAGCTCGGCTTCCTGGCCGGATGGGGATTCGCTGGCCTGTACCCGCTGGGCATACCGCTGGTCTCGGTGCTGTTCGGCAGCATCCTGGGCAGCACGCTGCAGGCGCACTTCGGGCTGTCCTACAACGTCTGGTGGGTGATCGGCACCGTCTTCTGCATCGTGCTGGTCGGCGGCCTGAATCTCACCAACGTCCAGGTGAGCGCGAGATTCGGCCTGATCCTGGGCGCGCTGGAGATCCTGGTCATGGTGGCGCTTTCGGTGACCCTGATCATAGAGGCGGGGTCGCGCAACACGTTCAGCGTGTTCACGACGCACTACGCGACCGTGGCCGGGTTCCACGGCTTCTCCGGCATCATCGCCGGTTCGGTGTACGCGATCCTGGCCTTCATCGGGTTCGATGCCGCCGCCCCGCTGGCCGAGGAGACCAGGAACCCCAGGCGCAACGTCGGCCGCGCCGTCATCGGCTCCTGCCTGATCATCGGCGTGTTCTACGTGCTGACCACGTACGCCGCCACCGTCTACTTTGGCGCGGGCAAGTTCGTCAGCTTTTACACGGCGGGCGGGGGCAACCCGTGGAACCTGATGGCGACCGTGGTGTGGGGCGGCGGCTGGGTGGTGCTGTTCATCGCGCTGCTGAACTCCAACGCCGCGTGCGCGAACGGCGGCGGCCTGGCCTCCACCCGAACTCAGTGGGCGATGGGCCGCATACGCGTGCTGCCCCCCGCATTCGGGCGCACCCAGCGCAGGTGGGGCTCACCGTATGTGGCCGTGCTGGTCAGCTTCGGCGGCGGGCTCGCCCTGGCCCTCTGGCTGGGCGAGCAGTACACGCCGCTGACCGCGTTCGCCCTGATCGGCACCATCATTACCGGCGCCGTGGTGCCGATTTATATCGCCGTCAACCTGGCCTGCATCGTGTACTTCTGGCGCGAGCAGCGAAGCGAGTTCAACGTCCTCAAGCACTTGCTGTTCCCGGTACTCGGCATCGTGCTGTTCGTGCCCGCGTTCTTCACCGATCTCGGGATCACGGTATTCAAGTTCATCAGCCCGCTGACGTATCCGCTGAGCCTTGCCGGCATCGTCGTGGCGGCCTGGTATGCCCTCGGA
>JASHOI010000526.1 GCA_030041195.1 Streptosporangiaceae bacterium | reverse complement strand
GGGCCACAGCAGGCTGGGAAGAGGTGATCGGTGCCGTGCTCGGCGATCATCCCGACGCGGACACACTCATTCCGCTGGCCTTCGCCGCGATTACCGGCTTGGAACTGCTGCAGCTCATGCGCCCAGGATCGGACGTGCCTGACCAGGCGCTGGAAAAGCTGATCGCTATATTCCAATTGGTGCTCGAACGCGCCTAGGAGCCCGGTGAATTGGGCCGGTTTCAGAGGTGCCGGCAGCAGGTTCCCAGGGCCTTCAGCAACACTCGCTACTCGGCAGACTCGAATGTGTGCGTGACAACCGCACTTGCCGAAGGTTCAGGCGGCGTGGGGTGCTAGTTCCACGATGAGGTCGGCGTCGAGGGCTGCGCTGATCCGTTCCAGCAGCGGAATGGTGGGGACGACGCCACCGGCTTCTAGCCGTGAGAGCGCGGGCTGGGTCATGCCCGCGCGAGTGGCCAGCTCGACCTGGGACAGGCCCAGGGCGATGCGGCGTTCGCGGACGGCCCGGCCGATCAGGAAGGCCCGCCGGGCCTCGGCGTATCCCTCTCGGTATTGCTGGCTGCCGCGCCGCGGCGCGGCGGGTTCCTCGTAAGAGGAGTGGTCTGCGGTCATGTCAGGTCACCTCCCGGTCGAACACCTCGTGCGCGGTGCCATGCGTGCGCTCGCAGATTTCTTGCGCTCGCTGCGCCCTGGCTGCTTCTGCGGCCTCAGCGTTGCGGGTCTTGCGGAACACCGTCGGTAAGATCACCCGCCGTCGCGGCGCGAGCCAGTAGCTGACTCTGGTCTGCTGGCGTAACAGGTGGAACCGCAATCCCCTGACCTTCCCCCCGAGCTGGGGTGTACGGCTCGCCGAGATCGTCGGCGTGCTCGGCGAGCAGGCCGACGAGGAAGTCGACCCGGCCGAAGTCCCGGTCGGGCAGGCTGGCCAGCCAGGACCGGACTTCCGGTTCGGGTGGCGGTCGAGGTTCTTGCGGGCGCGGTCGTCGCGCATCGTGGTGCGCGGATCGGCGTGGCGGGCGGCGATCTGGGAAGGTGGCGCGATCAGCGAGCTGACCGTCCCGCTGCGCCGCAGGCACCTGGCCATCTGCACCGACGAGGACACCATCGGCCTGATCCGCCGTTCGGTCGAGCTGCTCACGGACACCGCCCCCAGCGGCTGGGCTCCAGCCCGCGCCGACACCGAGGATCCAGGCGAGACGGGTGAGTGATGCTCGACGTAGATGAGGTCGCCTGGCCGAGGACTACGGTCTCCGCGCCCGTTTGACGCTGACCGGATGCCCGTCAAATGGGAATGGCCGGGCCGGGAAGCGGATCTCCACGGCGAATCCGCCCTCCGCACCGGCATTGACGTCCAGGCGAGCCCCGTGGGCCTTCGCGATCGCCTGGACGATGGAAAGCCCGAGACCGAGACCTTCGTGCTGGCCGGTGCGGCTTGGAGCGATGCGCTGGAATGGCTCCAGCAACCGGGCGATCTGGTCTTCGGGCACGACTGGTCCGGTGTTTGTCACGATGAGCCGCGCACCGTCCACGCTGTCTTCGGTGGCCATGCGCACGCTGCCGCCCGCGCGGTTGTAGCGCAGGGCGTTGTCGAGAAGGTTCGCCGCGAGTCGCTCGACGAGCTGCGGGTCGCCGAAGACCAGCGCCGGCCGCAGCGCGAGGTCGAGCTGCAGCCCGGCGGCGGTAGCTTGCTGTTTGCGGGAACTGGCCATGTCACCGGCAGTCGCGGCGAGATCGAGCGCCTCTTTATGGTCCAGGCCGCGCTGGCTGCGGGCCAGGGTGAGCAGCGCCTCGAGGAGCTTTTCCTGCTGCCGCCCGCTCTCGATGACGTCTTCGCAGGCCGCGCGCAGCGCGTCGAGGGTGAGTCCGGGATCCGCGAGCGCGACCTGGAGCATGGCCCGCTCCACGGTGAGCGGGGCCCGCAGCTCGTGCGCGGCGTTCGCGACGAAGTGGCGCTGCGCCTTGAAGGCGGCCTGCAGCCGCCCGAGCAGGCCGTCGATGACGTCCCCGAGGTCTTTGAGCTCGTCGGGGGGGCCTTCGAGGGCGAGCCGCCGGTCGAGGCTCTCCTCGGAGATGTGCCGCGCCGCGTTCGTGATCGTGCGCAGCGGCCGCAGCATCCGCCCGGCGATCAGCCAGCCGAGCAGCACCGAGGCGACGGTCATGACGCCGAGGGCGATGCTCGATCCGAGGAGCAGCGAGTGCAGATCGGCGGTGTGTTGCGCCAAGACCAGGTGGTTCTCGGCCGCTTCCAACTGAGTCAGCTGATTCTTGCTCAATTTATGGGTCAAGACGCCCGGTCTGGAGTTGTTGCTGCTAGGAGGGCTCAGCTTGCCGACCTGCAGGAGGTTCAGCTTGCCCACCGGCGAGAAGTTCAGGCTGACGAGCCACCGGATGGCGTCGTCGACCAGGACGTAGGTGATCGCGAGCAGGGCGACGCCGGACGCGAGGAACAGTGACCCGTACAGGAGCGCCAGGCGGCCGCGTACGGTGGTGCGGGGATGGCGGACCCGCTGCAGCACGGCGGTCAGCGTCGCAGGAACGGCCACGGCGGGATTCACGCGATCCGGTAGCCGGACCTGGCGACCGTCTCGATGACCGGGGGGTCGCCGAGCTTGGCCCGCAGCCGGCTCATCGTCGTCCTCACCGCCTGGCTGAACGGATCGGCCTGCTCGTCCCAGACGTGCTCGAGGAGCTGCTCGCTGGAGACGACGGCGCCGCCGGCGCCGAGCAGGACCTCCAGGACGGCGAACTCTTTCGGGTTGAGCGCGAGTTCCTGGCCCGCCCGGGTGGCCTGCCGGCGGGCGGAGTCCAGTTGCAGGTCGTGATGGGACAGCGTAGGGGGAAGCAAGGCACCCGGGCGGCGCACCAGCGCCCGGATGCGGGCCACCAGCTCGCCGAAGTCGAAGGGCTTGGGCAGGTAGTCGTCGGCGCCCAGGCCCAGGCCTTCGATGCGGTCGCCGACGGTGCGGGCCCCGGTGAGCATCAGGATCCGGGCCGGTGACCCCCCGGCCACCAGCGTCCGGCAGACCTCATCGCCGTGCACGCGGGGCAGGTCCCGGTCGAGCACGACCACGTCGTACTCGGTGCTGGCCGTGTGCTCGAGCGCGTCGGCGCCGTCGAAGACCACATCGACGGCCATGCCTGCCCGGCGAAGACCCGCCGCGACGGTCGTGGCCAGCTTCGCGTGGTCCTCGGCCACGAGCACCCTCATCGCGCACCTCGCTTCCCCGGCGCCTCCCGGTCATGCCTGTCCGGCTACCCGGTCTCCAGGATGCCTGAAGCGCTGTTGCAAATCTGTAACTGCGTTGCAGCGATGCAACAGCCGCCGCGCTACACCGGATGCATGAACACGAAACCCGATGATGAACAGCACACAACCAAGCACGCGGCCCTGCCGCCGCGCGCGAGCCGACGGCAGGGCCGCCTGCGGTGGACCGTCGCGATCGCGGCCGCCCTCGCCGGGGTTGCCCTCCTGGTCGCGGCCTGTGGTGGGGGCAGCACCTCGACCACCGCGCCGCCCGCGTCGCAGGGCGGCAGCAACTCGACGGGCGACGCCGTCGCCTACAGCCAGTGCATGCGCGCGCACGGGGTGCCGAACTTCCCGGACCCGGGCCCGGACTCTCTTCCAGGGAAACCCTTCGGCGCGGCAACTCTCGCGCAGGCGGGCGTCGATCCCAACACACCGCAGTTCTCTGCAGCATCCGCGGCCTGCACGCGTCTGTCGCCGGTCATGACCCCGGCGGATGACCAGCAGGATCTCAGCCTGACGTTGAGGTTGGTGGCGTGCATGCGCGTGCACGGGGTGCCGAGCTTCCCGGATCCAGCAACGGCTGACGGCGGGGTCCAGCTCTCGCTCACGCCAAGCCTCACGAGCTCGCCGCATTACCAGTCAGCGTTGCGGGCCTGCCGGTCGGTCGCTCCCGCCCTGGAAGCAAACCTCTCGGGCTTCAGCTCCATCACAAAGTGAGTTCGCCGCAGTTCCAGCGTGCGGGCCTGCCGGCCGCTCGCTGCGGGTGCCGCGCCGTGATGAGCGGATATGTGCCGGCCGCCAGCTACCGCCCGGCGGGGCCGACCGCCGGCGCCGGGATTCACGCTGAGCTCACCTGCCATCCCCGCAGGCATCGAGCGCCGGCCGCCGATGCCGGTGCGCGCGCAAGCCATTGCCCAGACCGCAAGGACGACGACATGAACGGTGAGAAAGGCCGCGTCCAGCAGGGCCGGCCGCGGGCGGACGCGCCCCTTCCTGCTTCCGGTGGTGGATCATGAAAAGTGGGGTCTTTGAACGGCGGGCGGCCCGCCAGCCGGCCGGGGCGGCCGGCGAAGTGGACGGC
>JASHOI010000525.1 GCA_030041195.1 Streptosporangiaceae bacterium | reverse complement strand
TTCGAAGCTTGGCGCTTAAGCGTCGCGACGTGCCCGATACATGCCCGTCCGAACAGCCAGCGACGGTCAAGCCGGGTCATCCAGGCGTACATGGGATTGCGCTCTGCCTGCGAGGCGGCAGCTTAGCCCTCCCCCGGCCATGCCTCCTAAGCAGCCGGCCAGGAGCTGTCCAGGTCGCGCCTTAGCCTCGGCACCCCGAACCGCCTGGTCGGCCTGTATCGGGATTCGGGTGAATGAGCAAGCGGGGCCATCACTGGCGAGAGGAGCCCCCGGTACGGCGGAGTCATAGCCCGCCGATCGCCAGACGGCAGGTGCGAGCCGAGTTGGATGTTCTGCACGGCCACGCTGACATTTACCTACTACTTTAGTAGGCATTCCTAGTGGCGCCCAGCTTGCCAGCGGGTGTTCTGGACAGCGCATACGCCCAGGTGGTGAACGCCAGCGCGGTGGGAAACACGCCCAGGTAGGCGATGCTGAGCGTGGCTGGCAGCGGTGCGGTTGCCAGCTGCGAAAGGAGCTGGCCGGTGAACGGCAGGCAGGCCACCGCGCCCAGCGCACAGCAGCACGCCGGGCAGTGACGGGCGCCCGTGCGCGGGTGTGGTGATCGCGACCAGAATGACCCCGGCGAACGAGATGGGTTCAGATCATTCGCTTCTGTTTTCGTTACGGCACATGAATGAACACCGTTGGTTTTAACCGGGGTCGCGGTGCCTTGCCCTCGGGTTTCGGGAACCGGACGTGCGGGTCACCCGCCACGGCGTAGGCATGAGTGTCAATCGAACCCAGCCCTGAAGGAGACTCGCGGGCTGGCAGGTTAACGGCGAGTTCAGGTCGGCTGGCTGATGGCTCGCCAGCAAGCGTGGGCGATCTCGTTGAGCTGTTCGTCGGTCAGTTTGGTTTCGTCGGCTGCGAGCCGTACGGCCGGGCTCAGCCCTAGGTCGTAGATGACCTCCAGTGGCAGTGGCAACAGCCGGGCGGCGAGATCGGGCTTGGCCGCCTGCGCCGCCAGCGGGTCGCCGGTGGCGATCGCCGCCTGGTGCGCGGCGCTGCGATAGGGCGAGTGGTCGACCTGCAGCAGGAAGCGCGCGTGATCAGGGTTCTGTTTCAGGTGACGGTAGGCGGCCAGCCAGACGCTGCGAAATTGCGCGTCTGCCTCCGCGCCCGCATCGATGCCGTCCGCGGCGGCCGTGGCGGCCGTGGCGAGCTGCGCCTTGGTCTCGCAGTAAGCCGCGAGTACCAGTTCGTCTTTGGAGGCGTAGTGGGTGTAGGCGGTGCCGGTCGCTACGCCGGCCTTGCTGGCGACGGCGCTCATCGACGCGCCGTGGAAGCCGTGGCGCGCGACGAGCGTGCGCAGTGCGCTGCGCACCGCGGCGGCGCGGTCCACCGGAGGGACCGTCATGCTGCTGCCGCCGCGCGCAGGTCGAGCGCCACTCCGGTCTCGCGCTCGGAGACCTCCCACAGCGCCGCGATCGCCTTGTCCATGCCCAGCCTGCGCAGGATCGGCTTGCGTACTGGCGGGCCGCTGTTGACATACCGCGGGCCGTAGAACTCGCCACCCTTTGCGGCGGGGTCAGTCGCCGCGCGCAGCTGCGACAGCGCGCCGTCGGCCGCGGACATCCCGGTACGGCGGGCCAGGGACAGGAAGAACCGCTGGCTCAGGCCGCTGCCGCTGTCCCGTACGCTGACCGCCTGCAGGTCGGTGTTCGACAGCCCCGGATGCGCGATCAGGCTGGCCGTGCTCGCGCCGGCCTTCTCCAGCTCGCGCTCAAGCCCCAGGCCGAAGTGGAAGTTCGCGAGCTTGGCCTGGCCGTAGGCACGCCATGGCCGGTAGCGGCCGCGAAGGTGCGGGTTGGCCGGGTCGACGCCGCGGCCCATGTGATGGGCTGTGCTGGTCACGGTCACGACCCGCGCGCCAGGGGTGCGCAGTAGCGCGGGCAGCAGCAGCGCTGTCAGCGACCAGTGCCCCAGGTGGTCCACACCGAACTGCATCTCGAAACCGTCGGCGGTCTTGGCCTCAGAGATCCCCATCACCCCAGCATTGTTGATGAGCAGGTCGATGTTCTTGTGCGCAGCGATGATCTGACCGGCCGCGGCACGCACCGATGCCTGCGAGGCGAGGTCCAATGCCACCAGTTCCAGTGAGGCGTCCGGCGCGCCGCCGCGGATCTCCTTGACCGCAGCTTGCGCCTTCTCCTGGTTGCGCACCGCCATCACGACGTGCGCGCCCTTCACCGCCAGCTGCCGCGCGGTTTCCAGTCCCAGCCCGCCGTTGGCCCCGGTTACGACGGCTATGCGGCCGTGCTGGTCAGGGATATCTGCTGCGTTCCAGACCACGATCGCTCCTTGAATGAATGTTCATTCGGACAGATTTACTGTACCGCCTGGCCTTGGCGACCGCGCCGCGTCACCGCATAAACCCCCGGGTTGCCAACGTCGGCACGCCCCATCGGGTCGCGCCCGGCACCTGGCCCCGCACCTGCGGACCTCGCTGCTGATCCACCTGAGTTGGGCCACGATTCTGGGATCGCGGTTGAGGTGGGGCGCTGACCTGCGGGTTCTCGTTTTGGGTTGAGCAGATTGCGCACCAACTCTCCTTAGGTAGAACGGTCCCATGACTGAAGGCTGTGTCTTTTGCGACCACGACATGCTGCGCGAGGCAGACCCGTACCTCGAGAACGAGTTCTGCATCTACACCTCAGCCAGAGACCCTCGGGACCCGCTCGACGTCATGCCAGCCGCCGGCGCCATCGTCCCCAAAGCTCACCGGGCTTCTGTGTTCGACCTGACCGCCGAGGAGTGGGCGGCAACACGCGAACTTCTGCTTCTCGTACGAGCCGAACTGCACAAGCGCCTCGCCCCCGACCAGTACACGCTCGGCTGGAACGACAACGGGCTCCACCCACACCTGCATGTCATTCCGCGCTTCGATGACGAGCCGATGGCCGATCGGGGCGTCCGATCAGGAATCAAAGATCCCGCCAACCGGCGACCTGATCCGTGGCGTCCCGGCACCGGCAGGCACATGGCCGGATCATGAAACCGCCAGCCGTCGCGTGGCCGAACATGTGTGCACTAATTTGGCCCAACTCAGGTGTCACGACCGCGGCTGGCGGGACTGGCCGCAGATGTTCGGCCAGTACGCCGCGTCTGAGCAGGACCTGACCCGGGCCCCGCACCTGCGGACCTCGCTGCTGATCCAGGCTCCCGTCCGTGTCGACCGCCTGCCGCCCGCCCCGCCGGACCGGCCGACGACGCGCCAGGGGCAGCGCGCCGCGCGGTTGCCGCGGTAGCCCGGGAACTCAACGACCTGCTCGCCCCGATGATCAGCCAGCTCGAAACCACCACGCCAGCGCAGCCCGACCGGCCCTAGCCTGCGGCGGATTTTCAATATTTGCGGTCAGATTTTTGGAAGTGGCCAGAAGCGAATCCGATCAGGATGGTGGCATGCCGCAAAACACACCTCTGAAGAGCTCGGCCGGCCAGCGCTCCGTCGAAGCACGACGGCAGCAACGCGTGCTGATTGTGGCCGCGCTGGCCCTGACCGGTTTCGGGCTGCGGCTCGGCGTCACAAGCGTGGGTTCCGTCCTCGGCGACATCCAGCGTGGCCTGCACACCGGCAGCACCGCCCTGGGTCTCCTCACCACGTTGCCGGTCCTGTGCTTCGCGGTGCTGGGAGCGTGCGCACCG
>JASHOI010000524.1 GCA_030041195.1 Streptosporangiaceae bacterium | reverse complement strand
AGGCGGCGCGGACGCCGCAGCGAGCGCGGACGCGGTCGGCGGCGCCGCCTCCCCGGTCACCGCGGTACCGCTGCTGGACTGGCGTCCGGTGGTGCGGATGTGGCGGGTGGCGGCGGCGTACCTGTTGTTCGCTGCCGGGTACATCGCCTACATCACGTTCCTGTCGGCCTACCTGACCGCCCACCACGCGGGCGTCGTTCAGGTGGCCGTCACCTGGGCCGGTCTCGGCGTCGCCGCGGTCGCGGCGCCCGCGCTGTGGAGCCGGCCGGTCAGCACCTGGCCGGGTGCCCGGGCCCTGACCGCGGCGCTGGCGGCACTGTCAGCGGCCGCCGCGGTCGCCATCATCAGCGCAGCGCCCGCGGTGGTCCTGGTGTCGGCCATCGGCTATGGGGCCACGTTCCTCATGGTCCCCGCCGTCATCACCAGGCTCGTCCACGCCGCGGTTCCGCACCAGCGCTGGACCGCGGCGCTGGCGGCGTTCACCGTGGTGTTCGCGGTCGGCCAGATGGCCGGCCCGTACCTGGCCGGGGTGCTGGCCGACAGCTACGGCACCGGCGCCACGCTGGTATGGACCGCCGCCCTGTGCGCCGCTGGCGCCGCGCTGAGCATGTCCGCACGGCGCGGCGGGTAGTGAGCGAGCATGGACCTGGCGGAGCGGATCTCGCGGCGAGGAGGCAGGGGATGCCCCGGGGAAAGACGACGCAACCAGAGCTGCCCGGGTGGATGGAGCCCGAGCTTGCGACGCTAACCAAGGACCGGTTCTCCGACCCGGCGTGGATCTACGAGCGCAAGCTCGACGGGGAACGCTGCCTCGCCTACATCGCGGGCCCCGGCCAGGCCAGGCTGATGTCGCGGAACCAGCACGAGAGCACCACCACCTTCCCGGAGATCGCCGAGGCGCTGGCCGCGCAGGCCCGGGATGAGTGCGTGGTCGACGGGGAGATCGTCGCCTTCGAGGGCAGCGAGACCAGGTTCGAGCAGCTGCAGCAGCGGCTCGGCGTGGCCAGGCCGAGCGAGGCCCTGCTGGCCCAGGTGCCGGTGTACTACTACGTGTTCGATGTGCTGCACGCGGGCGGCAGGGACGTCCGCTCGCTGCCGCTTACCGAGCGCAAGCAGATCCTGCGCCAGGTGCTGGCGTTCGCCGGCCCGCTGCGGTTCACCGAGCACCGGGACACCGACGGCGAGGCCTACTATCTGCAGGCGTGCCGCGACGGCTGGGAGGGCCTGATCGCCAAACGCGCGAACGCGCCGTACCGCGGTGGGCGAACCCGGGACTGGCTGAAGTTCAAGTGCGAAAGCGGCCAGGAGTTCGTCATCGGCGGGTTCACCGACCCGCAGGGTTCGCGGTCCGGGTTCGGCGCGCTGCTGCTCGGCTACTACGACCCCGACGGCGTGCTCGTCTACGCGGGCAAGGTCGGTACCGGCTTCAACGAGAAGCTGCTGCACAGCCTGCACGAGTCCATGGTCAAGCTGGAACGCGGCAGCTCGCCGTTCGGCCGGGGCGCGCTGCCGCGCCCGCGCGGCGTGCACTGGGTGGAGCCGAAGCTGGTCGGGGAGGTCGGGTTCTCCGAGTGGACCACGGCCGGCGAACTCCGCCACCCCAGGTTCCAGGGGTTGCGGGACGACAAGGATGCCTCCGAGGTGGTGCGGGAGACGCCGTCGAGCAGCGGGGAAGCGTCGTGACCACCAAGCGGGCGGGGGCGGTCACCGTCTCCGGCATCACGGTCGAGCTGTCCAACACCGGCAAGACGCTGTTTCCCGATGACCAGATCACCAAGGGCGACCTGGTCGGCTACTACCGGGGCATAGCCGCCCGCATGCTCCCGTACCTGCGCGATCGCCCGCTCAGCATGGAGCGCTACCCGGACGGGATCACCGGCGAGCGCATCGTGCAGAAGAACGTGCCGCGCTATTTCCCCGACTGGATCTCCAGGACCAGGGTCAAGAAACAGGGCGGCACGCTCGTGCAGGTCATCTGCGACAAGCCGGCCACGCTGGTCTACCTGGCCAACCAGGCGTGCATCGAGATGCACGCCTTCCTCAGCAGGACGACCGCGCTGGACCGCGCCGACCAGCTGATTTTCGACCTCGACCCGCCCGATGACCACCGGTTCGACCTGGTTAAGCACCTGGCACTGGGGCTGCGCGGGCTGCTCGAGGGCGAGCTCGGGCTGACCGCATTCGTCAAGACCACCGGCGGCAGGGGCCTGCACGTCCACGTGCCGCTGAACGCCACCGACGACTTCGACACCGTGCGCCGGTTCGCCCGCCAGGCCAGCGACGTCCTCGCCGCCAGGGAGCCGGACAACCTGACCACCGAGCAGCGCAAGGACAGCCGCGGCGACCGGGTCTACGCCGACGTCATGCGCAACGCCTACGCGCAGACCGCGGTCGCGCCCTACTCCGTGCGGGCCAGGCCCGGCGCGGCCGTGGCCACCCCGCTGGACTGGGCGGAGCTGGAGGACCCCGGCCTGACCCCGCACCAGTTCACGCTGCGCACGGTCGGCGACCGCCTGGCCGCCCCCGGCTTCTCCGACCCCTGGGCCGGCCTGCCCAGGCGCCGGTACGGCCTGGCCAAACCCACCCAACGCCTCGCGAAGCTCGCCGCCGCCATTCCATGATCACTTCAGCTTTTACTCCGACTCAGTCATTTCAGCGGGCGATATGTCATGAATGTGACCACAGTTCGGAGTAAAAGACCGATGCGACGCGCCCAGTTGGCGGGGTCAAGGGGGGCGGGGGGTTTAGGGGGCGGGGTCGGGGACAGTTCCCGTGGTCGCACTAGAGAAGGGATGCACGCCATGGGAGCCAAGCAGAAGGCGGCCGACAAGCTTCAGGAAGCCAAGGGCAAGGTGAAGAAGAACACCGGCCAGGCGGTCGGCAACCCGCGGCTGGAGACCGAGGGCCGCACCGACCAGACCGCCGGCAACCTCAAGCAGGCGGGCGAGAAGGTCAAGGACGCCTTCAAGAAGTAGCTCGGCGCGCCGCTGACCGGGCCGGTGCCGCGATGGTGCGGCGCCGGCCTCGCCGTCTGGATTCTCCGCTATGAGCCGGGGTCAGGCCTTCAGGGCGCGCGCATCGGCAGCGGCACCGGCCGCGGGCCGGCGCGCGACGGCGTTCCCCGCCGGGTCCGCGGGTTGTTCCTGCGGCCCCGGCCCTTGGCGCAGCAGGCCAGGTTGCAGCCCCGGCACGCCACCCGCCGGAGCGGCATCGCCCTTCGCCCCGCCGTACCTCGGCACCACCGATGCCGGTATGACCGAGGATGGCCGCAGCTGGCCGAGCCTCGGCGAGCGGGCCACCATGACCACGCCGACCACCAGCGCCGCGATGCCGACGGCCTGGAGCGCGAGCATTCCGGCAGATATGTTGATGCGGTCGCCGAAGACCACGACGCCGAGGAGGATTCCGGCGACCGGCTCGGCCGCGGTGATCCCGGGGAGCGACGCGTGCAGCGGCGCGGCGTTGAACGAGTTCTGCATCAGCCACATGCCGATCAGGGCCGCGGCCACCAGGCAGTACGGCGGCCAGGAGGTCAGCAGCCCGGTGATCGAGTGCGCGTCAAGGATCTCCACGGTCCGGCGGGTCAGCGCGTCGGAGACGCCCATGACCAGGCCGGTGCCGATGCCGGTCAGGGTGGCCCGGGCCTGGCCCTGGCGCAGGTGGCCGGCGTGGATGAAGCAGTAGGCGACCACCGCGATCCCGGCCGCCGCTGGCCAGTCGGAGAACGAGCCGAACGACGCCGACGGCGCGCCGGGAGACCGCGCCAGCGAGAGCGCCGCCACCCCCCCGGCGAGGATGACCGCGCCGATCATCTCGGAAGCCTTCAGGCGCTGGTGGGACAGGGGCATGGCCAGGGCCAGCGCGAAGATCAGGCTGGTGGCCAGCAACGGCTCGTAGAGCGTCAGGTCCAGATGACCGACCGACCAGGCCGATACCAGCTGTCCCGAGATCATCACGCCCAGCCCGAGCAGCCAGCGGGGCCGGTGCAGCAGATCGGCGATCAGCCGCAGCCGCAGGAAGTAGGCGTTCGGCGCTTGCTCGGCGGCGTACTGCTGCAGGACCCACCCGACCCCCAGCAGCATCGCTGCCACCAGGGTGATCGCTACTGCAAGGAGGTCCATGTCGCTCCGCCACTCGGGCCGCGCTAGCGTGCGGCTCTTCCGCTGTTCGTGCTCTGCCCCGGCTGTGACCGGCTATTCCTTCGCCTCCCGTTCGTCCCTCATTCGATTGTGCACCGCCTGACGCACGGGTGAACGCGCCCGGTAAACACGTTTCGGCCACGAAAACCGTTGACGGCGCTCCGCCGAGGGTATCCCGGCGGCGGCGCCCCGGAGAGCGACCCGGGCGAAATGACTGGCTCAGCTCGGTTCTTCGACAGGCCGCCGGTGCGCCGGCGCCCGCCCGTAGGGCTGGCTGGGGCGAGGCCCGGCCGGCACCGCGTGAACCGGGTGAGTCTGCGGCTTTTCGGGCGTTAGGTGAAACTTCTGCCCGTAGTGCATGATGTCGAGTGGCTTGCCGTCGGCCAGCGAGTACGTTGCGTGACGGTGGGTTACCTCGACCCGCAGCCGCTGCCCCTTGATGACGACGGAGAACTTGATCCGGGCGAGGGTGTCGGGGATCCGCGGCGCGAAGGTGATCATGCCGTCGTAGTGGCGCATCCCGCCGAACCCCATGACCAGCGCGATCCACGTGCCGGCCAGCGAGGCGATGTGCACGCCGTCGCGGGTGTTGTGCTCGAGGTCGCGCAGGTCCATGAGCGCGGACTCGCCGAGGTAGTCGTAGGCCAGGTCAAGATGCCCGACCTCGGCGGCGATGACCGCCTGGGTACAGGCGGACAGCGAGGAGTCCCGTACCGTGAGCGCCTCGTAGTAGTTGAAGTTCTTCAGCTTCTGCTCGGCTGTGAAGTTCTCGCCGCGAAGGTGCATGGCCAGCACCAGGTCGGCCTGCTTCACCACCTGCTTGCGATACAGGTCAAAGTACGGAAAATGCAGGAACAGCGGGTACTGGTCGGGTTCGGTGTGGACGAAGTCCCAGACCTGGTGCGTGGTGAACTGCTCGGCCTGCGGGTGCACGCCGAGGACCTCGTCAAACGGGATGAACATCTGATCGGCCGCGTCCCGCCAGCTCGCGGACTCCTCCGCGTCGATGCCCAGTTCCTTGGCCCGGTCCGGGTAGCGTTTGGCCGCCTCCGCCGCCTTGTGCAGGTTGTGCTTGGCGGTGAGGTTCGTGTAGATGTTGTCGTCCGCGATCGCGCTGTACTCGTCGGGCCCGGTCACCCCGTCGATGTGGAACTTTCCCTGGGCGTCGTGATGACCGAGCGAGCGCCACAGCCGCGCGGTGTGCGTGAGCAGATCCATCCCCGGCCCCTTGTTGAACTCCTCGTCGCCCGAGGCATCCACGTACCGGACCACGGCGGAGGCGATGTCGGCGTTGACGTGGAAGGCGGCGGTGCCGGCCGGCCAGTAGCCGGAGCACTCCGCGCCCGTGATCGTCCGCCATGGGAACGCCGCGCCCTTCAGGCCGAGCTGGGTGGCCCGCTCGATTGCCGTGGGGATCGTGCTGTGCCGCCAGCGCAGCGCGTTCGCGGCGGCGTCCGGCGCGGTCAGCGTCAGCACCGGCAGCACGAACGCCTCGGTGTCCCAGAACGCGTGCCCGTCGTAACCGGTCCCGGTCAGCCCCTTGGCCGGGATCGCCCGGTTCTCCGCCCTCGCGCCGGCCTGCAGCACCTGGAACAACGCGAAGCGCACCGCCTGCTGCACCTCGGCGTCCCCGTCCACCTCGACGTCCGAGCGGTCCCAGAAGTCGTCCAGGTACTCGCGCTGCTCGGCGAGCAGCCCTTCCCAGCCGGTCTGCCGGGCCGCGGTGAGGCCCGCCCACACCTGGTCCCTGACCCCGTTCAGCGACCGGAAACCTGACCAGCCGTAGGAAACGAACTTGATCACGCGCAGCTTCTGCCCCGGCTTCAGCACCGTGGCCGCGGTGACCACGCCGGTATCGGGCACGGCCCGCGCCTCGACCGTGACGTCTCCCGGAGCGTCGATGATGTGGTCCATGGCGGCTCCGACGCGCAGGCCGGACTGCCGCGTCCGGGCCACCGTCACCACCGACATGTCGCGGGCGCTGTCGTATTCGTGTATCAACGGCTTGGTCAGCGCCGCCGACACCCGCGGATCGTTGCTCGGCGTGGGCAGCTCCTCATTGCTGAGCAATTCGGACAGCACGGCGATCCGGGCCCCCTGATCCACGGGCTCAACCTCGTAGCTGATCGCCCCGATCGCGCGCTGGGTGAACGACACCATCCGCTGCGACGTGACCCGGACCCGTTTCCCGGCCGGTGACTGCCACTCCAAGGTCCGGCTCAGCACCCCCGTGCGGAAGTCGAGCAGCCGCTCGTGGGAGAGCATCTCGCCGTAGCGGATGTCGAACGACTCGTCGTCGACGAACAGGCGGATGATCTTGCCGTTGGTCACGTTGATGATCTCTTGCCCGGACTCGGGGAGACCGTAGGCGGCCTCGGCGTACGGCAGCGGCCGCACCTCGTAGACCCCGTTGAGGTAGCTGCCCGGCAGGCCGTGCGGCTCGCCCTCGTCCAGGTTGCCCCGCCAGCCCAGGTGGCCGTTGGCCAGCGCGAACACCGACTCCGCCTGGGCCAGCAGGTCCATGTCGAGTTTGGTCTCCCGCAGCGCCCACGGCTCGACAGTGAACGCCTCCTGCAGAATCACCCGTGCTCCAGCAGTTCTGACAGGTCCTTGACGACGACGTCGGCACCGTCCTTCTTCAGCGCCTCCGCCTGCCCCACGCGGTCGACGCCCACCACGAAGCCGAACCCGCCGGCCCGGCCGGCGGCCACGCCGGCCAGCGCGTCCTCGTAGACGCTGGCGGCCGTTGGCTCGAGCCCGAGGGCCTTCGCGCCGGCCAGGTACGTGTCCGGGGCCGGCTTCCCGCGCAGGTGCTGCTGCTCCGCGACGATGCCGTCGATCCGCGCGTCGAACATGTCCTCGATGCCGGCCGCGACCAGCACGTCGCGGCAGTTGGCGCTGGACGACACCACCGCGCGCGGCAATCCCGCCTGCTTGACCGCCTGCAGGTAGGCCACCGAGCCCGGGTAGGCCTGCACCCCGTCCTCGTGCAGCATGCGCAGGAAGATCTCGTCCTTGCGGTTGCCGAGACCGTGCACGGTCTCGGCGGTGGGCGGGTCGTCTTCGCCGCCCTCGGGCAGGTGGATGCCGCGGGATTCGAGGAACGACCGGGTGCCGTCGGCGCGGGGCTTCCCGTCGACGTAGGTGTCGTAGTCGGCCACGGGGTCGAACGGGACGAACGGCTCACCGGTCTTCCGGGACCGCTGCCGCAGGTAGTCGTCGAACATCTCTTTCCACGCGGCGTCGTGGACCTTCGCGGTCTGGGTCAGCACGCCGTCCAGGTCAAACAGGCAGCCACGGATCGTATCCGGCAGTCCAAGCACGGGTCTAGCGTACGGGCCCATGGTCTACCAGCCGTAGATGCGTACCGGAAGTTCGTGCAGCGGGGCCTGGCTGGGGCCCGGATAGATGATCAGCACAACGATGTCGTCGGGGTCGCGTCCCTCAACGGCCTTGACCGGCCCGCCGATCCGGGTGTCCCGGTGCGCCGAGAGTTCCTTCAGCGTGCGCTCGCACCGGTCGAGGGCCGTCTCGTCCTCCGCGGTCCAGATCACGTACTGGACTCCGACGCCGCCGAGCGAGTGCACGGCGCCGCCGCCCATCGAGCGCAGGATCAGCTGCGACCCGCTGCCGCTGGTCAGCAGCGAGGCGGTCGGGCTGCGGTCGGACTCCTCAAGCCCGAGGACCTGCTGGTAGAAGGCCACCGACCTGTCCAGGTCCTGCACGAACATGACCGCCGATTCGAGCCGGGAACCGTGTGCCATCTGCTGACCCCATTTCGTAGCGCGACCGCCCTGCAGCGGGCCGGGTACTAGTCTCGCCGGTCACAGCCGGGCGCTGTCAGCCGCTCCGCGGTTCTCGCGGTGAACACCCGCCTCAGCTTGCTGGCGGGGCGAACCAGGGGTTCCCCTGCGGGAACAGGCACCGGTCCGTGATGTGGTTCAGCACCCGGCGGGCCTGGCGGAACCGCTCGGCCACCTCGGCCACCACGGCGAGCCTGGCGGTACGGGTGGGCGCCAGGCCCCAGGCGGCGCGGTACCACTGGGCGCCGAGGTGCTCGAACAGGTCGATGGCCGGGGCACCGGCCAGCTGGTCGTGCTGCCGCGCCGGCACCTGCGCCGCGCGCAGCAGCCGGGCCGCGCTGACCGGCCCGAGCGCGTGCGCCACGGCGTAGTCGGGAAACACCCCGGTCAGAAACAGCGCCACGTCGCCGAGCCTGCGGTACACGCCGGCCCGCTCGGCGTCGGGGACCGCGTCGAGCAGCCCGGCCATCCGGACCAGGTCGAGCTCGCTGAACCGCCGCCCGCGCGCCGCCCGGGACCGGGGCTGGCCCTTGGGGACCGGCCGGTACTGCGCCGCGTTCCTGGTGAACGACGCCAGGAGCTCGGCCAGGAACAGCCGGCGCGCCGCCGAGCCGAGGAAGTCGCGCAGCTCCGGCGCGTCGAACAGCGGCACCCGCTGGCGCTGCCCGGAACGCTCGGGCACGTGATCCATGGTCGCGAGTTCTGCCGCCGCCCGATGCACCGATACGGCGAAGATCAGGAACGGGGACGCCAAGGCGGCCATCGCCGAAGCCCCGGTCGGCCTGGCCGGCCGCGCGGTCCCGGCCGGTGCGCCGAACACCGCCTGGAACATCCGCGGGTCGCCGATCAGCCCGGGGATTTCCTCGGGGTGCGCGCGGAGCCACGGCGCCGCCTGGGCCGCGGGCCGATCGCCGGCCGAGGCGAGCAACCCCAGGTCCGCATCGGTGAGATGGTCCGCATAACCGCTGCCGACGAGCGCGCCGTCCATATGATCACGATAACTCGGCTGTTGCGCCGCGCCAGCGTCCCGAACTGCCGCGCCGCGGCGGTGATCAATGCTGGACGATCGCACCTCCGGTCGGCTAGGCATGGTGTCATGCCTGAGATCACCGAGTTCATTCGCGGCATGCCAAAGGCCGAGCTGCATCTGCACATCGAGGGGACGCTCGAGCCGGAGCTCAAATTCGCCCTGGCCGAGCGGAACGGGATCTCGCTGCCCGCCGCGAGCGCGGCCGAGATGCGGGCCTCCTACACGTTCGACGACCTGACCTCGTTCCTGGCCGCGTACTACGAGGGGATGGAGGTGCTGCAGACCGCGGCCGACTTCCACGACCTCGCCTGGGCCTACCTGCAGCGGGTGCACGGCGAGCGGGTGCGCTACGCCGAGATCTTCTTCGACCCGCAGGCTCACACCAGCCGGGGCGTGCCGTTCGGCACCGTGATCGGCGGGCTGCGCCAGGCCGTCGAGGAGGCCTGGCGCCGGTTCGGGCTGCGGGCGCAACTGATCATGTGCCTGCTGCGCGACCACGAGGCCGAGTACGGGATGGCCACGTTGCTGGAGTCGCTGCCGTACCGGGACTGGATCGTGGGCGTCGGCCTGGATTCCGACGAGAAGGGCAACCCGCCGGAAAAGTTCGCCAAGGTGTTCCGGCGGGCCCGGGCCGAGGGGTACCAGATCACGATGCACTGCGACACCGACCAGCCGAACTCGATCGAGCACATCCGCCAGTGCCTGGAGGTCATCGGGGTGGACCGGATCGACCACGGCGTGAACATCCTCGAGAGCGAGAAGCTGACCGGCGAGCTCAAGCGGCGCGGGCTCGGCCTGACCGTGTGCCCGATCTCCAACGGCTGGTGCGCGGGTGAGCAGAAGACCGGGCAGATCAAGCGCCTGCTCGAGCTCGGCATCCGGGTCACGGTGAACTCCGACGACCCGGCGTATTTCGGCGGCTACGTGACCGACAACCTGATCGCCGCGCAGCAGGGTGCCGGGCTGCGGGCCGAGGACATGGTGCAGCTCGAGCGCAACGCGTTCGAGATCGCCTGGCTCCCGGCCTCGATCCGGGACGGGTACCTGGCCGAAATCGGCGAGTACGCCGCCGCTGGACCGTGACCCGCTGGATCCTGCACGTCGACCTCGACCAGTTCATCGCGGCGGTCGAGGTGCTGCGCCACCCGGAACTGCGCGGGCGCGCCGTGGTGGTCGGCGGCGACGGCGACCCGGCCAAGCGCGGGGTGGTCGCGACCGCGTCCTACGAGGCCCGCGAGCACGGCGTGCACTCGGGGCTGCCGATGCGGACCGCGGCACGGCGGTCCCCGGACGCGGTGTTCCTGCCCGTGGACCGGGCCACGTACGAGGCGGTCTCGGCCGAGGTCATGACCGCCCTGCGGCAGCTCGGCTACGTCACCGAGGAGCTGGGCTGGGACGAGGCGTTCGTGGCCGCCGAGACCGACGACCCGGAAGCGGTGGCGCGGCAGATCCAGCAGCAGATCAAGGCGGCCACGGAGCTCGAATCCTCGGTCGGCATCGGGGAGAACCGGATCCAGGCCAAGCTGGCGTCGACCTTCGCCAAGCCGGCCGGGGTTTTCCGGCTGACGCACCGGAACTGGCCCGACGTGATGGGCGGGCAGCCGACCGGCAGGCTGCTGGGCATCGGCGCGAAGACCGAGCGCAAGCTGGCCGAGCTGGGCATCGGCACGGTGGCCGAGCTGGCCGAGGCCGACATCGCCGCGGTAGCGGCCAGGCTCGGGCCGACGATCGGGCCGTGGCTGGTGCAGACCGCGCGCGGCCTGGGCTCGGCCGAGGTCTCCGCCGAGCCCTACGTGCCGCGCTCGCGCAGCCGCGAGACCACCTTCCAGCGGAACATCGAGGACTGGCGGCTGGTACGCGACGAGGTGCTGCGGCTGGCCGCGCAGGTGACCCGCGACGTCGAGGCCGAGCAGCGGCCGGCCGTGCGCATCGTGGTCAAGGTCAGGCACGCCCCGTTCTTCACCAGCACGCACGGCCAGACGCTCGAGCAGCCGACCAGCGACGGCGCGCTGATCGGCCGGGCCGCGCTCGCCGCGCTGGACAAGTTCACCGACCGGCGGCCGGTGCGGCTGCTCGGGGTGCGCGCGGAGTTCCCGCCCGAGCCCGACGACACAATCAACACGTGAACTCGGGTTTCCGGAAGATCTAGGAGGATCACCGGCAAATATCGCACGCGAGCCTCCTAGATCTTTTAGGCGGCGGGCGCGGGGACCGGGGATAGGCTCTTTGGCATGAGCACCCGGCCGACGACCTCACACTGGGGCGCGTACCGGGTGCGGACCGGGCCGGACGGGGAGATCGTCGTCACGCCGCACCCCGACGACCCGGCGCCGTCGCCGCTGCTCGGCAACATCCCCGGCGCCCTGCGGCACGCCACCCGGGTGCGGCGGCCAGCGGTGCGCCGCGGCTGGCTCGAGTACGGTCCGGGCCCCACCGACCGGCGCGGGCAGGACCCGTTCTGCGAAGTCAGCTGGGATGAGGCGCTGGACCTGGTCGCGGCCGAGCTGGCCAGGGTACGCGCGACCCACGGCAACGAGGCGATCTTCGGTGGCTCGTACGGGTGGGCCAGCGCCGGGCGCTTCCACCACGCGCAGAGCCAGCTACACCGGTTCCTCGCGCTCGGCGGCGGCTACGTCGCCTCGCGCAACACCTACAGCCTGGGCACCTCGGAGGTGCTGCTGCCGCACCTGGTGGGCAGCGCCGGCCTGGTGCTGCGCGGCGCCTCGTCCTGGCCGACGATCGTCGCGAACACCGAGCTGATCGTCGCGTTCGGCGGCATACCGGAAAAGAACGTGTACGTCACGCCGGGCGGGATGACCACGCACGGCATCCCGGGGCACCTCGCGGAGCTCGCAGCCAGGGGAACCAAGATCGTGCTGATCAGCCCGCTGCGCTCAGACCTGCCCGGCTACCTGGACGCCGAGTGGCACCCGGTGGTCCCGGCGACCGATGTCGCGCTGATGCTCGGGCTCGCGCACACGCTGGCGGCCGAGGGCCTGCACGACAAGGAGTTCCTTGACACCTGCACGGCGGGCTACGACACGTTCGAGCGCTACCTGTTCGGCGAGCCCGACGGCGTGCCCAAGGACGCCGAATGGGCCGGGTCGGTGTGCGGGGTCGAGCCGGCGGCGATCACGGACCTGGCGCGGCGGATGGCGGCGGCGCGCACGCTGGTCACGGTCACCTGGTCGCTGCAGCGCACCAGGTACGGCGAGCAGCCGGTCTGGGCCGCGCTCGCGCTGGCCGCGATGCTGGGCCAGATCGGGCTGCCCGGCGGCGGGTTCGGCCACGGCTACGGCTCCATGGGCGACGTCGGCAGCCACGGCCCGCTGGTAAGGCTGCCCACCCTGCGCCAGGGCGACAACCCGGTGCGCACGTTCATCCCGGTGGCCCGGATCGCGGACATGCTGCTCAACCCCGGTGCCGCCTACGACTACGACGGCCAGCGGCTCAGCTACCCGGACATCCGGCTGGTCTACTGGGCCGGCGGCAACCCGTTCCACCACCACCAGGACCTGGGCAGGCTGCGCACCGCGTTCGGCAGGCCGGACACGGTCGTGGTGCACGAGCCGCACTGGACCGCCACCGCCAGGCACGCCGACATCGTGCTGCCCGCCACCACCAGCCTGGAGCGGGAGGACATCGGCAGCGGACGGCGGGACACCCACCTGATCGCCATGCACCGGGCCGCCGACCCGGTCGGCGAGGCGCGCAACGACCACGAGATCCTGGCCGGCCTGGCCGGCCGGCTCGGCTTCGGCCCGGCCTTCACCGAGGGCCGGACCGGCCGCGAGTGGATCGAGCACCTGTACACCGAGTGGCGCGAGGCCATGCTCGGCGCCGGGCACCAGGTCCCCGGCTTCGCCGAGTTCTGGGAGGCGGGTGAGTACCGGCTGCCCGAGGGGCCCGAGCAGTTCACGCTGTTCGCGGACTTCCGCGCCGACCCGGTGGGCTCGCCGCTGCGCACGCCGACCGGGCGGATCGAGATCACGTCCGAGACCATCGCCGGCTTCGGCTATCCGGACTGCCCGGGGCACCCGGTGTGGCTGGAGCCCGGCGAATGGCTCGGCGCCCCGCTGGCCCGGAGGTTCCCGCTGCACCTGATCGCCAACCAGCCGGCCACGCGGCTGCACAGCCAGCTCGACGTCGGCGCGACCAGCCAGCGGGCCAAGGTCGCCGGCCGGGAGGCGGTCCAGATGCATCCGCAGGACGCGGCCGACCGCGGCATCGCGGCCGGGGACGTCGTGAAGGTCTACAACGACCGGGGTGCCTGCCTGGCCGGGGCGGTGCTGACCACGGCGATCCGGCGTGGCGTGGTCCGGCTGCCGACCGGCGCCTGGTTCGACCCGGTCCCCGGGGTCGGCTCGGCGCCGCTCTGCGCGCACGGCAACCCCAACGTGCTGACCGGCGACGTCCCGAGCTCGCGGCTGTCCCAGGGGTGCGCCGGCCAGCACGCGCTGGTCGAGATCGAGCGCTGGGCCGGCCAGCCGCCGCCGGTGACCGTGGGCTCGCCGCCGCCGCTGCTGCCCAGTGGCTGAGCGGGTGCTGCCGGCCGGCCGAACCACCGCCGCTTGCCAGCCGAGTCGCCGCCGCCCGCAAGCTGACCGGTTCTGACAGGTCCCGGCCGTATTCACGAATTGTTTCCCGCGTGTCCCGTTACCATGAGCGTGGCGCGTGCGATGTCCTTTCAAAGGCATTTCGCAGTGGGAGGCTTTGTGGAATTCGGCCTGCTGGGGCCGCTGGTGGTGAGGGCTGGCGGGTCGCGGTTGGTGGTGTCGGCTGGTAAGCAGCGGGTGCTGCTGGCGGCGTTGTTGCTGCGTGCGAATCAGGTGGTGGGTGCGGGGGAGTTGGCGGAGGCGGTGTGGGAGGGGCGGCCGCCGGAGACGTCGCGGGTGACGTTGCAGAACTATGT
>JASHOI010000056.1 GCA_030041195.1 Streptosporangiaceae bacterium | reverse complement strand
CGCGGTGTCAGCGGAACTCCTGACTTTGTCATCCATGTGGTTGGATGGGGGAGACCAGTGGGGAGGGGTAGATGGGTGTGTTTACGCAGGCGGAGCTTGAGTATCTGGGGTCACAGCGGCTGGGGCGGCTGGCCACGGCGGCGCCGAGCGGGATGCTGCAGAACAACCCGGTGGGCTTCCGGGTGGACGCGGCGGCGGGAACGATCGACATCGGCGGGTGGAACATGGCCGCCAGCCAGAAGTTCCGCAACGTGCGGGCGAACGGGCGGGTGGCATTCGTCGTCGACGACCTGGTGTCGGTGCAGCCGTGGACGGTGCGCGGGCTGGAGATCCGCGGCCACGCCGAGGCGCTCACCGGCGCCGAGCCACCGCAGCCGTTCATGAGCGGCGAGATCATCCGGATTCACCCGGAGCGCATCTTCAGCTGGGGCATCGAGCCGGGGCAAGACGGCATGCGCCGCCGCGACGTCGGCTGAAGTTCGGGTTATCGTTGGGCCGACCCGGCCCAAGGAGAGCGCACCATGCCCGATGCAACCACCGCCACCGGCCTTGCCGGCGCGACCAACGCCGCCTACCAGGCAGCGCTCGAGGTCATCGCCGCCTCCGAGCCCGACGTGGCCGACGCCATCGTCGGCGAGCTCGCATCGCAGCGGCGCCAGCTCAAGCTCATCGCCTCGGAGAACTACGCCTCGCCCGCCGTGCTGCTGGCCATGGGCAACTGGCTGTCGGACAAGTACGCAGAGGGCACCCCCGGCCGTCGCATGTACGCCGGGTGCGAGATGGTCGACCGGGTCGAGACGCTGGCCGCGGGCCACGCCATTGCGCTGTTCGGCGCCGATCACGCCTACGTCCAGCCGCACTCGGGTATCGACGCCAACCTGGTCGCCTACTGGGCCATCCTGGCGCACCGGGTGGAGAGCCCAGCGCTGGCCGAGGTCGGCGCGAAGCATGTGAACGACCTGGAGCCGGCGGTCTGGGAGCGGCTCCGGCAGGACCTGCATGACCAGCGGATGATGGGCATGTCGCTGGACGCGGGCGGGCACCTCACCCACGGGTTCCGCCCCAACATCTCCGGGAAGCTGTTCAACCAGGCCAGCTACGGGGTCGACCCGGAGTCCGAGCTGCTCGACTACGGCGCGATCGCCGCCCAGGCGCGCGAGTTCCGGCCGCTGGTGCTGGTCGCCGGGTACTCCGCGTACCCGCGCAACCCCAACTTCGCCACGCTGGCCGAGATCGCCGCCGACGTCGGGGCGACGTTCATGGTCGACATGGCGCACTTCGCCGGGCTGGTGGCCGGAAAGGTGCTGACCGGGGACCTCGACCCGGTACGCCACGCCCAGGTGGTGACCTCAACCACGCACAAGTCGCTGCGCGGGCCGCGCGGCGGCCTGGTGCTGTGCACCGAGGAGTACGCGGCCGAGGTGGACCGCGGCTGCCCGATGGTGCTGGGCGGCCCGCTGCCGCACGTGATGGCCGCCAAGGCGGTTGCCCTGGCCGAGGCCAGGCGGGACTCGTTCGCCGACTACGCGGCGCGGATCGTCGACAACGCCCGTGCGCTCGCCAACGGCCTGCTGCGCCGGGGCGTGCGGCTGGTCACCGGCGGGACCGACAACCACCTGGTGCTGATGAACGTGGGCACAAGCTTCGGCCTGACCGGCCGCCAGGCAGAGCAGGCGCTGCTGGAGTCGGGCGTGGTCACCAACCGCAACTCGGTGCCCGCCGACCCCAACGGTGCCTGGTACACCTCGGGTGTCCGGCTCGGCACGCCGGCGCTGACCACCCTCGGCTTCGGCACTGGCGAGCTCGACGAGGTCGCCGACGTGATCGTGACCGCGCTGCGCGCCACCACGCCCGCCAACGCCACGGCGAAGGCCAAGTACGACCTGGATCCCGCGACCGCCGAGGCGTGCCGCGGCCGGTGCGCCGACCTGCTGGCCCGGCACCGGCTGTACCCGGAGATCGAGCTCTGAGGACCGGCGCTGTACCGGCATGCCCGCCGAGGTAACGCCGTTCCGTATCGAGATTCCCCAGGCCGACGTGGCCGACCTGGGCCAGCGGCTGCGGCGTACCCGATGGCCGGAGCCGGAGACGGTCGCCGACTGGTCGCAGGGAGTGCCGCTGGCCTACGTTCAGGACCTGTGCCAGTACTGGGCCGACGGCTACGACTGGCGGGCCACCGAGGCGCGGCTGAATGGTCTGCCCCAGTTCCGCACCGTCATCGACGGCTTGGCCATCCATTTCATCCACGTCCGCTCGCCGCAGGCCGGCGCGCTGCCCTTGATCATCACGCATGGCTGGCCCGGGTCGGTGATCGAGTACCTGAAGGTCATTGGGCCACTGACCGACCCGGCCGGCGGGAATCCGGCGGACGCCTTTGACGTGGTGCTGCCATCGCTGCCGGGGTACGGCTTCAGCGGCCAGCCCGCCCGGCCCGGGTGGGGGGTGGAGCGGATCGCCGCGGCTTGGGCGGAGCTCATGGCCCGGCTCGGCTACCGGCGCTACGGCGCCGCGGGCAGCGACTGGGGGACGTCGGTCACGGCCAGCCTCGGCCAGCAGGACCCGGCGCACGTGGCCGGGATCCACCTGGTCCCGCCGCTGGCAGGCCCGAACCCCGCGGCGCCCGGCGACCTCACCGAGACCGAGCGCGAGACGCTGGCCTCGCTGCGGCGCACCGCCGAGTGGGACTCCGGCTACTCGCAAGAGCACGCCACCCGGCCGCAGACCATCGGGTACGCGCTCACCGACTCGCCGGCCGCGCTGTGCGCGTGGATCATCGAGAAATTCTGGGCCTGGACCGACCACGGCGGGCATCTGGAGAGCGTGCTCACCCGCGACGAGCTGCTCGACAACCTCATGCTCTACTGGCTGCCGCGGACCGGCGCCTCGGCCGCGCGGCTGTACTGGGAGAGCATCAGCCGGGTGAACGAGTGGATCAGCGGCGCCGCCGCCGACCCGGTCACCGTCCCGGCCGGCTGCTCGATCTTCCCCGGGGAATTGCAGCGGCCGTCCCGGCGCTGGGCGCAGCGGCGTTTCCCAGATATCCGTTACTGGGGTGAACCGGCCAGGGGCGGCCATTTTGCCGCCTTTGAGCAACCTGAACTATTCGTAAATGAGATCTGCTCCTTCTTCCGCCTGATCCGCTGATTCCGGCAGAATGGCCGGGCCACGGGATGGGGGGACAAGACATGAGCAGCGCAATGAAACCCGCGCGACCTGGCGGGCGCGCGGGTGCCGCGGCGGCGCGGTGCAGCGCGATTCGTGTCGGCGCCGCGATCGTGCTGACCGGCGTTGCTCTGGCCGTCGGGGGGTGCTCGTCCGCGACACCGCCGGCCGTGAGCAGCTCGCCGAGCCCCACCGCCACCGCGAGCGCCACCGCGGTCAGCCAGCCGACCGCCTCGGCGGGCACCGCGACCGTGCCCGCCGCATCGCCGTCGGCGAGCCCGGCCGGCGTGCCGACGCTCGGCCAGCTCGCGGGCGACTTCGCGCAGGGGCAAGGGTTCGGGCAGGTCAAGCCCGCCAGGATCTTCAACGGCGGCGACCCGACCGGCCTGGTCACGAACGTGGTGTGGTCGTCGTGGGGCGCGGCCCAGGCCACCGCGACCGGGACCGCCGAGTACGTCGGGCCGAACCAGTCGGTCGCCCAGGGCACCGAGGAGTCGGCTACCGTAGTCGCCTTTGACCTGGGCACCTGCGACGGGAAGTACATGTACCAGGCCCTGGAATGGTACTTCCCGCAGCACAGCCAGGCGTTTAACCCGAACACGTACGAGAACATCTGCACCGGCAGCTACGTGGGCAGCCCGTAACCGCCGCGCTGACCGTATCTGCACCCGCAGATACTCGCTTCCCGCGCTACCTCGCTCCGCTGGCCTCAGGAGTTATGGTCGACGGCCAGGAACGCCGCCTCGACCTGGTAGATCCGCTCCGGCCGGCTGAGGTCTTTCAGTTCGTATGTCCCGAGTTCCCGCAGGTCCACGCCCTTGGGCAGCTCATCAGCGAGCAGTTCCGCCGCCACTCCGGACACCAGCACCTGGCCGCCGCCGGCGATCGCCAGCAGCCGCGCGGCCCGGTTCACCGCGGGCCCGAAGTAGTCCCCGTCGCGCTCCTCGCAGACCCCGGCGTGCAGGCCCATCCGCACCACGATCGGCCGGCTGGTCGGCCATGACTGCGCGGCCAGGTTCTGCTGCGCGGTCAGCGCCGCATCGAGCCCAGGCCGGGCGGCGGAGAACGCCGCGCAGAACGAGTCGCCGACAGTCTTGAAAACGTAGCCGCCAACCTGCTCGATCGCGTCCCGCAGGATCTCGTCGTGGCGGCGCAGCGCCGCCGCCATCGCGTCCCGCTCGGCGTCCCACAGCCGGGTGGAGCCTTCCACGTCGGTAAACAACAGCGTCACGGTGCCCGACGGCGCTCCGTTCATCGACACCCTGCCAGCGGGGACAGCCTCACCGCCACCACCTCCAGACGCCGATCCCCTCGAAGTCTGCCGGATGCCAGGAGCACACGGGAAGACCCTCATCGTGGCTCACGAGGCGGGCCACCTTTATCATGAGGGGGCATGCCACGACAACAGATGTGATCGCCGGGACAAACCCGTCAGGCTTTGTCAGTTGTGTCGGCCGGGAGGTGCCCATGGCGATGGGACTGCAGGATCCCGGCGCCGGCTGGGCAGCCAGTGGCGGCCACCTGCGAGCCTCCGACGCGGACCGCGAGCGCGTGATCGAAGCGCTGAAGACCGCGTTCGTGCAGGGTCGGCTGAGCAAGAACGAGATGGCCAGGCGAACGGGCCAGGCGCTTGAATCGAGAACCTACGCCGAGCTGGCCGCGGCCACCGCTGGCATCCCGGCCGGGCCAGCGGCCGCTCCGCCGTCACGCCAGCCCGCCGCGCCGGTGCCCGCCCGGCCGGTCAACTGGAAGGTTGTCGCCTGGGTTGTCGCCGCGATCGTCGTGACGCCCGGACTGGCCGTCGCCTTCTTCGACACGTACTACGGCAGCTTCTACATTCTTCTTCTGGTCGGTTTTGTCGCCTCGGGCCTGGTCGGCTCGCCTGGAACGCCGAGAACTGGCCGCCGCGGCGTGTTATGAGCCGCGCAGCTAGACGTGGCAGCATGAGCCCGGTGCGAATCTCGAAGATCACGATAACGCCGGTTGCGTTCGCCGATCCGCCGCTGCTGAACTCGGTCGGTGTGCACGAGCCGTTCGCGCTGCGCGCCGTCCTCGAGATCGATACCGATGCGGGCCTCACCGGTCTCGGCGAGACCTACGCCGACGAGCGGCACCTGGACGCGCTGCGTGCCGCGGCCGCCGTCATCGAGGGCGCCGACGTCTATCACACCGAGGACATCTACCGCCGCGTCGAGGACATCGCGCCGCTCGAGGCCACGATCGCGTCCGGCCTCATCGGTCACAGCGCCGCCGCCGACCGGGTGTTCTCGCCGTTCGAGGTGGCCTGCCTGGACATCCAGGGCCAGGCGGCCGGCCGCCCGGTCGCCGACCTGCTCGGCGGCGCGGTGCGGGACGAGGTGCCGTTCTCCGCCTATCTCTTCTATAAGTGGGCGGCGCACCCAGGCGCCGACCCGGACGAGTGGGGCCAGGCGCTGGATCCCGACGGCATCGTCGCCCAGGCCAGCCGAATGGTGGACAAGTACGGATTCACCGCACTCAAGCTGAAGGGCGGCGTCTTCCCGCCCGGCCAGGAAGCCGACGCGATCCGCGCCCTGCGCCGCGCATTCCCCGACCACCCGCTGCGGCTTGATCCCAATGCCGCGTGGACGCCCAGCACGGCGATCAGCGTCGCCCGTGACCTGGAGGGCGTGCTCGAATACCTCGAGGACCCCACGCCGGGCATCGACGGCATGGCGCAAGTGGCGCGCGTCGCGCCAATGCCGCTGGCCACCAACATGTGCGTGGTCGCCTTCGCCCACCTGCCCCCGGCGATCCGGGAGGACGCGGTCCAGGTGATCCTGTCTGACCACCACTACTGGGGCGGCTTGCGCCGGTCCGCGCTGCTCGCCGGGATTTGCGAGACGTTCGGGCTCGGGCTGTCCATGCATTCCAACTCGCACCTGGGCATCAGCCTCGCCGCAATGGTCCACCTGGCCGCGGCCACCCCGAACCTGACTTACGCCTGCGATACTCACTGGCCGTGGAAGACCGAAGACGTCGTCGCTGGCGACCCGTTTACCTTCAGCGGCGGCGCGCTCCGCGTTCCGGACGGGCCTGGGCTGGGGGTCGAACTCGACCGGGAAGCCCTGGCCCGGCTGCACGAACAGTACCTGAAGTGCGGCATCCGCAGCCGTGACGACACCGGCTACATGTGCCGCATCGACCCCAGCTACGAGCGCAGGCAGCCACGCTGGTAGCGCCTCGCCGCAACCCAGCGGATTTTCATGATCTGGGTCGATAACGACCAAATGGACGGCGTTTGCCACCCAGATCATGAAACTAGGTGCCGCTCCGGCGGCGACACGCAGACGGCGTTGTGACAAGAGTGGCCTGTGCGAATGCAGTCCGGTAAGGATGTCTGCTGGCCGGCAGAGTTTCTCGGCGGAATTGAGCCGGCCGTACTCTACGGTGTTGTGCCATGGCCGAGGCTGCGCGTGTGCTGGCGGCGCTGAAGAAGGACGGCTGGGTCGAGGCCCGGCGATCTGGCTCTCACCGAGCGCTGACCAAGGGCGATCAGCAGCGCGTATGGGCTTACAACGACGATGCCGATCTGGGCGGCCCGGCGATCTCCAGGGTCGCCCGGGACTACGGCGCTACGGTTGACGAGCGGAGCGACGGGCGATGAGCGCGCTGCGTATTGAGCTGTTCTGGGACCAGGAGGGCAGCAACTGGCACTACCGAGTCCCGGCCCTGCACATTAACGGCGGGGGCATGCCCACTCGCGAGGAGGCCGAGGAGGGGTGCTTGTCAGCCATCGGCTTCGCGCTCGAGGGAGATCCACAAGACTACGACCCGTCGGCGGAAGCCATCACGCTCAACGTGACCATCGCGCCAGCCGCCTGAACGAGCCCGGGCGAGCCGGCTGACGCTGAGCAGGTCGCCGGCCCGCCAGCGCTACCGCATCCGCTCGAGGATCTCGCGGACGAGCCCGATCGTTGTGTGCGGGTGCAGGAACGCGAACCGGGCGACGGTCTCGCCTTCCCAGGCGGACGGCGGCATGAACGCCACCTGATCGTGCAGCAGCCGGCCGGCCCAGTCCGTGTACTGCGCGGGCGTCCAGCCCTTGCGGCGGAACAGCACCACGCCGAGTTCGGGCTCGCGGATCAGCTCCAGGTATTCCCGGTCGGCGATCTCGGTGGCGGCCCGGCGGGCCAGGCTGATCGAGGCCTCGATCGCGTCGGAGTACGCCCGCACGCCATAGACCGCGAGCGAGAACCACAACGGCAGCCCGCGGGCGCGCCTGGTCAGGTGATATGCGTAATCGGTCGGGTTCCATTCCGAAGGATTTTCGTGGATCACGTCGAGATACGAGGCGTCCTGCGTGTGCACGGACCGGGCCAGGGCAGGGTCGCGGTAGAGCAGCGCGGCGCAGTCGAACGGCGCGAACAGCCACTTGTGCGGGTCGACGATGAACGAGTCCGCGTGCTCGATGCCGTCGTAGGCGCGACGGACGCTGGGCGCGAACAGCCCGGCGCCGCCGTACGCACCGTCCACGTGGAACCAGGCGCCGAGCTCGCGGCAGACCTCGGCGGTCCCGGCGAGGTCGTCGATGATCCCGGCGTTGGTGGTGCCGGACGTCGCGACGACCGCGGCGATCGAGGACGGGTCGCCGTCGGCCTCGATAGCCGCACGGAGCGCGGCACCGGTCAGCCGGTGGTCCTCGGTGCTCACGGTCAGCGGGTCCATCTCCAGGATCCGCAGCGTGGACGCGATCGAGGAGTGCGCGTCCGTGCTGACCGCCACCCGCCACCGGCGCCCGGCTGCCGGGCCGTCACCGCGGACCCCGCGCTTGGCCATCTCCCTGGCCACTACCAGCGCGGACAGATTGGCGGCCGAGCCGCCGGAGACGAAGCAGCCGCCCGCGCCGGGCGGAAGGCCGGCCCGGTCGGCGATCAGCCGCAGCACCTGGTTCTCGGCATGGATCGCGCCCGCAGCCTCCAGCCAGGAGATGCCCTGGATCGACGCGCAGGAGATCAGCATGTCGAACAGCAGCGCCGCCTTGGTCGGCGCGGCCGGGATGAAGCCGAGGAACCGGGGGCTGTCCGCGGAGATCACCGCGGGGGCGAGGCACGACGTGTACACGCCGAGCACCTGGTCCGGGTTGTGCGGCAGGTCGCCGAGCAGGCCCCGCGTCGCGAGGTCGAGCTCGGCCGGGTCGCGGGAGCCCTCGTCCAGCGGGACCGGGTCAAGCCGCAGCCGGTTCTCCGCGTACGCGAGTACCGACCTGATCATCTGCTCCGTGGTGGCATCGACACTGTGCATGGCCGGAAAGGTAGCGCGGCCGGCCCGTGCGTGGCGCGGCGCCGCCGCGGGTAATCACGCTCTATCAGGACAAGATCGGACTCCTGATCGGGAGGGCCACGATGACAGACTCGCCGCCGAAGCTTCACGGGGTCTCCGACCTGCGGGAGTTCTTCCGCACCAACCAGACGCCGATCTACTTCGTCTCGCCGACGGCGTTCAACCTGCTCGGGATCGACCGGTGGGTCCGCAACTTCCACTACGTCAGCTACTACGACTCGTTCGAGGGGAGCCACCCCAGCGTGTTCGTGCCCGCCGACCGGCAGGCTCCCGAGTTCGAGTCGATCGAGGACATCTGCAACTACCTGCTCGCGCACCGCGAGGTGACCAGCTGGATGCGCAAGCAGGGCCCCGGCGGCCGCGTGGTGTTCGTGATGTTCGACGAGCGGACCGAGGCGCTGGCGGCCGAGGCCGGGCTGCAGGTCGCGCATCCGCCGGCCGAGCTCAGGCACCGCCTGGACTCCAAGATCGTCACCACCCAGCTCGGCAACGACGCCGGCGTGCCCAGCGTGCCGAACGTGCTCGGCCGCGCCGCCAGCTACGCCGAACTCCTCGCCCTGGCCGCCACCTCCGGCCTCGGCGACGACCTCGTGGTGCAGATGCCGTACGGCGACTCCGGCAAGACCACGTTCTTCATCAAGTCCCAGGCCGACTGGGAGAAGTACGCGGCGAAGGAGCCGCTGGACAGCAGCGAGCTCAAGGTCATGCGCAGGATCGAGCACCGCGCGGTCGCCGTCGAGGCGGTGCTGACCCGGTGCGGCACGCTGGTCGGGCCGCTGATGAACGACATCACCGGCCACCCCGAGCTGACCCCGTACCGCGGCGGCTGGGCCGGCAACGACTACCCGGCCACGCTCACCGCCGAGCAGAAGCAGCGGGCCAGGGACCTCACCCAGCGCCTGGGCGACCGGCTTGCCGACGAGGGCTACGTGGGCTTCTTCGAGGTCGACTTCCTCGTCGACACCGGCACCGGCGAGCTCTACCTGGGCGAGCTCAACCCGCGGATCAGCGGCATCAGCTCGATGACGAACGTGACAGCGGGCGCCTACGCCGACATGCCGCTGTTCCTGTTCCACCTGCTCGAGTACCTTGACGTGGACTACGACGTCGACATCGCCGAGATCAACGAGCGCTGGTCCCGCGAGGCCAGCGTCGACGTCTGGAGCCAGATCATCATCAAGGAAACCGGCGACCAGGTGGAGCTGCTGAACCGGGCACCGCGCACCGGGATCTACCGGCTCACCGCGGACGGGCAGGCCGAGTTCACCCGCTGGGGTTACGACTGGCACTGGATCTCGGACGAGTCCGAGGCCTTCTACCTTCGCATCCTGGCGCCGGGGGACTACCGTTACCCGGGTGCGGACCTGGGAGCGCTGGTGACCCGCGGGCGGCTGCAGACCGATGACAACCAGCTCGAAGAGCGGTGCAAGCGGTGGATCACCGGGATCCGGGCCCAGTTCGCTGGTACCCCGATCGTGCGCCAGCACCCCGACCCGGCCACCCCGACGTCGTTCAAGATGGCCTGACCATGAGCCAGGACCCACACCCGCTTGACCCACTCACCGCCGACGAGATCCGCGCGGTCGCGGCCGCGCTGCGCCGCGACCGCGGGGTCACCCCGCCCGGGTGGCGGTTCGCGTCGATCGAGCTTGTCGAGCCATCCAAGGGAGCGTACCCGCCACCCCCACGCCAGGCCGCCGCCGTGTGCTGGAACCGGGCGGACGGCGAAGCGTTCAGGGCGGTTATCTCGCTGGACGACGCGGCCGTGACCGGCTGGGAGCATCTGCCCGGACAGCAGCCCAACATGACCGTCGATGAATGGCACGAGTGCGACGAGATGCTGCGCGCGCACCCGCAGCTGATCGAGGCGCTGGCCCGCCGCGGGATCACCGACATGTCGCTGGTGCTCACCGACGTCTGGGCGTACGGCGCGGCGCTGGTCCCGGAGCGCTACCGCGGCCTGCGGATCGGCTGGGCCGACGTGTGGCACCGCGGCAGCGAGGACGGCAACCCGTACGCGCACAGTGTCAGCGGGATGCACCCGATCGTCGACCTGAACCGGATGGAGCTGCTCGAGCTCGAGGACGATCCGAGCGCCGGCGGCGCGCCCGAGGTGATGGGGGAGTACCTGCCCAAACTCATCCCGATGCCTTTGCGCGAGGTGATGCCGCTGAACATCACCCAGCCCGACGGAGTGGCCTTTACGCTAGATGGCCGCCTGCTCTGCTGGCAGAACTGGGAACTGCGCCTGGGCTTCAACTACCGCGAGGGGCTGGTCCTGCACACGGTGGGGTTCCGGGACCGCGGGCTGCTGCGGCCGGTGGCGCACCGGCTCTCGTTCGCGGAGATGATCGTGCCGTACCGGGACGCCACGCCGGACCACTACCGCCGGACGGCGTTCGACATCGGCGAGTGGGGCCTCGGCTTCATGACCACCTCGCTCGAGCTGGGCTGCGACTGCCTCGGCGAGATCAGCTACCTGGACGCTGTGGTGCACGACTCCCGGGGCGAGCCGATCACGATACCGAGCGCGATCTGCATCCACGAGGAGGACAGCGGCATCCTCTGGAAGCACGTGGACGACCGGGCCGGCAGCGAGTCACGGCGGGCGCGCCGGCTGGTGATCTCCTTCCACGTCACGGTCGCGAACTACGAGTACCTCGTCTACTGGCGCTTCTACCAGGACGGCAGCATCGAGTGCGAGGTTCGCGCCACCGGGATCATGGTCACCTCGTACTTCGCTGACGGGCGCCAGCCGCCGTACGGCACGCTGGTCGACCAGCGCACCTACGCGCCGTTTCACCAGCACTTCATCGTGGCCCGGCTGGATCTCGACGTGGACGGCCCGGCCAACACGGTCTACGCGACCGAATCCGAGGCGGCGTCCGTCAGCGACCGGGACCCGTACGGCCTGGGCCTGACGATCCGCAGCACCCCGCTGCGCACCGAGTCCGAGGGCGTGCAGGACTACGACTGGAACGTGCAGCGGGGCTGGAAGGTCGTGAACGACAACGTCAGCAACGGGCTGGGCACCCCGGTCGGGTACAAGCTGGTCCCGGCCGCGTCGTTCCCGCCGCTGATCGACCGCGCCTCCCCGGCGTTCCAGCGCGCGGAGGTGATCGGGCACACCCTGTGGGTGACACCGTACGACGAGAACGAACGCTGGCCGTGCGGCGACTTCCCGAACCTCAGCTTCCGCGACTCCGGGCTGCCGGTGTGGACCGCGCAGAACCGGCCGATCGAGAACGCCGACGTCGTGCTCTGGTACGTGTTCGGGATCCACCACATCACCCGGCCGGAGGACTGGCCGGTGATGCCCGTGGACACGGTCTCGTTCTGGCTCAAGCCGTTCGGGTTCTTCGACCGTAACCCGGCGCTCGACGTCCCGCCGGCGCACTGAGCGGCGCGGGCCGCGTCGCTCACGCCGGTCATTGTCGCGGCTGGATGATCAGTTCCGGCAGCCTCACGGTGGCCGGCGACACGCTGCCGTCGGGTGCCCAGGCGATCAGCGCCAGCTCATGCCGCCCCTCCGGCAGCCCGGACAGGTCGAAGCTCGCCGCGCCCGTGCCCTTGATCACCACCGGATCCTGCGGATTCCAGCCAGGCTCGCCCGGGGTGAGGACCCGCGCCACGGCGTGGATCTCCTGGCCGCGCCGGGCTCCGCCGACCGTGATCTCGACCCGGAGCGCACCGGCCGGTCCGGTCGGTTCGGTCGGTTCGGTCGGGGCGGTCGGGGTGGCGGGTGGGGCCTCGGCGGGTGGGGCCTCGGCGGCCGGCCCGGCGGTGACCACGTCGACCGGCGGCGCACCGCCGGTGCCGGTGGCCACCTCGCCGACCTGGCTGCCAGGATCGATGAGCCTGACCCGGCCGATCCTGAGCGTGCCGCGCGCTTGGGCCCTGGCCGCTGGGGACGGGGCGGTTTCTGCCTCATTCGGCCGCGTCGCCCGCGCGCCGCGCCGCCCCGCCGCGGCCTGCGCCCGCGCGACCTCCTCTCGCGCGGCCTCCTCCCGGTCGGCCCCCTCGCCGAGCGCCTGCTCCCCGGCGGCCTCCTCCCCGTCCGTTTCTCCGGCTGCGGGCTCGGCGTTGCCGGGAAGGCCAAGCTGCTCACGCATCCAGCCGCAGATCTCCCGGCAGTCCCAGTCCGGCCAGGTGCGCCCCTGCCGCTCTGGCTCGACCTCGGTCCGCTCAACCTCGATGCGGCGCTCCCACTCGCCGTCGCCGGCCCGGCGCTGGGCGAAGACGACCGCGAAGGACGCCGCCGGATGCCAGTCCGACTGGTCCGCCGCGGCCTCGCTCAGCCTGCTCCTGGCCTGGTCCTGCCATCGCGCGATCTGCTCGAGGGTGGGCCGCGGGCGCAGATTCCGCATCGCCCGGTGGATGGCCCGGCGGTCGGCGCGGGCAAGCGCGCGGAAGGTCGTGATCTTGAGTTCCCCCGCCAGCACCCGGCGGTGCTTGTCCTGCACGTCAGGGATCGAACTCAGATCGTCGGCAACCACTGGATGCTCCCTGTCGGCTGGCTTTGGCCTACACGAACTGGTATTCGCCGAGCCGCTCGAACCCGCTGGCGGCAAGATGGCTGTTCGGATCGTCGCAGCCGCCGCAGCAGCGCAGCTCGAACCAGGCCGCCACCTCGTAGACCGTCCCGCAGAACCCCACCGGGATCGTGTCCGCCGGCACCTGGATGGGCAGCTCGATGCACAGCCTCTTGCAGCCCGTCCAGTCGGGAATCTGGAGCGCGCCCGGGTTGGGAAGGTGCTGGGACAGGTTGAAATCCTCTCCGGCGCCGATGGCCGTGAAGCCGACGTTGAAGCACCAGTGACCGCCGATGCACCGCCACAGCCGTCCCTCGAGCTCGACCCGGAAGCGGACAAGGAACGGGTCGCGCCGCTCGATGATGCGGTCGTGCGGGTTGGGCGAGTCGATGTCGAGAATCTCCGTGTGCCAGAACGCCTT
>JASHOI010000523.1 GCA_030041195.1 Streptosporangiaceae bacterium | reverse complement strand
AGAGCCTGCGGTCGCCCGAGCGCAGGTACAGCTGGACGCTCTCGCCGGTCTGGTCGTGCAGCCGGGCCAGCACGCCGGCCGCGAGCGTGGCCAGGTCGAGCCCGTCGCGGGCGCGCAGGGCCAGCTCGGTGAGCCGCGGCCCGAGCCGGAAGGCGCCGTCGGCGTCCCGCCCGACCAGGCCGTGCACCTCGAGCGCGACCAGCAGCCGGTGCGCCGTGGGCCGCGGCAGCCCGCTGGCCTGCGCCAGCGAGCGGAGCGAGCGGGGGCCGTCGCCGAGCAGGCCGAGCAGCAGCATCGAGCGGTCGAGGACGCCGACCCCGCTAACCGGGCTGATCCAGTTGCGGTCCGTGGTCCCCGGTTCTAGAGTGTCCATAGACTGAACATCATATCTCATTATTCGAGACAGTTCGAGCGAACGAGCAGAGGAAGCCATGACGGGACGCCTCTTCGACAAGATCTGGGACCGGCACCTGGTGGCCACGCCGGAAGGCGAGCCGCCGTTGCTGTACATCGACATGCATCTGGTGCACGAGGTCACCTCGCCGCAGGCGTTCGAGGGCATCGAGCTGGCGGGCCGCAAGGTGCGCAGGCCGGATCTGACAGTTGCGACGATGGACCACGACGTGCCCACGATCGGCCTGGACAAGCCCATCGCCGACGAGCTCGCGGCCAAGCAGATCGAGCGGCTCGAGCGCAACTCCCGGGTGCACGGCGTCACCTTGTTCCCCCTCGGCAGCCCCGAGCAGGGCATCGTGCACGTGATCGGGCCCCAGCTGGGGATCACCCAGCCCGGCATGACGATCGTCTGCGGTGACAGCCACACCTCGACCCACGGCGCGTTCGGCACGCTGGCCTTCGGCATCGGCACCAGCGAGGTCGAGCACGTGCTGGCCACCCAGACGCTCCGGCAGGTCAAGCCCGCGGCCATGGCGGTCACCGTGGACGGTGAGCTCGGGCCCGAGCTCACCGCGAAGGACCTGGTGCTCGGCATCATCCGGGCGCTGGGCACCGGCGGCGGCGTCGGCTCGGTGATCGAGTACCGCGGCGCGGCGATGCGGGCGCTGTCCATGCAGGGCCGCATGACCGTCTGCAACATGTCCATCGAGGGCGGCGCCCGGGCCGGGATGATCGCCCCGGACGACACCACGTTCGCGTTCCTCGAGGGCCGCCGCTACAGCCCGAAGGGCAAGCTGTGGGAGCGGGCCCTCGACGACTGGCGCAGCCTGGCCACGGACGACGGGGCCGCGTTCGACCGCGAGATCCGGGTCGACGCCTCGGCGCTGCGGCCCGCCGTCACCTGGGGCACGAACCCGGCGCAGTCGGTCACGATCGACGAGGTGGTGCCGGACCCCGCCGCGCTGGGCACGCCCGAGCTGCGCAACGGAGCCGAGCGGGCGCTGGCCTACATGGGCCTGACCCCGGGCACCGCGATCCGCGACATCACCGTGGACACGGTGTTCATCGGCTCGTGCACCAACGGCAGGCTCGAGGACCTGCGCGCTGCGGCCGACGTGGCCCGCGGCAGGAAGGTCAGCCCGGGCGTGCGGGCGCTGATCGTCCCGGGCTCGGCGCGGGTCAAGGCCGAGGCCGAGGCCGAGGGGCTGGACCGGGTGTTCACCGAAGCCGGGTTCGAGTGGCGGTCGGCCGGATGCTCGATGTGCCTGGGCATGAACGGCGACGTCCTGGCCCCCGGCCAGCGCTCGGCGTCGACCAGCAACCGCAACTTCGAGGGGCGCCAGGGCCCCGGCGGGCGCACCCACCTGGTGTCGCCCGCCGTGGCGGCGGCAACCGCCGTCGCCGGACACTTCTCGCTACCCGGAGATCTGTGATGCCCGGAATCAAGCGCATAGCCGGCCGCGCGGTCGCACTGGACCGCCGCGACGTCGACACCGACCAGATCATCCCGGCCTCCTGGCTGAAGCGCGTCGAGCGGACCGGGTTCGCGGCCGGGCTGTTCGGCGCCTGGCGCGAGGACCCGGGCTTCGTGCTCAACCGTCCCGGCGCTGCCGAGGCCAAGGTGCTCGTCGCCGGGTCGAACTTCGGCTGCGGCTCGTCCCGCGAGCACGCGGTCTGGGCGCTGCAGGACTTCGGGTTCCAGGCGGTCGTCGCGCCCAGCTTCGGCGACATCTTCCGCAACAACAGCGTTGCGGCCGGCCTGGTCCCGGCCAAGGTAACCGAGGACGCGGTGGCGCGGCTGTTCGCAGCGTTGCATACCAACCCCGATGCCGAAGTTGTCGTCGACGTCGCGGCCCGCGAGGTGGCGATCCCATCGGCCGGCCTGGCCGAGCGGTTCGAGCTCGCTGACTACGCACAGTGGCGGCTGCTCGAAGGCCTCGACGACATCGGGCTCACCCTGCGCCACGAGGAAGAGATCGCCGCGTTCGAGCCCTCTCGCCCGGCATGGCTGCCCAGCCTCGCCGGCCCGTGAGCAACGCCGGTGACCGGGGGCCTGGTGAGTTGCGCCGAAGGGCACCCCGGTCACGCGCGGCGACGGTAGTGTTATCCTGTACCCCCGGAGATTTTCGGACGGAGAATTCATGCCCACCTATCTATCCCTCGTACTTATCACCTAGCGCGAGCCCGCACGCAGGGCTCGCGCTGACCTCCTACGCCACGACGGCGAGGAGGTTTTTTGTTGGACCTGGCCCCGAAGAAGAAGGAGCAACCCGTGCAACTCACCGGAGCCCAGGCGCTGGTGCGAAGTCTGGAGCAGCAGGGCGTCGAGGTGGTCTTCGGGCTTCCCGGCGGCGCGATACTTCCGGCCTATGACCCGCTGCGGTCATCGTCGCTCCGGCACGTGCTGGTCCGGCACGAGCAGGGCGCGGGCCACGCCGCCGAGGGCTACGCGTGGGCGACCGGCCGGACCGGTGTCTGCATGGCCACCAGCGGCCCGGGCGCGACCAACCTGGTCACCGCGCTGGCCGACGCGTACATGGACTCGGTCCCGATCGTCGCGATCACCGGCCAGGTGGCCAGCGCGATGATCGGCAGCGACGCGTTCCAGGAGGCCGACATCACCGGGATCACGCTGCCGGTGACCAAGCACAACGAGCTCATCACCAGCGCCGAGCGGATCCCGGCGGCGATCGCCGAGGCGTTCCACATCGCCTCGACCGGCCGGCCGGGCCCGGTGCTGGTCGACGTGCCCAAGGACATCCTGCAGGGCACAATGACGTGGGGGCCGGGTACCTGGCCGCCCGCCATGAACCTGCCCGGCTACCGGCTGCCCGACGCGCCGGACGCGGCCGCGGTGCGCGCGGCCGCCGCGCTGCTGCGGCAGGCCAGGCGCCCGGTGCTGTACGTCGGCGGCGGGGTGATCAAGGCGGGCGCGCACGCCGAACTGCTCGCGCTGGCGGAACTGGCCCAGGCTCCGGTGACCACCACGCTGATGGCGCGCGGCGCGTTCCCGGACCCGCACCCGCTCGCGCTCGGCATGCCCGGCATGCATGGCTGCTACACGGCGGTGGCCGCGCTGCAGGAGGCCGACCTGCTGGTCGCACTCGGGGCCCGGTTCGACGACCGGGTGACGGGCAACCTGGCCACGTTCGCGCCGCACGCGAAGGTGGTGCACGCCGACATCGACCCGGCCGAGATCGGCAAGAACCGGGTGCCCGACGTGCCGATCCCCGGCGACGTCCGGGCCACGCTGGCCGGGCTCACCCAGAGCCTGGCCGAGCAGATCGCCGAGGACGGCCCGCCGGACACCGGGTACTGGCTGCGCTGCATCGGCGACTGGAAGCGCCGGTTCCCGCTGCGGTACACCCAGGACGCCGACGGCCCGCTGAAGCCGCAGCACGTGGTGGAGCGGCTGTCCGCGCTCACCGGCGGCGAGGCGGTCGTGGTGGCCGGCGTCGGCCAGCACCAGATGCACGCGGCACAGCACTACTCGTTCACCAGGCCGCGGTCCTGGATCAACTCCGGCGGGCTCGGCACGATGGGCTTCGCCGTGCCCGCCGCGATGGGCGCCCAGGTGGGCAGGCCCGGTGAGCTGGTGGTCGCGATCGACGGCGACGGCTGCTTCCAGATGACCGCGCAGGAGCTGGCCACGTGCGCGATCGAGCACCTCCCGATCAAGGTGCTGATCTTCAACAACGGCTTCCTCGGGATGGTCCGGCAGTGGCAGGAGCTGTTCTACGAGGAGCGGTACTCCGAGGTGGAGCTCGGCACCGCGATCCCGGACTACGTGAAGCTGGCCGAGGCGTACGGCTGCCAGGGCCTGCGCTGCGAGCGCGCCGACGACGTCGACGCGGTGCTGGACAAGGCGCTCGCCACCACGGACGTGCCGACGGTGGTGGACTTCCGGGTGCACGACCGCGAGGGCGTGTTCCCGATGGTGCCCGCCGGGCGGCCCAACGACGAGATCACCCTCGGCCCCGAGTTCAGCGCCGAGGAGCAGCAGGCGGCGACCCGCCGGGAACTGCGCGGCGAGCCGACCAAGAATTCGGAGGTGCTGGCGCGATGAGCACGCACACGCTGTCGGTGCTGGTCGAGAACAAGCCCGGCGTGCTCGCGCACGTCGCGGGGCTGTTCTCCAGGCGCGCGTTCAACATCTCCTCGCTGGCCGTCGGCCCGACCGAGGACGCCAAGGTCAGCCGGATGACGATCGTCGTCGACGGCGCGTCCACGCCGGTGGAGCAGGTGGCCAAGCAGCTCGAGAAGCTGGTCCGGGTGCTGAAGGTGGTCGAGCTCGACAGCGGGGCCGCGGTCGAGCGCGAGCTCGCGCTGATCAAGGTCAGGATCGACCCGGCGCTGCGCGGCGAACTGCTCGAGGTCGCGACCGTGTTCCACACCAAGGTCGTGGACATGAGCCCGGAGACCGTGATCCTCGAGGCGACGAGCAGCCCGGGCAAGCTCGACTCCCTGCTCGAGAACCTTGAACGCTACGGAACGTGCGAGCTCGTGCGTACCGGGCGGATCGCGATGTCGCGCGGCAGCGGCACCATCACCGACCACGGCCTGGCGGCGCTCGCCGAGGCCGTCTGACACCCCACGCAAACCGCTGAGAGGACACATATACCGATGGCCACCGTCTACTACGACTCCGACGCGGACCTCAGCCTGATCCAGGGCCGCAAGGTCGCCGTGCTCGGCTACGGCTCGCAGGGTCACGCGCACGCACTCAGCCTGCGCGACTCCGGCTGCGAGGTCCGCGTGGGCCTGCCGGAGGGCTCGAAGTCCCGGCCCAAAGCGGAGGCCGAGGGCCTCACGGTCACCGACCCCGCCGACGCGTGCGCCTGGGCGGACGTGATCATGGTGCTCACGCCGGACACCGGGCAGCGCAGGCTCTACGCCGAGGCGATCGCGCCGAACCTGCGGCCGGGCGACGCGCTGTTCTTCGCGCACGGCTTCAACATCCACTTCGGCTACATCACCCCGCCGCCCGAGGTCGACGTCGCCATGGTCGCGCCGAAGGCGCCCGGGCACCTGGTGCGGCGCCAGTTCGAGGCCGGCCAGGGCACGCCGGTGCCCGTGGCCGTGGCCCAGGATGCCACCGGCAAGGCCTGGGACCTGGCCCGCTCCTACGCCGCCGGGATCGGCGGCACCAAGGCCGGGGCGCTGGTCACCACGTTCAAGGAGGAGACCGAGAGCGACCTGTTCGGCGAGCAGGCGGTGCTCTGCGGCGGTGTGACCGCCCTGGTCAACGCCGGGTTCGAGACCCTCGTCGCGGCCGGCTACCAGCCCGAGGTCGCCTACTTCGAGTGCCTGCACGAGCTGAAGCTGATCGTCGACCTGATGTACGAGGGCGGCATGCGGTGGATGCGGTACTCGATCAGCGACACCGCCGAGTACGGCGACCTGACCCGCGGGCCGCGGGTGATCGGGGACACGACCCGGGAGGCCATGGCCAAGCTCCTCGCCGACATCCAGTCCGGCGAGTTCGCGCGGGAGTGGATCGCCGAGGACGACGCGGGCAGGCCCAACTTCGAGCGGCTGCGCGCGGCGGCGGCGAGCAGCACGGTCGAGACCGTCGGCCGCCCGCTGCGCCAGATGATGAGCTGGCTCGACGCGCCAACGGACCGGGAGGAGGTATGACGACTCCCGATGACGTAGCGGGCACCCGGGCTTATGCGATCGCGCACCTGCCCGGCGACGGGGTCGGCCCGGAGGTCACCGAGGTGGCCAGGGACTGCGTGGACGCGGTCGCGGTCAGCCAAGGGTTCGTCGTTGAGTGGCGCGGCTACCCGCTCGGTGCCAGGCACTTCCTGGCCACCGGCGAGGTGCTGCCGGACACCGTGCTCGACGAGCTGCGCAAGGCCGACGCGATCCTGCTCGGCGCCGTCGGCAGCCCGGAGGTGCCGCCAGGGGTGCTGGAGCGCGGGCTGCTGCTGCGGCTGCGGGCCGAGCTCGACCTGTACGTGAACCTGCGGCCATCCAAGCTGCGGCCCGGTGTGGCCGGTGCCGTCGGCCGGCACCAGCCCGCGGACCTCGACTTCGTGATCGTGCGGGAGAACACCGAGGGCCTGTACGCGGGCGCCGGGGGAACCGTGCACCGCGGCACGGCGTTCGAGACCGCGACCGAGGAGTCACTGAACACCAGGGCCGGGGTAGAGCGGTGCGTGCGGTACGCCGCCGGCCTCGCCGCCCGCCGCCGCGGGCGGCTGACGCTGGTGCACAAGACCAACGTGCTCACGCACGCCGGCGACCTGTGGCGCCGGGTGGCCGGCGAGGTGGCGGCCGAGGCCGGGCTCCCGCTGGACTACGCCCATGTGGACGCGGCCTGCCTGTACCTGGTCGACGACCCCAAGCGGTTCGACGTGATCGTCACCGACAACCTGTTCGGCGACATCCTGTCCGACCTGGGCGCCGCGCTGACCGGCGGCCTCGGGGTGGCGCCGAGCGGGAACCTCAACCCCGACCGGACCGGGCCGTCGGTCTTCGAGCCAGTGCACGGCTCGGCACCGGACATCGCGGGCACCGGGCGCGCCAACCCGGCGGGCGCGGTGCTCTCGGCGGCGCTGATGCTGGACCACCTCGGCGAGGCCGAGGCCGCCGCCGACCTGGACGCCGCGGTGTCCGAGGTGCTGGGCGCCGGCGCCCCGGCGACCACGTCAGGCTGGGAGGACGCGCTGCGTGAGGCGCTCGACGCGAAGGCAGGTGCCCGGTGAGCGCCGAACCGCTAGCCAAGGTAGAGATCTACGACACCACGCTGCGCGACGGCTCACAGCAGGTCGGGCTCGACCTCACCGTGGCCGACAAACTGCGGGTCGCCGCGGCGCTCGACGGACTGGGCGTCGACGTAATCGAGGGCGGGTGGCCGGGATCCAACCCCAAGGACGCCGAGTTCTTCGCCCGGGTGGGTGAGCTCGACCTGAAGAACGCCCAGCTCGCCGCCTTCGGCGCCACCCGGCTGCCGCGCCGCGGCGTGGACGACGACGCGAACCTCGCCGCCCTCCTGGCCGCGAACACCCCGATCGTCACCCTGGTTGGCAAGGCCTGGACGCTGCACGTCGATGAGGCGCTGCGCACGACCAGGGAGGAAAACCTGGCCATGGTGGCCGACTCCGTGGCGTACATGGCGGCCGCCGGGCGGCGCGTGGTGTTCGATGCCGAGCACTTCTTCGACGGTTACCGGGCCGATCCCGGCTACGCGCTCGCGGTGCTCGATGCGGCGATCGAAGCCGGCGCCGACACGCTTGCGCTGTGCGACACCAACGGCGGCACGCTGCCCGACGACGCTGCCCGCGTGGTCGCCGAGGTCGCGGCGTCGGTCAGGCCCGGGCGCCGGATCGGCGTGCACTTCCACAACGACTCGGCGTGCGCGGTGGCCAACTCGGTGCTGGCCGTCTCCGGCGGCGCGCTGCACGTGCAGGGCGCCGCGAACGGGTACGGCGAGCGCTGCGGCAACGCCGACCTGTTCGCGATCATCGCGGGCCTGGAGCTCAAGCGGGGCCACGAGTTGCTGCCGCCGGGACGCCTGGCCGAGCTGGCGTCGACCGCACGGACCATCGCCGAGTTCGCCAACCTTCCGCTGGCCCCGCGGCAGCCCTATGTCGGCTCGTCGGCGTTCACCACCAAGGCCGGCCTGCATGCCTCGGCGATCGCCCGGCGCCCGGACGCGTACGCGCACGTCGACCCCGGTGCGGTCGGCAACCAGCAGCAGGTCCTGGTCAGCGAGCTGGCCGGGCGCAGCAACGTGCTGGCCAAGGCCACCGAGCTCGGTCTCGAGCTCTCGCCGGAGCAGGCCACCGAGGTGCTGGATCAGGTCAAGGAAGCCGAGTACCGCGGGTACGCCTACGAGGCCGCCGACGCCTCGTTCGAGCTCCTCGTCCGAAGGAGCGTCAGCGCGCTGCCGGCCTGGTTCACCCTGGACAGCTACCGGGTGATGATCGAGCGCTCGGCGGCCGAGGACCGCAGCGAGGCGATCGTCCGGCTGCGGCTCGGCGACGAGCGGGTGGTCGCGGTCGGCGAGGGCGTCGGCCCGGTGCACGCGCTCGACCAGGCGCTGCGCCGCGCGCTCAGCGGCTTCTACCCGGCGCTGTCCGGCATCCACCTGGTCGACTACAAGGTGCGGATCCTCGACGGCCGCGCCGCCACGAGGGCGGTCACCCGGGTCATGCTCACCTCGGGCGACAGCGTGGGCGAGTGGACCACTGTCGGGGTTTCCGACGACATCGTCACGGCCTCGTGGGAGGCTCTGGCCGACGGCGTCGCCTACGGCCTGCTGCGCGCGGGGGCCGAGCCCCCGGGCGCCCCCCTGAACCTTGAGAGCGTGACGGAATCGGTATGACCAGCCAGCTGCCCCGGCCGCGTTCCAGCCGGACGGCCGCCTCGCGGTGCTGCGCGGCGAGGGCCCGGCGCGGGTCTTCGAGTGCGAGAAGGACTGTTTCGCCGCGGTCACCGCGCGGCGGCGACGGCATCGTGCTCGACGTCCCGCGGCGGCGGCTCGAGCTCGGCGTCGACGGCGCGGAACTGCAGCGGCGCCGGGCGGGCTGGAAGCGTCCGGCGCCCAGCTACACCAGCGGCGCGATGGCCAAGTACGCGGCGCTGGTCGGCGGCGCGGACCGGGGCGCGGTCTGCACGGTGTCCGCCAGCCCGTGACCGGGTAACTGTCGAGTCATGGACGCGCCAGGTGCCGATCAGCCGGGACGGCCGGCGGAGCCGGGTCTTGCCCGCCCGGGCCGTCCGCCGCGCCGTGGGATGTGGGGCGTCACCCGGTCGATCCTGCTGCTAGAGCACGCCCAGGACGTCGTCACGGTCGCCGTCGGTATCGTGCTGATCCTGGTTTCAGCGGTGCTGCTGATCTCGGGCATCGCGGACTTCGTGCATTCGCTCGCGTCGACCAGGGTCCTCACCGCCGAGTCCATCATCAACGCGGTCACCGCCCTGCTCGACGAGGTGCTGCTGGTGCTGATCCTGATCGAGATCGTGCACACCGTGGTGCTCTCGCTGTACTCGCACCGGCTGGTTGCCCAGCCGTTTATCGTGGTCGGCCTGATCGCCGTGATCAGGAAGATCCTCTTCGTGCTCAGCAGCGAGAAGCTGGTCAGCACCTCCGTGCTGGCGCTGCTGATCGCGATGGTGGCGGTGTTCGTGCTGAGCCTGATCCTGGTCAGCCGGTTCGAGAAGAGCCCCGA
>JASHOI010000055.1 GCA_030041195.1 Streptosporangiaceae bacterium | reverse complement strand
CCGGCCCGGCGGCCAGGGCGCCCGCGGCGCTGGCCGCCGGCATCGTTCGCGGCATCTGCCGGCCGGTCAGTGAAAGCTGCAGCTCGTCGGCACGCCTCGGCCCCGCGGCGCGCTCCGCAAGCTGGGCCGCCGTCGGCACCTCGGCCTCCGAGGTGATCATGCTCCGGGGCAGCACGACGATCGCCGTGGTGCCACCGTAGGGGGACGGGCGCAGGAAGACGCGCAGCCCGTGACGGGCGGCAAGCCTGCTGACCACGAACAGGCCGAGCTGGTCGGCATTAGCCAGATCAAAATCGGTCGGGCTGCTCAGCTGCTGGTTGATCGCGTCCAGCTCCTCGGGCTTGATGCCCAGGCCGCGGTCTTCAATCTCAAAGGCGAAGCCGTTCCCGACCCGCTCGGCCCTGACCTCGACGCGAGTGCCCGAAGGCGAGAATAGAGCGGCATTCTCAATCAACTCGGCCAGCAGGTGAATCATGTCAGCAACGGCCGAACCCACGACCATATCTTCGGCATTAGTGACTACTGCGATGCGCTTATAGTCCTCTACTTCTGCAATGGCTCCGCGGATTACGTCGATGACCGGTACCGGGCTGCTCCATGATCTTCCCGGTACGGCACCGGAGAGGATGATCAGGCCCTCGGCGTGGCGGCGCATTCGGGTGGTCAGATGGTCAAGCGGGAAGAGATCGGCAAGGGCCCCGGGGTCGGCAGCCTTGCGTTCCAGATCATCGAGCAACCGCAGCTGCCGCTGCAGCAGCGACTGGCTTCGGCGCGCCAGGCTCACGAAGACCTGGCTGATCCCGCTGCGCACGCTGGTCTCCGTAATGGCCGCGGTCACCGCGGTGCGCTGCACACTGGCCAGCGCGGCGGCAGCGCGGCCAATCTCGGTGATCTTCGCCTGAGGGGCCGGCGGTAGCTCGCTCTCCAGCTCGACCTGGTCCCCGCGGCGCAGCCGTTCGACCAGCTGAGGCAGCTGCTGGTCAGCGAAGCGGCGCGCCGCAGACTCCATGTTGGCGACATCCTTGGCTAGCCGGTGGCTGAACCATCCCATGACGATGGCCGCGATCAGGATCGCCATCAGGCCGATCGTCGCAGCCAGCGCGATTCTGATCAGCACCGTCCCGTGCTGGGTGTTCGCGCTGTGGCCCGCGATCGCGTCGCTCATCGTGAAGCCGGCAAGTCCCCACATGACGATCACGGCAGCAATCGGGACGGCCATGATCGCGGCCATGGTGAACCGGATCGAGCGGCGCGTCGCGCGCCACCGCTCCCGGCCCGGCATCATGTGCGAACCCATGTGGTCACTCCTCGCTCCGGATCGCTTGCTCCTGGCCCGGCCGGAGGGCAGGGCCATCGGCCCGCCCGGTCCCGCTGCCAACAGCCATCGCTGCCGACCCTGCGCGCCCGCCCCTACGACCTGCGCCCGCGTCCCCACGACTGAGAGCCGCCCAACGGCTCCGGTGATAAGGAATCCTGATGCCACGACGCTCTGTGCCCTGCGGGTAGCAAGACGGCTGCGTCAACATAGCTCCCCGCAGTGGGATGAATGGCTTCCCGTCGGTACAGTACATGACCGTCTGTTCTTTTCCGGTCGGTTCCAGACAGAAGACAAAGGCCGAATTCAGCGATGGCGGTCCACGCGGGGGCATGGGAGTTACGAGCAGTAGGTGGCGGGCGTCGAGATTTCGGATGTGGCCTCGGTCAGGTCGACAGCGCGGCACGCGGGGGAACAGGTCCGGTCGGGCCCGGTTCCGTACCTCGCCGACTGCTTCCGCACCCGGAGCGATAGCGCGCATGGCCTGCTCGGCGCGCTCAGCCCCGGCAGCACGCTGGTGCTCACGCCGGCCGGCGGGCAGGCCGGGCGGGCGAATGACGGGCGCGGGGGCACCGGCAAGACACAGCTCGCCGCCTTCGTGGCGGAATCGCTCTGGCAGTCCGGAGACATCGATCTGCTCATCTGGGCGGTCGCCAGCAGCAGGGATTCGATACTGACCGGTCTGGTACAGGCATTCACGAGGGCCAGAGGGCCAGATCCGGGAGACGACGCGGAGGCGGTGGCGGCCCGGTTCCTCGCCTGGCTGGCCGAGACCGACCGGCAGTGGCTGCTGGTGCTCGATGACCTTGCCGACGCTGCGGACCTGGAAGGGCTCTGGCCGGACGGGCCCGCCGGCCGGGTCCTGATCACAAGCCGGAATCCGGCCGCTGCCGGCAGCGAGCGCGGTGCGCAGCAGTTTCCGGTTGGGGCCTTCAGCCCCCGGGAGGCGCTGAACTACATGATGAAGCGCCTGTCCGCCGATCCCGACCAGCGCAGCGGCGTTGCCGACCTCGTCGAGGATCTTGCGTGCATGCCGCTTGCGCTGGCGCAGGCCAGCGCCCTGATAGCAACATCGGGGCAGAGCTGCCGGACGTATTCCGAGCAATTCGCCCGGCGCAGGACGCAGATTGAACAAGCGACCGGCGCCCAGCCCCCGGCCGAGGCGGTCACGTGGACACTGTCGCTGGAGGAGGCCGACCGGCTCACGCCGCAACGGGCCGCTCAGCGGGTTCTCGCGGTCGCTGCGCTGCTCGACGGCCATGGGATTCCCGGTGCCGTGCTGAGCGGGACCGCCGCTTCAGCGAATGGCGATTTTGGATCTGCCGATCCGGGACCCGGCCGCGCCGCCCTGGTGAGCCTTGAGCGCACCGGGCTGGTCACCATCGATCCCGAGAGCGTCGCGCGCACCATCCAACTGAGCCGGGTGGTCCAGGCCGCGGTCCAGGGAGCCATGCCGCCCGAGATGCGCGATCATGCGGCCGGCGCTGCCGTCAGCGGCCTGCTGCGGGCGTGGCCGGAACAGGACACCGAGCCGTGGCTGGCCCTGGCCCTGCGCTCCTGCGTGGCAAGCCTGCGGCAGGCGGCAACGGACTCGCTCTGGGCCGCCGGAGGATATTCGCTGCTGTTCCGCGCTGCCCGCAGCCTGTCGACCGCGCGGCATACCGGCGCGGCGGTCGGCTGCTGGCACGACCTGGCCGCGACCAGCGACCGGATGCTCGGGCCGGGCGACGCACACGCTCTGGCCGTGCGCGACCAGCTCGCAGGCGCCTGTGTGGCGGCACGGCAGGCTCCAGAGGCGGTCCTCCTCTACGAGGGAATTCTCGACGCCCGCGCCCGCACCCTCGGGCCCGAGCATCCCGACACGCTAACGGTCCAGTTCAGCCTCTGCCGCGCGCTCATGGCCGCCGATCGCGCCGGCGAGGCGATCGCGTTGTTCGAGAAGCTGGTCAGCGCCCACGACCGCGTTCATGGGCCCGACCACCAAGACACCCTCAACGCGCAAGATGGCCTCGCCGGCGCGTTCCTGGCACTGGAGCGCCACCGGGAGGCCGCGCAGCTATATGAGCGCACGCTGGCGGTGCGCGAGCGGTTCCAGGGGGATCAGCATCCCGACACGCTGTGCACGCGCGAGAACCTGGCCGGCGCCTACCGTCAGGCGGGCCGGCTGAAGGACGCGTTCCGGCACTACAAGCGCGCCCTCGCCGACCGGGAGCGCGCGGCAGGCGCCGGTCACCCCGACACGATCGCGGTGCGAGCCAATCTCGCCTCCGCCTACCACCAGGCACGGCGGCCCAAGGATGCCATCCCGCTGTACGAGCGCACCCTCGCCGACACCGAACGCGTTCAGGGGCCAGACCATCCCGACACCATCGGGGCGCGCGGCAACCTGGCGTCCGCGTACCATTCAGCGGGCCGGATCACCTCCGCGCTGGGGCTGTACGAGCGGACCCGCTCGGACTGCGAGCGGATCCTGGGCGCCGACAACCCGGACACCCTGGCGTCGCGCGCGAACCTCGCCCATGCCTACCACGCCGTCGGCCGGACCGCCGACGCGGTCAGGCTGCTTCAGCAGACCGCCGCCGACTGCGAGCGGGTCCTGCCGCCCGGCGACCCGCTGACCCGGGCCGTGCAAGAGAGCCTCCGGGCGGTCGCCAGGCGGTGACCCGCTCATTCCGGCGGGATCTCGGCAAACGTCTGGGCGAAGCTCATGCCCTGGCGGCGGCGGTAGAGCCGGGCCCCGATGTAGTAGACGATCCCGATCGCTGGCGCGGAGAACGCCTCCAGCATCGGCTTGACGCCCAGCGACCCGCCGAACCCGGTGTGGAACGCGACATAGATCACGAAACCCCAGGAGATCGCCGAGATCACGGCCACCCAGGTAATCACCGGCAGCCGGAGGAACCGGGCCCGCGACCACCCCGGCCCCTGAGCGTGCAGCTGCGGCCGCCGCCACGGCGTGATCGCCGCGGCCAGCGACACGATGATGAACGCCAGCGCCAGCACCGCGATGATGTTCAGCAGGTAGGCGCCGAGACCCTGGTAGATGTTGAGGTAGTTCAGCAGTTCCACGACACAGCCGATCGTCACCGTCGCGATCACCGGGGTGTGGAACCGGTCCGAGACCGTGGTCAGCTGCTCCGGCGCCAGCCGGTCAAACGACCACGCGAACATGTTGCGGGTGCCCAGCATGAACCCGGTCGGCGTCCACCACAGGATCGAGAGCACGAAGCACAGCGCGATGAACACGAGCAGCCACGACGGCCCGGGCAGGAACTTCACCAGCGCCGGCAGATACGGCAGGAACGCCAGGTGCCAGTGCGCCGCGCCGCCGCCCAGGCCATCGAAGATCGCCGCTCCGAAGAAGTTGAACCCGAAGTACTTGTAGATCAGGCCGACGCCCAGCACGTACCCGATCGCCGAAACCAGCAGCGCGCCGAGGATCGAGGTCGTCGCGGTGCGGCGCACGTTCCGGATCTCACCGGCGAAATACCCGGTCCACTGGAATCCCGTGTAGACCTGGAACGAGTAGATCATCCCGAACAGCGTGGCGCCCCACCCGATCGCGCCAGCCGCGCTGAACCCCCGCACCTTGGCATCCGAGATGATCGCGTTGAAGGTCGTGCCCGAACTGGCGTTCCAGCTGCTGACGAAGTGCCCGTGGCTGCCGACCGCCATCGCGATCAGCCAGGCGATCATCCCCAGCCACACGATCGCGAACGTGATCACCATGTACCGGGCAACCACGCGCACGCCGAAGATCATGAGCACCGTGAACAGGGCGGTCAGGATCGTCGCGATGACCATGAGCTCGGTGTTGTCCGGCGAGGTCAGCGCGCCGGAGTGCCACCCGCCCACGTAGGCGGCCGCCGGCCCCATCACCGAGAGCATGTAGGTGAAGTTGAACGCGATCCAGGTGAGGAACACGAACGTGACCGAGAAGTTGACGAAGAAGCCGAGGAACGGGCTCATCGTCCGGGATACCCAGACGTAGTCGCCCCCCGACCTCGGCATGATCACCGTGAAGTACAGATACACCAGGCCGCAGGTGGCCACCAGCGGAGTGGCCAGCAAGAACGACAGGAGCATATTCGCGTGCGGCCAGAAAATCGGTGTGAAGGCCATCACCTCGGTGATGCCGACCGGGATCAGCACCGCAGAAAACACGAGGTTGAACGCATCAAACGCGCTCAGTTCCCGGACCAGGCCGGTCGCATTCCGCACAAACAGATTGCGGCCGCCGCCCGGCGGCTGCGCACCGCTGCGCATCCCTGTCGTTGTCACCTGAGTCCTCCCTTGTTCCTGCCGGTGTCGTTCACGGCCCTGGGGCCAAGGCGTCAGCTGGGGCGACGGCTGCGTTGCGTCGTCAGCGGCGGCATGCTGGTGTAGATGGGTGCGGGTGGTGCCCGGGCCGTCCGTGGGCTGGCCGCGGCGAGTCTGCCCGACGTCTGTCGTCAGGCAGAACCCGATAAGGTCGCTCGCCGCGGCACACGGCAATGGCCTCCCAGCGGGCCAGCCCACCGCGGCAGGCGCGGCAAGGATTCGTCACTATCGGGATAAGTGTTTATCAAAGTGGCGTGCGCGTCAATGGATGACATTGGGCGTTATAAACGGTAATCAGGGCATGACAGAATAAACCCGGCTCCGGTGTCATATGAGTGCCAGCCGGTGCAGGTGTGGCCATTCAGGCTTGCTTCATGCGTGCGCATGAGGTGAGCGAGCCCATTGACGCGCAAAACGTTTTGCTCCATCATAGATCGTTGTGGCCACGATTGTCGATGTTGCCCGCATGGCCGGTGTCTCGGTGGCCACGGTCAGCCAGACGTTCTCGGCCAAGCGGCCGGTCAGTCCCGAGACCAGCGCGAAGGTCCGGGCCGCCGCGGCCAGGGCCGGTTACCGGCCCAGCCATGTCGCGGCTTCGATGGTCACCGGCCGGACCCGGACCATCGGGATGGTCGTGCCCGACATCGCCAACCCGTTCTTCAGCGAACTCGTCCGGGGCGCCGAGGCGGCCGCGATGACGGCCGGCTACATGACCATCGTGTGCAGTTCCGAGCTCGATGCCGCGCTTGAGGACCGATGTGTCGAGGTCCTGAGCGACAAGCGGGTCGATGCGCTCTTGTACCTGCCAGGGACGACGCGCAGGCACACCTGCCTCGCCGATCCTGCCCTCAAGCAGACTCCGCTGATCGTCATCGACGAAGAGCTCGACGACCTGCCGCGGGGCGCCATCGTGATCACCTCCGACAACGAAGGAGGTGGCGAGCTCGCCGCACGGCACCTCGCCGGCCTCGGCCATCGCGACATCGGCGTGATCGCAGGCCCCGAGGGCCTGCCAACCGCCGAGGTGCGGCTGCGCGGCTTCGTGCGGGCGCTCGCCGGGCAGGGCGTGGTGATCCCGGACGAGCGGATTCTGCGCGCCTCGTACTACACCCTCGGCGCGGGCATGGAGATCGGCACCGCGATGCTGGCGACGCACCCCCGGGTCACCGCCGTTTACTGCGCCAACGACCTCATCGCGCTCGGCCTGATGACCGTGGCCGCGGAGCATGGCCGCACGGTCGGCGCGGACCTGTCCGTCGCCGGGTTCGACGACATCTTCGTGTCGCGGCTGGTGACGCCGGCGCTCACCACGGTGAGGCAGCCGATTGCCCGGCTCGGCAGGCAGGCCGCGCAGGTCGCCGTCGACGCGATAGAAGGCCGCCGCGACCATCCCGGCCGGATCGTGCTCCCGGTGGAACTCGTCGTCCGCGGCTCGACGGCGCGGGCCCCTGGCCGCCGGGCCGCAAGCCGTTCCGCCGTCCCGGCCCGCGGCGCACGCGTCGCGATCCGAGGAAGAGCCGGGTGACCACCGCGATGCGCAGCAGCGCGCGGCTGCCAGGGAGCCCGCCGACATGAGTGCCGATTCCGGCGGTAGCCCCGGTGTCGTGGCGGGCGGCCCGGGGGATGAGCCGACGATGGTCACAGCGGGCCTGGGCGTGGTTGCCGCAGCGGCGGCCCGGTCGATCCCGGTGCGGCTGCTGGGCGGCGTGGCGATCTGGATCCGCGCGTCCGCGGCCGCGCGCGGGGCGCTGGGCAGGTCCTACCCCGATGTCGATCTGGTGGCGCACAAGAAACAGTCCCGTGGGCTGCGCGCGGTGCTCGAGGAGCAGGGCCTGGAACCCGAGCGGGTGTTCAACGCCACCCACGGCGCGCGGCGGCTGCTTTACCACGGCGAGGGCTGGCACGCCGATGTGTTCCTGGACACCTTCGAGATGTCGCACACCCTGGATCTGGGCGCCCGGCTGGAGGCCGAGGACCAGACCCTGGCGGCCGCGGAACTGCTGCTGACCAAGCTGCAGATCGCGGAGGTCAACCGCAAGGACCTGTCCGACGTGGCGATGCTGCTGTGGGACCACCAGCCCGGCGGCGCCGACGGCCCTGGCCAGCTCAATGCCGGCCAGGTCGCCCGGGTCTGCGCCGGCGACTGGGGCCTGTTCACCACCGTGACCGACAACCTCGACGCCTGCGCCGGGCTGCTGCCCGAGCTGGTCGCCAGCCAGGACGACCGGGACCGGATCACCGCGCGGATCGCCGCGGTCGGCACCGCCGTGCGCGACGCGCCCAAAACCACCGGCTGGCGGATGCGCGCCAAGGTCGGCCGCCGGATCCGCTGGTACCAGACGCCCGAGGAGATCACCCGGTGACGATAACTGTCTATTACGCCTCGGATATCCATGGCTCGGACGTGTGCTGGCGTAAGTTCCTGAACGCGGCCCGCTTCTACGGGGCCAACGTCCTGATCATGGGCGGGGACGTCACCGGCAAGGCGGTGGTCCCGATCGTGTCCGTGCCCGGCGGCTACCTCGCCAGGCAGCTCACCGGCGACAAGCTGCTGAGCTCGGCAGAGCTTGACCAGGTAGAAGCCAGGATCCGGGACATGGGCTTCTACCCGTACCGCACCACCGACGAGGAGCTCGACCAGACCTGGGACGACCGCGCCGCCGTGCAGCGGGTCTTCATCGACCTGATGCGCGAGAGTCTCGGCCGGTGGATGACGCTGGCAGAGCAGAAACTTGCCGGCACCGGGGTGCAGGTCTACGTGATGACCGGCAACGACGACCCGCCGGAAATGCGCGAGCTGATCGGCGAGTCCTCGATCGTCGTCGACCCAGAGGACAAGCTGATCGACCTCGGCGACGGGATCAGCATGATCTCCTGCGGCTGGTCGAACCGCACGCCGTGGGACTCGCCGCGGGAGATGGATGAGGACGACCTGGACCGGCATATTGAGAAGCTCGCGGCCGAGGTGCCCAACCCCGAGCGGTCGGTCTTCAACCTGCACGTCCCGCCGATCCGGACCGCCATCGACCGGGCCCCGATGCTCGATGAGTCGCTCAAGCCGGTGGTCAAGGGCGGCTCGGTGCTGATGGATTCGGTCGGGTCCGAGGCGGTGCGCCGGGTGATCGAGCGCCACCAGCCGATGCTCTCGCTCCACGGGCACATTCACGAGTCCAGGGGAGCGATCAAGATCGGCCGAACGCTGTGCATCAACCCCGGGAGCGAATACGCGGACGGAGTTCTCCAGGGAGCACTGATCGAGCTCAACGCCCGCAAGGGCATCAAGAGCTACCAGCTCCCATCCGGCTGACCGGCAACACGTAGCAGTGAGCGGCAACGAGCGGTACGCGATGGAGGGTACGGCAGTGGATCAGCGAGCGTTCGGCAACCGGCTTGTCCGCCAGCGAGAGCACCTGCACGCGAGCCCGGAGCAGCTGCTGGAGCGGGTCGAGCGGTCGGGCTACGGGCCGCGGAGCAAGGAGATGCTGCGCGAGCACGTGCGCAGCGAGTCCACCGGTCAGGTCGGGTTCGCACTCTTCGACTGCCCGCCGGCGATCGTCCGCGGCGAGGGCGCCCTGGTCTGGGACGCGGACGGCAAGGAATACGTCGACATGCTGGCCGGCTTCTCGGTGTCCAACGTCGGGCACTGCCACCCGGCCGTGGTCAAGGCCGTCGCCGAGCAGGCCGGGCGTCTCATCCACTATTTCGACCTCCCGAACGAGCCTCGGGAGCGGCTCGCCGCCAGGCTCGCTGCCCTGGCGCCCGGAGACAACCCCAAGCGGGTGGTGTTCGGGGTGACCGGCGCCGATGCCGTGGAACTGGCGATCAGGCTGGCGCGCTGGTACACCGGTGCGCCAATGATCCTTTCCGCCTACGGCGGCTACCACGGGACGACCGGCGGGACGATGGCGACCACCGCCAAGGGCGGCATGTGGGCCTATTACTATCCCGTGCTGCCGCACGACACCGGTCACGCGAAGATCCCGTTCAGCTACCCGTACCGGTGCCCGGTTGGCGCGGCACCGGAAAGCTGCGCGGAGGCGTGCCTGGAGTTCACCCGGCGGATGCTGCTCGGCAAGGAGTCGCCGTTCGCCGAGCACCGCGGGCACGTGTCCAACGTCGCCGCCGTGTTGCTGGAGCCACTGCAGGCAAGCGCGGGCTACATCATTCCCGGCGACGGCTATCTGCGGGGCATGCGGGAACTGTGCGACGAGTTCGGCTTCCTGCTCATCGATGACGAGATCCAGGCCGGCATGGGCCGGACCGGCCGGATGTGGGCCTGCGAGCACGAGAACGTCGTCCCCGACATGATCGTCGTGTCCAAGGGCATGGCCAGCGGGCTGCCGATCTCCGCGGTGGTCGCCGACGACCAGGTGGCGGCATCCTGGGGCCCGGGCGCGCACGTGGGCACGTTCGCCGCGACAGCGCTCGCCGCCGCCGCATCCAACGCAACACTCGACGTCTACGAGTCCGAGCAACTGGTCCGCCGCGCCGCTGACCTCGGCGGCTACTTCCGGGACCGGCTCGAGGCCCTGCAGGAGCGCCACCCGGTCCTTGGCTGGATCGACGCCCGCGGCCTGTTCATCGGCCTGGAGTTCGTCAGGGACCGGGCGACCAAGGAGCCGGCCGCCGAGGAAGCCGGCTGGATGCTCGACTTCTGCGTTCGCGAGGGCCTGCTGTTCGAAAAGGGCGGCTACTACTACAACAGATTCCAGCTCATCCCCTCGCTGGTGATCGAGAAGGACAGCATCGACCGGGCCATCGACATCCTGGACCGAGCCATGACCATGGCCGAGACCCGCTCGGGCATCGCCCGCGCCGGCGGCGGCGCGTGACCGGGCCGTCCAGCCCGTCGGCCGCGCGGACAGGATTATGCGGATGGTATTAACGGACGTGCTCAATACCCCGGATATCACCCGTGACGCGGGCTGACCGCCGCCGTCTCGCCCGCTGCCTTAAAATCGCCGCCATCCCGCGGCCGCGTTAAGCTCGCCGCCCGTCCCGCGCGCCGCGTTAAAGATCTAGGAGCCTGGGCGGCGGTATGGGCTCGTAGATGATTAACTCGGCGGTTTGATCTTGGTGGCGGGCCTGTTCTCGGGCTCTAGCGGCGATGTGGTGACCGGCGTCGCATCAGGAGCGGTCAGGTGCGGGCCGGCGGCCGGTTTCCGGGTCCGCGGCGGGGTTCGCCGATGATCTAGGAGCCTCGCGTGCGGTATTTGCCGCGGATCCTCCTAGATCTTTTAGGTGGCGGGCTGGGGCGCGAAGGTGGCGGGCTGGGGCGCGAAGGTGGCGGGCTGGGACGCGGCGCGGCGCCGGGTTTGTCGCGGATGGGCGAATCGGCACCGGAGCCGGCCAGTCGCTGTGACGCCGCGCCGGCAAGCGTGATGACGCAAACCAACGGGTTATTGCGCTGCGAGCCCTATCTGCACGCGAGCCTCCTAGATCTTCAAAATCCCAGTCGGCGGGCGGCCGGGCCGCAACGCCGACGCATGCGTACTCGGCGGTGCGGGCCCTATCACCAAATCCGCGCCAGAGCCTGAAAATGGGCCCTATGCCAAGATCAAATCTGTGTGCTGATCATCAGCGCTTACTAACCGGAACCGGGCGACCAGGTGCGGTGATGGGGCCCGGCGTGCTGAGCTCTTTTCGCATCACCGGGCGGTCTGGCTTGCGCCGGGCCACGACGCGGAAGCCGTGCTCGGCGAAGAGCGATGCGACGCCGGGGAACAGGTTGCGCGTGTGCCCGGGCACCGCCGTGTCCACCGGATAGGCCTCCAGCGCCGGGGCGCCGGCCGCCGACACCGCGCCGGCCGCGGCCTCGATGAGCGCTCCCATGACGCCCCGGCCGCGATGGCTGCGCCGCACGTAGAAGCAGGGGATCGACCACACCGGCAGGTCGTCGACCGGCTCGAGGTACCGGGCGTGGGCCAGCCAGGCCAGGTCCGTCCGCCGGGCAAGCTCGCACCATCCGGCGGGGACATCGCGGTCGAAGGCGAGCAGGCCCGGCGGCTGGCCGGACGCTGCGAGCCGCTGAAGATCATGCTTGTTTTCCTCGCGCGGCCTGTCCTGGTAGCGGGGGCCGATGCGCCAGTACATGCACCAGCAGCCGTTCGAGGCCCCGGCCTTGCCGAAGAGGTCTTCGAGCGCGGGCCACAGCGCCGCGGTGAGCGGCGAGATCGTGAGGTCCATCATCCTCCCGGGGATTCCCGAAAAAATCTGTTAATACTCTCATTTCAGTATTGGCACTGGTCTTGGCCCGGAGTTGACTGTTCAGCGCGCTCAGCGCCCCACCGACCCCGCGAGCAGGAGGCCGTCGATGAAGCTGTTCCATTCTGCAAGCAGTCCGAGAAGACCGCGTGCCCTGCGCCATTCCCCGCGGCTGGCGGTGATCGCAGGTTTCATGGCGGTGGTGCTGCCCGCTGGGCTTGCCTTATTGGGCGGTCCGGCGTCGGCGGCCGGGGCCCGCACGTCGGCATCGGACGCGTCGTGCCCGTGGCTCAACGAGTCGCTTTCGATCAGCCAGCGGGTCAGCATGCTGATGTCCCAGATGACGCTCGCCGACAAGATCAACGAGGTCACCGGGGCGGGCACCAGCGAGCCGTACGTGTTCTACATCTCCGCGATCCCGAGCCTGTGCATCCCGGCCATCGGCGAGGAGGACGGCCCGGTCGGCGTCGGCGACGGGCTCACCGGCGTCACCCAGATGCCCGCCGCGGTATCGCTCGCCGCCACCTTCGACCCCTCGATGGCCACGCAGTACGGGCAGGTGGTCGGCTCCGAGGAGCACGCCAAGGGCGCCATGATCAACCTGGGCCCGACGATCAACATCGACCGGGACCCGCGCTGGGGCCGGTCGTTCGAGGCCTACACCGAAGATCCGTACCTGAACAGCGCGATGGCCGTCGGGTACATCGACGGGGTGCAGAGCCAGGGCGAGATGTCGATGGTCAAGCACTACGCGGTGTACAACCAGGAGACCAACAGGAACACCCCGGCCGATAACGCGATCGTGAGCGAGCGGGCGGAGCACGAGATCTACCTGCCCGGGTTCTGGGCCGCGACCAACGTGGCCAAGGCGGCCTCGGTGATGTGCTCCTACAGCACGATCAACGGCGTGCCCGCCTGCCAGAACCAGTACCTGATCGGCGAGACCCTCGACCAGCGGTGGGGCTTTCCCGGCTTCGTGACCTCCGACTACGGCGCCACCCACTCCACGCTGCAGTCCGCGGACGCGGGCCTGGACCAGGAGATGCCCAGCGCCGCTTACTACGGCTCGGACCTGGAAGCGGCGGTGCAGGCCGGCGAGGTCAGCATGGCCACGCTGAACCAGATGGTGTCCAGGATCCTGACCGAGATGTTCCGGTTCAACGAGTTCAACAACCCGCCGACCGGCTCGACCAGCACGGTGGTGACCACCCCGGCGCACCAGGCCGTCTCCCAGGACGTCGCCGAGGCGGGCACGGTGCTGCTGAAAAACAGCGGCAACACCCTGCCGCTGGCCGCGTCCGGCGGCGGGAACATCGCGGTGATCGGCCCGGCGGCCTCCGCTCAGCCGGACTACACCGGCGGCGGCAGCGCGTACGTCACCTCGACGTTCAGCGTCTCACCGCTGCAGGGCATCCAGGCGGCGGCCGGGACCGGTACCTCGGTGTCATACACCCAGGGGCTGCCCACCGACACGTCGCTGACGCCGATCCCGAGCACGGACCTGACCCCGGCCTACAGCCCCACCAGCTACGGCGGGACGTACACCGGCACCCTCACCGCCCCCGAGACCGGCACCTACGTGCTGGCATTCCAGAACCCGTGCGGCTGTTACAGCACGGTCGACCTGTCCCTGAACGGCAACGAGATCCTGGCCAACCCGGGCACTCCGCCGGTGTCCACCTACTCGGTGGGCGTGAACCTGGTGGCCGGCCAGACCTACACGCTGCAGCTGTCCGGCGGCGGCGAGTCGGCCAACCTGAGCTGGGCCACGCCGTCCGAGCTCGCGCCCGGCATCGCGCAGGCGGTCGCGGCGGCCAAGGCGGCGAAGACCGCCGTGGTCGTGGTGTCCGACGACACCGAGACCGAGGCCGCGGACCGGGCCAGCCTGAACCTGCCGTCCGCGCAGAACGAGCTGATCTCCGCGGTCGCCGCGGCGAACCCGCACACGGTCGTGGTGATCGACGCGGGCGCGCCGGTGGTGATGCCGTGGATCAACCAGGTCGCCTCGGTCGTGGACGCGTGGTACCCGGGGGAGAGCAACGGCACCGCGCTGGCCAACGTCCTGTTCGGCAACGTCGACCCCAGCGGTCATCTCCCGGTGACGTTCCCGGTCGACCTGTCCCAGGTGCCCGCGTCGACCCCGGCCGAGTTCCCCGGGGTGAACGGGCAGGTGCTCTACTCGGAGGGCATCGACGTCGGCTACCGCTACTACGACGCGAACAACGAGACCCCGCTGTTCGCGTTCGGGTACGGGCTGTCGTACACCAGCTTCTCCTACAGCAACCTGACCGTGACGCCGCAGCAGGTGCAGAACGGCAGCTCGAACCCGGGCGCCACCAGCTGTGGCTGCAACGGCCAGTCCGGGACCCAGGTGACGGTGACGGCGCGGGTGACCAACACCGGCAAGGTGGCCGGCTCCGACGTCGCCCAGCTGTACCTGGGTGACCCGGCGGCGGCCGGGGAGCCGCCGCGGCAGCTGAAGGGGTTCCAGAGGGTGACGCTGCAGCCCGGCCAGTCGACCACCGTGCGGTTCACCCTCAGCGGTCACGACCTGTCGTACTGGGACGACACGGCCAACGGCTGGGTGCTCCCGGACGGTCAGTATCAGGTGTACGTCGGCGACTCCTCCGCCCTGGCGAACCTGCCGCTGCACGGCGGCTTCACCGTCACCCGCAGCGTGGGCGCGCGGTACGCCACGGTGTCGGCGCCGTCGCAGATCGCGGCCGGGTCCACGGCGACGGTCGCCGAGACCCTGGTCAACGGCGGCGACTACGCGATGCCGGGGACCACGTTCACGCTGGGCGTCCCGCGCGGCTGGACGGTCAGCCCGGCCGGCCCGGCGCCTGGCTTTGTGGCTCCCGGCCAGACCGTGACCGTGAAGTTCCAGGTGGGCGTGCCGGCCAGCGCGACGCCGGGCAGCGCCACGCTCAACGCGAGGATCAGCTACCAGCCGGGGCCGGGCAGCAGCGGCGGCGTGGTCGAGGGCTCCACGACCACGGCCGTTCCCTACTCCTCCCTGGCCGCGTCGTACGACAACATCGGGATCAGCGACAACTCCGATCCGGCCGCCGCCAACTATGACCTGGGCGGCGACAGTTACTCGGCCGAGGCGCTGGCCGATGGCACGCCGACGCCGCTGACGCCAGGCGGCCAGGTGACCGTCGGCGGCACGACGTTCACCTGGCCGGATGTGCCCGCCGGAACTCTTGACAACGTGGTCGCCAACGGCCAGACCGTCGATCTCACCGGCTCCGGGACCGATCTCGGCATCCTGGCCGCCAGCCAGAACGGCACGTCGACCGGGACGATCACCGTCAACTACACCGACGGGACCAGCCAGTCCTTCACGATCAACATGGCCGACTGGTACTCGAACGCCCCCGCGACCGGCGACCAGATCGTCGACACCACGTCGAGCTGGAACCAGAGCAGCCCGAGCGGCTCGCACCCGGTGAGCGTCTACTTCGCCTCGGTACCGCTCGAAGCGGGCAAGACCGTGGCGTCGGTGACGCTGCCCTCGCTGCCGGGCTCGTTCGGCCAGACCGAGCTGCACATCTTCGCGATGGCCACCGGCTCGGGCACGCCGACGAGCTGACCGGCCGACTTGCTGGGCGGGCCCGGCCCGGGCTGCTGCCGGGCCCGCCCAGCAACCATCGGCTGTGACCTTCTTTACATTGAGATGACCTTCGCTGTGCCAGAGCATTAACTATGCTCTGCGCATCGGAGGCCATTCTTGATTAATTTGTTCCGTTTTGCCCCCCGTCGGCTCCCGCGGATGGCCCTGGCCGCCGGGTTCGTCGCGGTCGCGCTGCCGCTGACGGCGAGCATCACTCCGTCGGTCACCGCCCCCCGCCACGCCCCCGGCGCGTCCTGCCCGTGGCTGAACGAGTCGCTGCCGGTCAGCACGCGGGTCAGCATGCTGCTGCCCAGGATGTCCCTGGCCGACAAGATCGACATGGTGGCCGGGAACGGGTCCAGCAGCATGAACGACGGCGTGGTGGCCACCAAGCCGGTGCCGCGGCTGTGCATCCCCGCGATGAGCGTGGAAGACGGGCCGAACGGGGTCGGCGACGGGCAGACCGGGGTGACCCAGCTGCCCGCCGGGGTGTCGCTGGCGGCGAGCTGGGATCCGTCGCTGGCAACGGAGTACGGCAAGGTGATCGGGGCCGAGGAGCGCGCCAAGGGCACGACGGTCAACCTCGGGCCGACGGTGAACATCGACCGGGATCCGCGGTGGGGCCGGTCGTTCGAGGCCTACAGCGAGGACCCGTACCTGAACAGCGCGCTGGCCGTGGCGGAGATCGACGGGGTACAGAGCCAGGGCGTGATGTCGCAGGTCAAGCACTTCGCCGTGTACAACCAGGAGACCAACAGGAACACCGCGGCCGACGACGCGATCGTGAGCGAGCGGGCGATACACGAGATCTACCTGCCCGCGTTCTGGGCGGCGACCCAGAAGGCCAAGGTTTCGTCGGTCATGTGCGCCTACAGCACGGTCAACGGCCAGAAGGCGTGCCAGAGCCCGTACCTGCTGGGCACGACGCTCGACCAGCGGTGGGCCTTCCCCGGCTTCGTGACCTCGGACTACGGGGCGACACATTCGACCGTGCAATCCGCGGCGGCCGGCCTGGACCAGGAGATGCCCAGCGCCGCGTACTACGGCACGGCGCTGGCCGCGGCGGTGGGCTCCGGGCAGGTCGCCATCGACACGCTCAACGACATGGTGACCCGGATCCTGACCGAGATGTTCCGGTTCGGCGAGTTCAACGACCCGCACGGCTCCCCGGGCGCCGTCGCCACCACCGCGGCGCACCAGGCGGTCTCGGCCGCCGTGGCCGAGGCGGGGACGGTGCTGCTGAAGAACGGCGGCGCAACGCTCCCGCTGCCGGCGTCGGGTGCCGGCACCGTGGCGGTGATCGGCCCGGGAGCCTCGGCCGCCCCCACCGACAGCGGCGGCGGGAGCGCGTACGTGAACCCCGCGCTGACCGACACCCCGCTGCAGGGCATCCAGGCCGCGGCGAAGCGGGGCACCGAGGTCAGCTACGTTCAGGGGCTGCCCACGGACACGTCCCTGGCACCGATCCCGGCCTCGGCGCTGACCTCGGCCGGGACGCTCACCGCGCCGGAGACCGGCACGTACGTGATCGCGCTGAAGAGCCCGGGCTACCGGGCGAGCCTGTCGCTGGACGGCAAGGAGATCCTGGCCAACGCCGGCACGCCGCCGTCGGCGACCGACTCGGTCGGCGTGAACCTGCGGGCCGGCCAGACCTACACGCTGCGGGTGTCCGGGGGCGGCCGGTCGACGAGCCTGAGCTGGGCCACGCCGTCGAACCTGGCCCCGGGCATCGCCAAGGCGGTGGCGGCGGCCAGGGCGGCGAGGACCGCCGTGGTGGTGGTGTCCGATGACACCGAGTCCGAGGCGGCGGACCGGGCCAGCCTGAACCTGCCGTCGGCGCAGAACGAGCTGATCTCCGCCGTGGCCGCGGCGAACCCGCGCACGGTCGTGGTGATCGACGCGGGCGCGCCGGTGGTGATGCCGTGGATCAACCAGGTCGCCGCCGTGGTCGACGCGTGGTACCCGGGGGAGAGCAACGGCACCGCGCTGGCCGCCGTGCTGTTCGGCAGCGTCGACCCGGGCGGCCACCTGCCGGTCACGTTCCCGGTCGGCCTGTCCCAGGTGCCCGCGTCGACCCCGGCCGAGTTCCCCGGGGTGAACGGGCAGGTGCTGTACTCGGAGGGCATCGACGTCGGCTACCGCTACTACGACGCGAACAACGAGACCCCGCTGTTCCCGTTCGGGTACGGGCTGTCGTACACGCACTTCTCCTACAGCCGCCTGACGGTCACGCCCCGGCAGGTGCGCAACGCCAGCTCGGACCCGGGCGCGACGAGCTGTGGCTGCAACGGCCAGTCGGGCCGCCAGGTGACGGTGACGGCGCGGGTGACCAACACCGGCAAGGTGGCCGGCTCCGACGTGGTCCAGCTGTACCTGGGTGACCCGGCGGCGGCCGGGGAGCCACCGCGGCAGCTGAAGGGGTTCCAGAAGGTGACGCTGCGGCCCGGCCAGTCGACCACGGTGCGGTTCACCCTGAACGGTCACGACCTGTCGTACTGGGACGACGCGGCCGACGGCTGGGTGCTCCCGGACGGTCGCTACCAGGTGTATGTGGGTGACTCGTCGGCTCTGGCCAACCTGCCACTGCGCGGCGGCTTCACCGTGACCCGGAGCGTGGCCGCCCGCTACGCCACGGTCGCGGCCCCGTCGTCGATCGGCGTCGGCTCGGCGGTCACGGTCACGGCGACCGTGGTGAACGACGGCGACTACGCGATGCCGGGCGCCGGGTTCACCCTGCACGTCCCGGCCGGCTGGACGGTCACCCGGCTCGGCCCGGCCCCGGCCGCCGTGGCGCCACACCAGACGGTGACGTTGCGGTTCCGGGTGGCCGCGCCGGTAACCGCGCAGGCCGGCACCGACACGCTCACGCTCAAGGCCCGCTACCAGGGACAGCCCGGAGCCCGCGCCGGCCTGGTCCAGGCCACCGCCACCATCACAATCCCGGCGTTCACCCCCTCGGCAGGCCTGGCCGAAGGCTGGCCCGCCGGCTGAGCCAAACCGGGCGATGAATACCGGTTCGCTTTCGTCCGGCGCGCGCCGGACAAAACCGAACCGCTATGCCGAGCCGCCCGGCCGCGCGCCCGGCACGAGCAAGCGCAGCGCCCTGGGCATGGCGCGGATGTGCAGCGGGGTGCCCGGGTGCAGCGGCGCGGCGCAGAGCAGGGTCTCGCCGTCGGCCGCGGCGGGAAGATCCCGGTCCACGGTCACCGTCACCTCGGTGCCACGGTCCAGGCTGATCTGCGCCGGTCCGAGGTGCGACCCGTTCCGGATCTTCAGCAAAGCACGGATGAACGCCAGTTTGGGCCCGTGCCGCATGATCACTATGTCGAGCATCCCGTCATCCATGTCGGCCGGGGCGCCGAAGTACGCCGCGTTGGCCACGACGACCGCGTCACCGGCGAAATCCCGCACCAGCGCGCCGCCGTCCCCGCCGGGGTGGTCGCTGCGGCTGATCTCCACCCGGAACTCCGCGGGCGTCCAGCCGGCCAGCGCACGCAGGGCGGCGACCAGGTACACCGCGGACCCGCGGAGCCATCTGGTCCGGTTGGCGATCTCGCCCGCCACCGAGGGCATGCCGAGGTACACGCTGCAGAACACCACGGTCTCCGGCTGGCCCGGGGTGGTCACGCCGATCAGGTCCACCCGGCGTTCCTGGCCGGTGATCAGCACCCGGGCGGCGGCCGCTGGCTCGGCCGGGATGCCGAGGACCCTGGCGAGGTCGTTGCCGTTGCCGGCCGGGATGATCCCGTACCTGGCGCCGCCCGCGGCCGCGACGCCGGACAGCGCGCCAGCGAGGCCGTCGCCGCCGACCGCGACCACCACGTGGCCCAGGCCGGCGGCCTGCGCGGCGATGCGCGCGGCGTCGGCCAGGCTGGCCGACTTGCTGACCCGGTAGCTGGCGCCCGCGGCGTCGAGCACCGCGCTGACCTTCGGCAGCACCCGCAGCGCCCGCCCGTGACCCGCCACCGGATTGACCACCAGGCAGAGCAGGCCGTGCCGCTCGGCCATGGTCACCTCCGCTGCGTGGTCGCTGACTCGCACGATAAAACGCAGCCGCCATCCACGCGACAGCGCCCGGCGTACGATCGGGTGCCATGGCGGGTCAGGGCAACGCAGCCAGCGCCGACGCGCGTTATCTGCAGGTGCAGACGACGACCGACTCGCGGGCCGAGGCCATGGAACTGGCCCACGACGCGGTGGCGGCCAGGCTCGCGGCGGTCGCCCAGGTCGCCGGGCCGATCGCCAGCACCTACTGGTGGGAGGACGGGCTCGAACGGGCCGAGGAGTGGCTGGTCATGCTCAAACTCCCGGCCGACCGCTATCAGCCGCTCGCCGACTTCCTCGCCGAGCGGCACAGTTATGACGAGCCGGAGATCGTGGCAACGCCGATCGTCGCCGGGTCGCCGGCCTACCTGAGCTGGATCGAGGAGGAGACCCGGCCCGAATGATCGCGGGGTGACCGCCCGGGACCTGGACGCGTTCGTCGACGAGCAGCGCCGCAGCGCGTGCCGCGTTCCGCGAGCAGAGCAGCGGGTCCGCCAGGCGGGCGGCCTAGTCCGGGGGCAGGTTCCAGGACCCGATCACCGGGGAACCGTGTTCGGCGCCGAGCGTCGAGTACGTGCCGGTGTCCAGCCGGAACAGGCGGCCGCCGTCCGCGTCCAGCCGCAGGTAGCGGGCGGTGAGCACGCGCAGCACGTGGCCGTGGGCCACCAGCGCCACATTTCCTTCGGCGAGCAGCGGCCGCGCCCGGGCCAGCACGGCATCCGTGCGCGCCCCCACCTGCTCCACGGTCTCGCCGGGGTGCTCGGTGTCGCCGGGGATGACGCCGTCGCGCCACAGGTCCCAGCCCGGGCGCACCAGCTGGATCTCCTGGGTCGTCAGCCCCTCGTAGCCGCCGTAATCCCATTCCCACAGGTCCGGGTCGAGCTTGATGTCCGTCAGCCCGGCGAGCTCTGCCGTGCGCACGGCACGCCGAGCCGGGCTGCAGAACGTCGCGATGATCTGCCGGCGGGCCAGCACCGGGGCGAGCGCGCGGGCCGCGGTCTCGCCGCGCGCGGTGAGCGGTATGTCGGTGCGGCCGGTGTGGCGGCCGGAGGCACTCCACTCGGTCTCGCCGTGCCGGAGCACGATCAGCTCTCCCATGCCCGCCATCATCGCCGACCGGGCCGGCCCTGCGGCCCTCGGGTCTTGGTGTTGACGGGCTGAGCCGCCACGTGTAAGTTCTAGCTGACATGTAAATCCTAGCTGACAGGTCAAAGGAGCCGGCGCTGACTCAGGAGGCCGAGCCGCTCACCGCCGAGGAGGAGCTGCTCACCAAGCTCACCGCGGTGGCGAATCCGCTGCGGCTGCGGGTCATCGCCGAGCTTTCCGGAGGCCGGGTGCACGTCAGCGAGCTTGCCCGGAGGCTGGGCATCTCCCGGCCGCTGCTGTACATGCACCTGGACCGGCTGGAGAAGGCGGGCATCGTGACCGGCCACCTGGAACTGTCCGAGGACGGGAAGGCCATGAAGTACTTCGAGCTGGCGCCGTTCGAGCTGCGGCTGAACGCAGAGCTCATCACGGAGGCCCTGCGGGACGGCGGCCAGGAAGCGCAGCACACCGACGAGAAACGGGACAGTCAGATGAAGGAGACCGGCACATGATCGGCATGCACGCGCTCGCCACCGACGGCAGCGTGAACTACAACGCGATCGTCATCCCGATCGGAATCATCTTCGTGGTCGGCGCCGTGATCGCGGTGATCGTGGCCTCCTATTTCCGGCTGCAGGGCCACCGCGCCGACGCGGTCGCGATGGCTTCCTACCGCAAGCTCGCCGAAGAGGCGGTCGCCAACCAGCAGGAACTGCGTGACCAGCTGGCCAAGCTGACCGAGAAGGTGCAGGCGGTCGAGAAGCTGATGCGGGACGTGGGATGAGCGCGAGTGGCACCCGGCTGTGCCTGCACCGCAACCCGCTGCGGCTGCTGATCTCGGCCGGCCTCTGGCGCGCCGTCTGGTACCTGGCCGGGTACGTGTTCGCGGTTGGCTGGGTGCTGTTCGCCGCCGGCTTCACCGCGACCGTGACCGCCGCCGTCTTCTCGATCACGCTGGCCGGCATCCCGCTGCTGATCGCCGCGGCGGAGGTGCTGCGGTGGTGCGCGGATGTCGAACGCGCCCGGCTGCACCAGGTGCTGACCACACCGGTCGGCGGCGGTTACCGGTCCGTTGCCGAGACGGGCCTGATCGCCCGGGCCAAGGACCGCTGGCGGGACCGGGCCACCTGGCGCGATGCCGCCTACCTGATCGGGCTCTGGGCGCCGCTGTTCACCCTGGACACGGCCGTGCTGTCGATCTGGCTGACGTTCCTGGCCGGGATCACCCTGCCGGTCTGGTACTGGGCGCCGTGGCAGACGATCCACGGCGTGCGGTACCACGGCTACCAGCTCGGCTACTTCCCGAACGGCCCGCACGGCCACCCCGGCTACGGCCTCTACGTCGACACGCTGCCGAAGGCGCTGCTCGCCGCCGCCGTCTTCGCCGTGGCGTTCCTGCTCTTCAACTACGTCCTCGTGCTCACCGCGCGGGCGCACGCCGCCGTCGCCCGCTCGCTGCTTCGGGCTCCCGCCGACCCGCTGGCCGACGCCAAGGAGGTGCTCGCCCGTCCCGGACCGCTGGGACCGCTGCAAAAGACGATCCGCGGCGGCGGCCCGGTCGGTCGTCCGACCTGAGCGCTGCGCCCCGCCCGCGAGTGGCAGCTCGCGGGCGGAGCCTCACAGCGACCAGCCAACCACCACACCACCCCGACAAAGAGAGGCCATGATGAGCCAGCCGCAGATGCCAGTATTGCCGCAACCAAGTCCGGCCCGCCACGACCCGCCCCGCCACGACCCGTCCCGCCCGGAGCGGCCACGGCACGCCCGTGCCCCGTTCGTCGAGCGCGTCGCCGGGTGGAGCGCCCGGCACCGCAAGACCGCCGTGTTCGGCTGGCTTGCCCTGGTCGCCATCGTGATCGCGGTCGGGCAGGGGATGGGGAGCAAGAGCCTGCCCCCCTACGACGCCGGCCAGGCCGGCCAGGCCGAGCAGACCCTGCACCGGCTGGGCCTGGCGGCCCCGGCCGTCGAGGACGTGCTGATCCAGGCCCGGGCACCCGGCATCACGTTCGCCAATGATCCCGCGATGCGGCAGGCGGCCCGGGAGGTGACCACCGCCCTGGCCAAGCTGCCGCACGCCGCGACCGACGTCCGGTCACCTCTGCAAGCGAGCGGCCGCGCCCTGGTCTCCGCCGACGGGCGCAGCGCGCTGGTCACCTTCCAGGTTCCCGGGCCACAGGACGATCAGTCCACGGCCGTGGCGCCCGCGCTGAGCGCGGTGGCCGCGGTCGCGGCGAGGAATCCGGGTCTGCGGATCGCCGAGGCCGGCGACGCGAGCGAGCTGCGGGCGATCAATACGATCGTGTCCACCGGGTTCGGCCGGGCCGAGGCAACCTCGATCCCGGTGACACTGGTGTTGCTGCTGGTGGTGTTCGGCGCGCTGATCGCCGCGGGGATCCCACTGCTGCTGGCCATCACCTCGGTGCTGACCGCGCTGTCGCTGGTCACCGTCATCAGCCAGTGGCTGCCGGTCCTGCCGAGCACGCAAGACGTCGTGCTGCTCGTCGGGATGGCGGTCGGCGTTGACTATTCCCTGTTCTACCTGCGCCGCGAGCGTGAGGAGCGCGCCGCAGGTCGCGACCAGCGCGAAGCGCTGCGGATCGCCGCCGCCACGTCCGGGCGCGCGATCTTCGTGTCCGGGCTGACCGTCATGGTCGCGCTGGCCGGGCTGTTCCTGACCGGCTACAACGCGTTCGACACCATGGCGTTCGGCACGATAGCAGTGGTCGGGGTGGCGGTCGTCGGCTCGCTGACCGTGCTGCCCGCGCTGCTGTCCTGGCTCGGGCCACGCGCCGACAAGGGGAAGATCCCGTTCCTGGGCCGCCGGCGGACCGCCGCCCGCCCGTCGCGGGCCTGGGCCGCGCTGGCGCGCTGGGTGGTACGGCGCCCGGCCGTCTGGGGCGGCGTGGCCGCGATCGCCCTGCTGGCCCTGGCCGCGCCCGCGCTGGGCATGCGGATCGGGGCGCCGGCGATCGACCTGCCCGCGGGAAACCCGGTGCTGCAGACCATGGACCGCATCCAGCACGCGTTCCCGCAAGCACCCTCACCCGCGCAGGTGGTGGTGACCGGCGCGGGCCTGTCCGGCCCGGCGCTCAAGGATGCGGTCGGCGCCTTGGAGGCCACGGCCGCCCGCGGCGGCCCGATCCACGAGCCGATCACCGCCGCCCCGATCGGGCAGGGCCGGGGCCTGATCATCGGCGTCCCGCTGGCGGGAAACGGGGGTGACGCGGCCTCCATGGCCGCGCTGCTGACCCTGCGCGACCAGATCCTGCCCGCGACGCTGGGCAAGGTCGGCGGGATCAGCTACGCGGTGGCCGGCGACACCGCCAGCACCTACGACAACAACGCGGCGTTCCACTCCGCCACCCCGGTGGTGGTCGGCTTCGTGATCCTGCTGGCGTTCGTGCTGCTGCTGGTCGCGTTCCGCTCGGTGACGATCCCGCTGATCTCGATCGTGTTTAACCTGCTGTCGGTGGTGGCCGGTTACGGCCTGATCACCCTGATCTTCCAGGACGGCCGGCTGCAGGGGCTGATCGGCTATACCTCGTTCGGCGCGATCGTCTCCTGGGTCCCGCTGTTCATGTTCGTGCTGCTGTTCGGGCTGAGCATGGACTACCACGTGTTCATCCTGAGCCGGATACGTGAACTGCGGTCCCGGGGCGCCAGCACCCGCGAGGCGCTCGTCGGCGGGATCTCCAGCAGCGCCGGGGTGGTGACGAGCGCGGCCGTGATCATGGTGGCGGTGTTCTCGATCCTGGCCACGCTGCCGATCGTCGACACCAAGACGCTCGGCGTGGGCCTGGCCGCGGCGGTGCTGATCGACGCCACCGTGGTGCGCGGCATCCTGCTGCCGGCGGCCATGGCCCTGCTCGGGGAGCGGTGCTGGTACCTGCCGCGCTGGCTGTCCTGGCTGCCCGGCCGCCGGCTCGAGTCGCGCGCCCAGGCAGGCGACATGAGCTGAGGCCCGGGTTAGGGATCTCTAAGAATCTGGGCGAAACGATCGCGCCTGACACGCATGTCAGTTACGCTGTGCTGACATGCGTGTCAGGTCGCGTTCTGGCACGTCACAGACCAAGATCCCCCCCGGTATCGCCCCCCACCCCGAAAGGCGCCCGTGCTTAACGTCGCCCGCCCGGCCCACAGCGCCGATCTGCGTAACCCACAGACGGACGGCCGGCCGGTCGTCGAGAGGATCGCCTGCTGGAGCGCGCGGCACCGGAAGGCCGTCGTATTCGGCTGGCTGCTGTTCGTGGCCGCAGCGTTCGTGGCCGGCCAGATGCTCGGCACCCAGAGCCGGCCGCAGTACGACCCCGGCCAGGCCGGCCAGGCCGAGCAGATGATGCACGCGCTCGGGGTTACCACGCCGCCATCGGAAAGCGTGCTGATCCAGGCCCGGGCACCTGGCGTCACGTTCCAGGATGATCCCGCGATGCGCCAGGCGGCCGGGGCGGTCGTGACCGCGTTGCGCCGGCTGCCGCACGCCGCCGAGGACATCGTCTCGCCGCTCGCCCCCGGCGGCCGGGGCCTGATCTCGGCCGACGGGCGCAGCGCCCTGGTCACGTTCCGGGTCGCCGGGCCGCACGCCAGCGCCGACACCACCGTCGGCACGGACATGGCGGCCGTTGCGGCGGTCCAGGCTTCCTACCCACGGCTGCTGGTGTCCGAGGCGGGCGACGCGAGCACGGACGCCGCCTCGAACGCGCTGCTGGACGCGGACTTCCGCAAGGCCGAGGTGACCTCGGTGCCGATCACCCTGGTGCTGCTGCTCGCGGTGTTCGGCGCGCTGATCGCGGCGGGCATCCCGGTTGCGCTGGCCGGCGCCGCGGTGATGGCGACGATCTCGCTGCTCGCGGTGCCGAGCCGGTGGCTGCCGATCGGCTCGGGCACCTCCGAGGTCGTGCTGATACTCGGCATGGCCGTCGGCATCGACTACTCGCTGTTCTACCTGCGGCGGGAGCGCGAAGAGCGGGCCGCCGGGCGGTCGTTCCCCGAGGCGCTGCGGATCGCGGCGGCCACGTCGGGCAAGGCGATCGTGATCTCCGGGCTGACCGTGATGATCTCGCTCGCCGGGCTGTTCCTCACCGGGATCGACGAGTTCACCGGGATGGCGTTCGGCACGATCACCGTGGTCGGCGTCGCGGTGATCGGCTCGCTCACGCTGCTGCCCGCGATGCTGGCCATGCTCGGCGAGTGGGCGGACCGCTGCCGGGTGCCGTTCCTCGGCCGGCGCCGCACCGCGGCGAGGCCGTCGCGGCTGTGGGCCGGGCTGATCCGCCAGGTGGTGCGCCGCCCGCTGGTGTGGGGCGCCGCCGCGCTGCTGGCACTGCTCGCGCTGGCCACGCCCGCGCTCGGGATGCGGATCGGGGACCCGGTCATCGACCTGCCGACGAACCTCAGCGTGGTGCAGACCCTGGACCGGATCAACGCCGAGTTCCCGGGCCGGCCGGCGCCGGCCAACGTGGTGGTGACCGGGCAGGACCTGACCGGGCGCGCGGTCGCGCACGCGCTCGAAGCGCTGGAACGCCGCGCGTCCGGCACCGGCGCGATCCGGACGCCGGTCACCGCGGCGTTCGTCGCGCACGGCCGGGGGCTGATCGTGAACGTCCCGCTGGCCGGGAACGGGTCGGACAACGCCTCGGTGAGCGCGCTGCTCACGCTGCGCAATCAGGTCCTGCCCGCGACCCTGGGCACGGTGAGCGGGCTCAGCTACGCGGTGACCGGCAACACCGCGTCAAACTACGACTGGAGCGCGACCGTGCACTCGCGCACGCCGATCGTGCTGGCCGTGGTCTGCCTGCTGGCGTTCTGCGTGATGATGACCGCGTTCCGGTCCATCCTGCTGCCGCTGATCTCGATCGCGCTGAACCTGCTGTCGGTCGGTGCCGCCTACGGGCTGATCACGCTGATCTTCCAGGACGGCCACCTGGAGGGCCTGCTGGGCTTCACCAGTTACGGCGCGATAGCGGACTGGGTGCCGCTGTTCATGTTCGTGCTGCTGTTCGGGCTGAGCATGGACTACCACGTGTTCATCCTCAGCCGGGTGCGGGAGCGGCGGATCGCCGGGGCGAGCACCCGGGACGCTCTGGTCGGCGGCATCGCCAGCAGCGCCGGCGTGGTGACCAGCGCGGCCGTGATCATGGTCGCGGTGTTCTCCATCTTCGCCACGCTGTCCTTCGTGGACGTCAAGACGCTGGGCGTGGGGCTGGCCTTCGCGGTGCTCATCGACGCCACGGTCGTGCGCGGGCTGCTCATGCCCGCGGCCATGGTGCTGCTCGGCGAGCGCTGCTGGTACCTGCCGCGGCGGCTGGCCAGGATGCCCGTGCTGCTGCGCGAGGGCGCGGCCGGCCCGGCCGTGCCGCACGCCCAGGTCGCCGGCGTGCTCACCGAGTGACGGGCCTGCCCGGCGGCTCTAGCATTTGGGTGTGAACAGTACCGTTCCGGGCTTACCAGACGATTCGAGCGTGCCGGTGCCTCGCCGTGGCCGAAGGCCGCTGCGCATTCTGGCCGCGATCGTCACCGCGGCCTGCTGCCTCGCCGTAGCGGTCGTGGCGGGCACGGCGGCGCACGCCGAGCTGACCAGCAAGCCCACGTCTGCCGAATTGTCCGCGGCCGCGGCGCAGGCCATGGCCGACCGGTGGCGGTCCTGGCCGGCCGGCCGGATTTTCCCGCCGGAGCTTGGCTACAGCACAAGCCTGCTAACCCAGGAGACCGCGCGCCGGCTCGGCATCTCGCGGTCGGCCACGTGCGCGGCCAGCATCGACACCACCCTGGACCGGCTCGCGCGGCGCGAGGGCTGCCGGGCGGCGCTGCGAGCGACCTACGTGGACGAGCTTCAGGGCGTCGTGTACACCGTGGGAATCCTTGCCTTCGGCAGTCCGCGGCGCGCCGCTGCGTTCGCGCGCGGGCTTCCCTCGGGTCAGGCCGGGGTCACCAGCCTGCGCGCTGAGGCGTTCGGCGGGACCGCGAGCGCCGCGTTCAATGACGCTGCCCGGCAGGCAGCCACGGTGAGCCAGCAAGGCCCGTACGTGGTGCTCACGGTGGCGGGCTACGCGGACGGGCAGTCGGCCGTGGCCACCGCCGAGCGGCGCAGCTCGGTCTTTGCGCCGGCCGCGCAGCTGGCAGCCGAGATCATCGGGCCGCTGACCGCTCCCGTGCAGGTCAACTGCGCCAGCCGGGCGTGGTCATGCTGACCCGGGCCGGCCGGCTGGCGGCGGCGTGCGTCCTGGCCGCGGTGCTGCCCGCGGTCGGCGTCATCGGCCAGGCGCCGGCGTCGGCGCAGGGAATCGGGCAGCAGGTTCGCGCGGCCGAGCTCCCCGAGCTCAGGGAGATCGACGTGCCCGCAGCCTGGCGGGTGACCAAGGGCGCCGGCGTGACCGTGGCGGTCCTGGACACCGGGGTCGATCCGAGCGTGCCGGACCTGACCGGGTCGGTGACCACCGGGCCGGACTACACGCTGGGCGCCGACCCTCCCGGGTACCAGCCGCCGCACCTGCACGGCACCTACATCGCGTCGCTCATCGCCGGCCACGGCAGCGGCCCCGGGCGGGCCGGCGGGGTGATCGGGGTCGCGCCGGATGCGCGGATCCTCTCGGTGCGGGTGATCCTGGACGACCAGGAGCCCGGATTGGCTGTCTACAACGAGAACGCCAGCTTCGCCGACGCGATCCCCGACGGGATACGCTACGCGGTCAGCCACGGTGCCAGCGTGATCAACATGTCGCTGGGCTCGACGGTCCCGACCAGGGACATGCGGCTCGCGATCGCGGACGCGATCTCGCACAACGTGGTCGTGGTGGCCTCGGCGGGCAACGATGGCACCGCCGCAGGCGGGTTCACGCCCTACTCCTACCCGGCGTCGTTCACCGGCGTGATCTCGGTTGCCGCGGTCGGCGCCGGTGGCGTGCGCGCGGCGTTTTCGGACCGCAACGCGTCGGTGGTGATCTCCGCCCCGGGCGTGAACATCGTGGGAGCGGGCCCCGGGGGCGAGTACCTCACCGCGGACGGCACCAGCCCGGCATCGGCGTTCGTGGCGGGCGTGGCGGCGCTGATCCGGTCGAAGTACCCCCGGCTGTCACCCGCGCTGGTGACCCAGGCGCTGATCGACTCCGCCCGGCACCGGCCGCCGGGCGGCTACAGCCCCGGTACCGGGTTTGGCGAGGTCGACGCCGTCGCCGCGCT
>JASHOI010000522.1 GCA_030041195.1 Streptosporangiaceae bacterium | reverse complement strand
GATCTCGACGCTGTCTCGTGGTGCCGCCGACGGCCTGCCCGACTCCTGCATCGACCTCCCCCGTCGCTGCGGCACCAGGCCAAGTACCTGGCAGCTCTCGATTCGGCAGCGGCCGGGAGCTGTACAGTCCTTCGTTACCGGCCTGCGCGCCTGGTCAGGACGCCGTCAAGGCCGGGCTCACCCTGCGGAGGAGCTCCGGCAGTGTCGCTCTGCGTCTGCGCTGGGAACAGCGGTGCCCTGGTGCCCCGGATCCAGGCCGCATTCTGATAGCGCATCAGCCCGGTCAGTGCAGCAGCAGCGACGGCGACGCCGGCGACCAACGCTACGACCAGCGAGCGGCCAGAAACTACGGCCGCGAGCATCCCGCCAGCCGACCCGGAAAGTACCCCGGTGATCACGGCGACCATGCCCGCGACGGTCACGAATTGCTGCCACAGGCCGATCCCCAGTCCCGGGGCGGGCAGCCGTTCCGCCGAGCTGGGCAGGTAGCCGACCACCTCGGGTGCGTGATCGAAGTAATAGGCGCGAAGCTGTGCGATACGGCGCGCATATCCGAGGTCCTCGATCCCCGACTGCAGCACCCGGTGGAACGTCGCTAGCCCCACGAAGGCCAGCGTGGGCAGGAGAATGAGCCCGAACATGTAGAACGCCATGCCGGTCTTGGCGGCGGTGGCCACGAGCCCGAGAGCGATCAGCCCGCCGCTGACGGCGCCCAGGAACACCGTCGCCCGGCTCGTCGATTCCGCGATCGTCGCTGCCCGGGCGCCTTGCAGGGTGAAGTGCTCGGTCGTCACGAACGTGACCGCCGCTGGGCGCGGGCTGCTATCAGCCCGATCCGGCTGGTCGACTCCGTCAGTTCTATCCATGGGCCTCCCCTCCGATCCCGTAGCCAAAGCGGCGGTCGCTAGCGGGTCGGCGAGTTCGTGGTGGAACGTCGTCGTCGGTTGGTCGGGGACATGCGTCGCGTTCCCGCTCGGCCAGCTCTGGGTCAGCTAGGTGTGTAGGTGAGTATCACCGACCCGTTGTTGAGCCTTGTTTCGCCGGTGAGCGTGAGGTGGAGTCCGGAGGTGTCGACGTCTTGGAACAGCCGCTGCCCCGAGCCGGCCACCACAGGCCTGATCCAGAAGCGGAACTCGTCGATCAGGTGGTCGCGCACGAGCGTGTCGTCGAACCGGCTGGTGCCGTATTTGATGAGGTCCCCGCCGGGCTGGTCTTTCAGCTGGGCGATCGCGCGGGACGGATCGGGCCCCAGAAGGGTCGCGTTCCAGGCCGTCTGGGTCAGCGTCCGGGATGCGACGTACTTGGGCCTGGCGTTGATGAGGTCGATGTAGGGGTCGCCGGTGGCCTGACCCCAGTTCGCGTAGAACGTCTCGTAGGTGACCCGGCCCATGATGAACGCGTCGTAGGTGCGTAGTTGCCCGAACGCGTGCGCGGCGTCCTCGTCGTCGAAGCTGGCCCACTGTTCGGGTGCTCCGGTCACGCCGTCGAGCGAGACGAGAGTCGATTCGATCAGTTTGCGCATTGTCGTTCTCCTTCTGCGAGATCCCCGGCCCGGGAACGGTGGCCGCGCCAGCGCCCAGGCCGGGGCGTGAGCCTGGTGTTCTGCGTCAGTGCTGGCCCTTGGTTATGCGGTGACCGGCGCTTGCGCGAGCGCGGCCAGCTCGCGCTCGAGCGCCTTGGCCGCGCTGGTGTGCCAGCTCTCAGCCACGGACTGGGACATCGGGTCGGGGAAGATGTCCTCCTCGTCGTTCTCGACAGCGCCGAGGATGACTCGTGCGACCGACTCAGCGGAGGCCTTGGGTATGTCGATGCTGCGGGTCATGTCGGTGTCCACCGGACCGGTGAGCACGGCGTGGACCTGGACGCCTCGTCCGGCCAGCAGGGCGCGCAGCGACTGGGTCAGGCTGAACGCGGCTGCCTTCGAGATCGAGTAGGCCGGGATCAGCGGCAACGGGGCGAGGGAGTTGGTCGACAGAATGTTGACGATGGCCCCGCCGGAACGAGCCAGGTGCGGCAGGAAGGCCTGGGTCACGCCGTACATGCCAAAGAGGTTGACCGCGAGGTGGAGTTCGAGCGCGGCACGATCGCTCAGGTCGTCGTAGCGTGCGATGCCGGCATTGTTGATGAGGATGTCCAGGGAGCTGACCGTCTCGGCGGCTTGCTCGATCTGTGCGGCGCTGGTCACATCCAGGGTCACCGGCGTGACGCGCTGGTCGGGGTGGGCCAGGGGCACGCGCGTACCGGCATACACCCGCTTCGCGCCCCTGCCGAGCGCTTCGCCGACCAGGGCCCGGCCGATGCCGCGGCTGGCCCCGGTCACCAGGATTGTCTTACCTGCGATGATCATGTCTGTTCCTCCGGTTGTGGGTGTGTGATCGGGCGTGGGTCAGGTCAGCGGGCCAAGCCAGGGCTCGCGCTACCGCTCCTGCATCACTTCGAGGGTGTTTCCGGCCGGGTCTTTGAACCAGGCGGCGATGATTGGGCCGCCGCCTCGGGTGCCGCCGCGCCTGGCCAGTTCGCCGACCGCTGCCTCGATGTCGTCCACCTGGAACATCAAGACGGTGCAGGCGGCCGGGGTGTGGTGCGGTTTCGGGCACACCCGGATGTTGCCGCCGCCGGCCAGGTGCACGGTCAGCCATTGCTCCTGCCCGGAAACCCCGAACATGACATGCTCCTTTCTTCGAACCTGCTTCTGCGAACCTGCGATGCTCATCAACCTGCAGGTGGGCCGTTTTAGGGTGGCGAAGGCGTAGCTGCTCATTGATCTGGCCGCTCCGGGTAGGTCTGCTCGCGCGCGTTATGCCGGGTCTCCTCGAGCAGCGACACCATCTCCAGGTAGCCGCTGAACGCGCGCGCGTCGCGATCGCCGAGATGCAGCCGCCCCGCGACGGAACCAGGGTCGGGGGAAAGCTCTAGAATGAGCTTGATCGGAGCAGAGGTGTTATCCATGTAAAGCATGGTTGCGTGACGCCGCGAGTGTCGGCCTCGGGGCCACCCCTGACACAGACCCTGACATTCACCCCGACATTTCGAATATGCGGTTCACGAGGGGACGCACGGGGGCGAAGGCCTCGGGCACTACATGGAGGTCGATCGTGGCGATTGTGACCGGGCGTCAAGCCCGGTCGCCGTACGGCTTGTGGGGCCGTGACGAAGAGCTTGCCGAGATCGACCGCGCGCTGGCCTGGGCACAGAGCGGGGACGGCGGGGTGCTGTTGCTGCGCGGTCCGGCAGGTATTGGCAAGAGCGCGTTGCTGCTTGAGGCGCAACGACGGGCCTCGGCTTGCGATATGGGGGTGCTGGCCGCCCGGGCGGCGCCGTTCGAGCGGGCCTTCCCTTACGGCGTGGCCCGTCAGCTGTTCGAGCCGCTCGTCGTCCGCGGTGATCTTGACGGGGAGTTGTTCTCCGGCGCGGCCGCTCGTGCGCGCTGGGTGCTCGATGATGAACCTCGGGAGGTCGACTCCGACGACTCGCTGTTCGCGAGTCTGCATGCCCTGTACTGGCTGACGTCGAACCTGGCAGCGCGTGCGCCGCTTCTGGTATGTGTCGATGACGTGTCGTGGTGCGACGAGGCCTCGTTGCGGTTTTTGGAGTTCACGGTCCGGCGGCTTGGCGGGATGCCCGTGACGCTCGCGCTGGTGTATCGCACGGGGGACCCTCAGTCCTCGGATCTGCTGGCTCCATTCGAGAGTGATCCGCTCACGCACGTCGTGCAACCTGCGCCGTTGACGAGAGAGGCAACGGCGGGGATGCTTTCTGAGCGGTTGGGGGAGGAGGGGGATGCGGGGTTCTGCGCGGCGTGTCACGAAGCGACGGGCGGCAACCCGCTGATGATTGCCGAGTTGGTGCGCGCGCTCAATGCCGAGGGAGTTCGTCCGCATGCGAGCGAGGTGCGGCGGGTGCGGACGATCGGTGCGATCGCGGCGCGTCCGGCGGTGACGCGCCGTCTGGGGCTGCTCGGAGAGCGTGCGCGGCTGGTCGCCAAGGCGCTGGCGATCCTCGGTGAGAGCGCTCAGCGTGATGACCTGGCTGCCACGGCGGCGATCGATGCCGCCGAGCTTGAGGACCTGCTCGGCGCGCTTGCCGGGGCAGGGGTTGTGAACTCGGGCGAGCGGCCGTCGTTCGTGCACCCGCTGATCGCGGACGCGGTGCGCGGATCGCTGAGCGGTCCGGAGCGTGCCCGCCTGCACGAGGCGGCCGTTGAGGCGCTTTCGCGGCGTGGCGCCAGCCCGTGGGAACTCGCGCCGCACCTGGTCGCGGGAGAAGCACGCGCTCATCCGGGCTCGGTCGGGATCTTGCGCGAAGCCGCGCGGTGGGCGCTGGGTGCCGGCGCGCCGGAAGTGGCAGTCACCTACCTGGGACGGGTGGTCGACGAGCTTGACGAGGAAGATCTAGCGCCGTCGCTGCTCGATTTGGGCCGGGCGAAGGCGCAGGCGGGCGATCCGACAGCAGCCGACGACCTCCAGCGGGCGATTGCGCTCGCAAGGGACGCGCGGACCCGGGCGCTGGCGCGGGTCGCGCTGTCGGTCGCATTTGTCGCCGTTGGCGGCGACTACACCCGGTCAGCCGAGGTGCTGGACGAGGGGATCGACGAAATCGCCTCTGAAGACGGCGTGCTGGCACGCCGCATGGAGGCTTACATGCTCGCTAGCATCCTGATGGCCGGACCGCCGGCATTCCCCACGTCGATGCCCGATCGGTTGGCCAGCGCCCGCGCAGTGGGTCCCCCACGAACAGTCGCAGACCGCCTCCTGCTCGGCTCGCTCGCATTCGAGGAGTGGCTCGGTGGCGCTCCCGCCGCCGAAGTGGTCGCGGCGGCAGACGGGGCGCTCGCAACCGACGAAGTACTGTCCGCCGAGGGCCCAGCGGCATTGCCCTTCTACCTGGGGATCACAGCGATGTCCTTCTGTGATCAGGTCGAACGCGTGGCGGCGGTCACGACGCTTGTGCTCGCGAAGGCGCGCACGTCCGCGTCGCTCACCGGGTTCTCATGGGCATCGGGATGGCGCGCGTACGCAAACCTAGCGATGGGCCGGCTAGCCGAGGCCGAGGCCGACGCGCGCGCCACCCTGGACGGCATCGACCTCAGCCCTGACGATCCGAGCGTCCCCCTCGCGCGGGCGTGGCTCGCGGGCTCGCTGACCGCCCAGGGACGGTTCGCCGAAGCTTCCGCGACACTGGAAGCGATCCCCGAGCACGACTACTCGCCGAACATCATCTCGTACCTGGTCCTGGCGACCCGCGCCAACCTGCACCTCGCCCGCGGGGACTGTGCATCGGCGGCAAGGGACCTCGAGCACTACTACACGCAAAGGGCGTCAAGCGAGCGACTGGCGTCGTGGCGCCGACCGGCAGTCGGGCCATTTCCGTATCGCTCGCTGTGGGCGCGTGCGCTGATTGGGCTCGGAGAGCTCGATGCGGCCCGAGCGCTGATCGCCGAGGAGTTCCCGCTTGCGCGGGCCTTCGGTACGCATCGCGCCATTGGAATGACACTGCACGCCGCCTCGCTGCTCGAGCAGGGCGACGCACAGCTCGAACTCCTGCGAAATGCAACCGAGGAGCTCGCGCGTTCGCAGTCGCGGCTAGAGTACGCGGCCGCGCTATGCGACTATGGCGCGGCGCTGCGGCGCGCAAATCGCCGCGCGGACGCCCGTGCGCCGCTTAATGCCGCGCTTCAGATCGCCCGCGACGGGCGCGCACGACCGCTGCAGGACCGCGCCGCTCAGGAGCTTAAGGCAACCGGTGCTCGCGTCAGCCGTCCGGAGGCCAGCGGCATCGACGCGCTAACCGCCTCCGAGCGGCGGATCGCCGCGATGGCGGCCGCGGGAATGGGCAACCGCGACATCGCTCAAGCGCTATTCGTTACCGTCAAGACGGTTGAGACGCATCTCGCCCACGTCTACCAGAAGCTCGACCTCACTGGGCGAAGCCAGATATCAGCAGCACTGAACGCTCACGGCGGCTCGGCTGAGGGCACGCTCGACGCCCAGCTCGCGTACTACCGATCCAGGTGAAGCCCCGTACGTCGCACACGCGCCGCGATACCGGGATCCGGCCGAGGTCCACGGCTGCAGTACCCGTGAGGTGCCAGAACTGTTGTCCAGTGCCAAGACTCGCACACTAGCTCTGAGCTGGTGTTTCTGTGCCCTGCCGGTGCCGGAAATTATGTCACGTCATGCGACCTGCGAGTATTCGCGGGTCAGGCCGTGATTCGCGCCCCTGGCTGACGGTCTAATAACAAGCGTGTTATAGTAGGAGTCAGCTGATGTGGACAGTCGCGTACCTGCCCGACGCCGAGCAGGAACGAGCAGCCCTGCCCAAGGCGGAGCGGGCGGCGCTGATCAACGCTGACGCCAAGCTCGGTGCGTACGGCCCGCAGCTCGGCTACCCGCAACCAGCGCCGTGCGTGACGCGGACAGGCTGCGAGAACTGCGGCCGAGAGCAGGCCGCAGCGCGTGGCGGGTGCTGTACCGGCAGGTCGGTGAGGTGTTCGTGGTGGCGGCAGTCGGGCCGGAGGCCGAGTCGGACCCGCGCGGTTTCGAGCGGGCGGTGCGCCCGGCACTGCAGCGGCTAGCGGACCCAGAGGAGGGCTGATGACCAAGCTGCCGGAGCTGAAGAGCGCCAGCCAGATCGCGGCCGAGGAACTCGCCGACCCGGAGATCCGCCGCGAGCACGAGCGGACCGCGCTCGCGCAGGCCGTCGCCATGCGGGTGATCGGGTACCGGATCGACCATGGCCTGTCGCAGACCGGGCTCGCCGGCCTCCTCGGTATGCACCAGCCCGCCATCGCGCGGCTGGAGGCAGGAGACCACGAGCCATCGCTGGCCACGTTGTCGAGGCTCGCGAGGGTACTCGGGATCGAGTTTCACATCGACATCACCCCGAACGCCTTCGGGCTGCGCGAAACCGCCTGACCCATCGACCGGGAGATCATTTGAGCGCCCCGACAGCTCGGTCAGGACCATGTGCCCGCCGGTTCCAGTGACATAGTTTCGCGCGTTGCCAAACATTCCTGCCTGCGATCGAGCACGCCCCGAACCAGCTAGAGCCTGTCACGATCTGCAACAGCAAGCGGAGCGCCGGACCGCTTGCTTTGCCCAGATTCTGTCCGCTATATGTCCGTGATCACCCGACTAGTCGAACGCGTGACCGTGGAATGCGATGAGTTCTGCCGTCGGCCCGAACGTGTAGCCGATACCGGTCGGGTGAGAGTTTCTCGCAGGTCAGCCGGGCATAAACGAACGTGGAACCGGCCGGTGTGAAAGGCCCACCCAGCGAGTGGGAACCTGGAGCACGCACATTCGCCCTGCGAGAGCGACGGTGTGGCCCCAGGCATCCCAGGTCCAGCTGGGCCACATCCGCAGCGCGCCCTCCATGAATCCCATGTAGAAGTCGGGCTGCGAACCCGCTGAGATCGCGGCCGGCGTGTAGGGCCCGTACAGCCAGATGGGGTTGATCTGCACGAACGTGCCGGCGATCGCGACCGCCGCGAACGTGAAGAAGAAAAAGGTCCCGGTCTTGGCCATGAAGTACGGGTACATCGGCGTGCCGACCACGTTGCTGTTCGTGCGGCCCTTGCCCGGCATCTGCGTGTGCTTCTGCCAGAACGTGAGGAACACGTGCACGGCGACCAGCGCCAGCATCAGGCCCGGGATCACCAGCACGTGGATGATGTACAGCCATGGGATGATGTCGTTGCCCGAGTACGGCCCGCCGAACAGGAAGAACGTCAGGTAGGTGCCGACCACAGGGACCGACAGCAGCACGCCCTCGAGGATCCGGATGCCGGTGCCCGACAGCAGGTCGTCCGGCAGCGAGTAGCCGAACAGGCCCTCCAGCATGCCCAGGGTGAACAGCACCAGGCCAATCAGCCAGTTCACCTCGCGCGGCCCAGTGGTGGATCTGGCGTATCAGCAGCCCGCCCCGCACGTCGAAACTGATGTTGAGCGTCGAGGCGTATGCCAGGCTCATCCGGACGCCGTCCAGGTTGTGGTAGCTGCCGTGGTAGACGATCTCGTTCATGCTCGGCTGGAAGAACAGCGTCAGGAACGTACCGGTCAGCAGCAAGATGACGAACGAATACAGCGCGATCTCACCCAGCAGGAACGACCAGTGATCCGGGAAGACCTTCCGCAGGAATGTCCGCGCGCCCCGCGCCCCGCCGAACCGGTCATCCAGCCAGCGCCCCGTGCCCTCCACGGAGCGCTCAGCACTCATCTGTCACCGTCCCTACCTGCGCGTCCGCCTATCCCGCTGACTGCCCGGAGGTGCTCAGCCTGCGTGGTGCGTTGGCGGATGAAATGCAGGCCGCGGCTGGCCGGTGGGAGGGCCTTAGCCGGTGGTGTTCCAGCTGTTCAAGGCGGTGTAGGCGGGCTGCCACTGGTCCTGGTATGCCGCGCGCACCGGCTCGGGCAAAAGCGCCAGCATCGTCGCGACGGTGTGCTCGTCGGCGCCGTCGAGCAGCCAGGGGATCACCTGGGGCGCGTCGGGGCCGATCCGGCTGCGGTGAACTTCGCCGAAGTGATCCCACTGCTGCTGCGTCACGGTCGCCTCGATCAACGGCAGCGCATGGTCTTCCTCATGGTTGCAGTGCGCGCTCAGCGCGCTGGCCTTCGCGTCGGTCAGGTCCCCCAGGCGTTGCGGCCCGGTGTCCCGGTCGGCCAGCGCGGCGCCGGTCGCCTCGATGAGCGTGTCGATGGCGGCGTGCTCGGTCTCCATCGCCTCCAGCACATCCAGGTCATCGGGCCGGCCGGCCAGGGCCTGGTGCATGGGCGGCCACAGCGCGTCGTCCTCGGTGCTGTGGTGGATGTGCAGGGCCTTGGTGAATAGCGTCCAGCCGGCGGCCGTAGTGAGGATGGCCCGGGGGTCGTCGCCGATGGCAGCGGTGACCTTGGCGATGTGCCCAGGTCACGCCGCAGCGCATTGTGTATCGCCTACATCAACGTCATGTCGAGCCTGCCGCCCATGGACCTCTCCCGTGTCACAGCCGGATGTGGGGAATCTGGGGGGTCGATGGTGTGGCCACCTGAGCACTGCTGAGGACACGACCCCCTAACGCAGAATCCATCCCGCGCCAGCCGCAGCCAGCTGCCGGAAGAATCACGATCGATCCTGTGTGACCGGCGTATCGTCCCCGTATCACGGCCGTCTCGCCACACCCGGAAACCACCACGACGGCGCAGTTCGGTAGTCGACGACCCCATCCACGACCTCGGCGGGCGGCCCATGTTCACCCGCCTCGCTGACCCAGCGTCACTGGATGAAGCGGACCGGTCGCCCCCGGGGGGTCTTATACATCCGAGGCGGGAGTCTTAGATAAAGTGGCTCGCGGCGCTGGCAGCCGCGAGCCACGCCCCAATCGCTATCCTGATCGTCTGGTCTACGGAACGGCGTCTAAGCCCGCGTAATGCCGCGCATGATTGTTCTTCCTCCCTGTGTCAGACCGAAAGACCAGATTGGCTTTTGCTCCACGTGGTTTGCACAGTCGTTCATTAATGGTCTGAAGCGCGGTGGCACCTACCTGAGAGGTAGTAGACGAGGCCGCTCCCCGGGTTGCAAACTGCAAGGCAGCGATATCCACGATTGAATGAAGGGAGAACTCGTCATGCCTTTCGTAGAAGCCAGCGACCACACTCGCCTCTTCTATGCAGAATGGGGCGTCGGCAAAGCGGTCGTCTTCGCCAACGGGAACGGCATGCCAGGTGATATGTGGAACTATCAAAGAGACGACCTCGCCGCTGCGGGTTTCCGCTGCATCACTTACGACCGGCGGGGTCATGGCCGGTCCGACCGGCCGGCGAGCGGGTATGACGTGGATACTCTGGCCGACGACCTTGCCTCGCTTATCCAGGGGATCGGCCTTGCCGATGCGATGCTCGTCGGTCACTCGATGGGCGCAGCCGAAGTCGTTCGCTATCTGACCCGCCATGGAGCCGCACGCGTTTCGGGCATCGTGCTCAGCGCGCCGACGACCCCGTCGGTGCTCAAGTCAGACGACAGCCCTGGCGGGCTTGATCCGGAATCCCTGGAGGCGAGCTGGGACCTGCTCCGGCGAGACGCCGGAGCCTGGCTGGCAGCACTGACGGGTTCTGGCCCCAATTACTGGGGAGCGGGCCACCATGTCTCGCAATTGACGTCGGAATGGACTATACGGCAGATAATGGACACTCCGCCGTCGGTCCTGATCGAGATCCAGCGGGCAGTTTTCTATGCTGACTTCAGCGCGGAGCTTCCGCAGATAGACGTACCTGCGCTGGTGATCCACGGTGACGCAGACGGCGGCGCAACAGCGCTTGAACTAACCGGCCGCCGGACGGCAGCCATGATCCCGCAGGCCCGCCTTGTGGTCATCCACAACGCCGGCCACGGTCTTTACGTGAGCGAGGCGGCGCAGTACAACGCCGAGCTCATCAAGTTCTTCCAGAGCCTTGGCTAGTCCCGCCGGTGGCGGCTACCTGTCAGGTAGTTGTGCTGATTACTGAGATCCGCGCATCATGGCTGCCATGACCCGCCCCGGCGTCGGCCAGCTCATCCGGCAGCGGCGAGATGAGGCTCGGCGCAGTCAGCTGGACCTTGCGCTCGACGTCGGCGTGTCTGCGCGCCATCTGGGGTTTGTCGAGCTGGGCCGGTCCAGGCCTAGCCCCGGGCTGCTCCTGGCCATCGCCCGGGGTCTTCAGGTGCCCTTGCGCGAGCGCAACGAGTGGCTGCTCGCCGCCGGCTATGCCCCTCGTTACCCGGAAAACCCCCTGTCCGGCCCAGCCCTGGCCCGCATCCGAGACGCCCTCCGCGGCCTCCTCGATGCCCATGACCCCTTCCCGGGCATCGTGGTCAACCGGCGATGGGACGTCGAGCTCTCTAACAACGCCGCACGCCGGCTGGTCGCAGGGATCCCCCCGCAGGTGCGTGGCATACCGACGAACATCTTCCGGGTGATGCTGCACCCGGCCGGTCTGGCTGCCTGTACCGCGAACTTCGGTTCCTGGTCCGGTTGCCTGCTGCGCCAGCTTCATTTTCTATCGCTGAGCGACCACGAGGCGGCCCTCCTGGCGGACGAGATATCGGCTTGGCCGCAGATCCCGCCCCGGTCCACGTGGGGACGGCTCGCGCCGGATGAGGAGCCGGAACCGGTGATCACCTGGCAGGTTCAGCTCGGCGGTAAGGATCTTTCCATGTACACCATCATGAGCAGTTTCGGCACCCCCACTGACATCACCGTGTCGGAACTCTCCATCGAGCTGTTCTTCCCCGCCGATCAGGCCACAGAACACCAGCTCATCCGCCAGGCGAAGCCAAGCCGACCGGCCCGCACACCACCTGTCCCGCCAGCCTCAGCGGAACTCTCCGATGCCAGGCAGGCCACCGGCGAGAACGAGCACGGCAACGACACGAGTGTCCCCGTGAATGCCCGCACCGCCAGCGACAACACATGACGTTCTACGGTGGCAAGTACCATCTTTGCGACCTATTCCTGCACCCTCTGGGGCCACGGGCCGCATTGGCCGACCGCGCCCGGGCCAGCGGAGCCCACGGCTGAGGCTGGGGGCCTGCGCAGCCGCACGGCCGGGGTCGTGACCAGTGGGAGGACGATCTCGTCTACCAGGTCAGTCAGGAACGTATCCGAAGCATCGCCATGCACCAGGATCACCTCGTTCCGGATCAGGTTGCCCGGCAGCGCGGCGACCAGGGGGGTCACGCGCTCGCGGCGCACCTCGCCGCGATCCGCCGCCCGCATGAGAATGGTCATGACCGCCGCGGGCGCCACCTCAAATGCGTCCTTGGGCATGTCCTGGATCTCGCTCAGGAGACCGTGCACGATGTCGGGCCCTACCTCCCGGTAGACGTCGCGTACCCGTCGTAGCAGGTGAAGCAAGTCGCCGCGCAGGTCCCCGGTATCCCGGGCCTGGCGGCCAGCGTTAGCGCGAGCATCCTGGCCCAGTTCGTCAGTCTCACAATCACGCCCGGCGGGATCGGAGTGCCGGGTCCGCTGCGATACGCGCTGTCCACCCACACGCTGGAGCACCTAGACATCGCCCTCAACCCAAACTGCGCGTTCGAAGCCGCGACAGCGGCCGGTGACGGGCGCTTCCCACTGACGGGGCAGCACTCCGCGGCCTAGAAGGCCCGGGACGAGCGGCGCGCGCGCCAGGCGCGGCCAACGGTTCGGCTGCGCCGACGGCTGTCAGCCCTCGGGAACTGGCTCACCGACCGCTGACGCTCCGCCAGCTCACATGCGGCAGCCGGTCGCCGGGGTGTCACGCGACCAACAGCGCAGCTCGCCGGGGCGGAATAATGAACAACGGAGGAGAGCAAGCGGTGCGGTGAACCGCTCCTTCAGCCCTGAATCCGTCCGCTATTTGTCCGTAACCAGCGTGGTGCGGCGACGTCTCCTGACTAACGATGACCGAGGATGACACAAGGCACGACGGCCCGCGAGTCGGGAGAATACCCCGGTCACGGGCCGTTTTCGCTGGTGGTGGCAGGTGTTGGGTTCGAACCAACGTAGGCTGAGCCGACGGTTTTACAGGGAGCCCCCGCCAAGCGCCGGAACCGCTTCTGACCTGCGATAATGTCAGCCGCGATCCCTCATCCGGCTTCCTCAACCATCACTCGACCACGACCACCCGGTCAGCACCGTGCCCAGCCGGACGCCACGGGACTCAGGCAAGACCAGCACCGGCCTAGGGTGCGAGCTCACAGCGGAGCGCGACGGGGCTCCCCGATAATCCCGCCGCCAGGCGCCTCCGGACCGCACATCTTCGAGCTACGCCCAGGAGGTCGACCGCAAGCCGACGCGCCCGGGCTCGCAAGGCGTGGGTCATGACAAACCCGCCCGTCCACCGCCAGTGGCTGCGAAATGGCAGGCGACCGTGGCCAGGCGCCGCCAGTAGGTCGGTCGCACCCACAATCTGGCCGGGCCATGAGCAGCCGGACACCAAGTGCTGCGCTAGGTATCGACAGGCTTCGACTACATCCCCCGGCGCGCTGTTGCCAGAACCCTTGCCGATCTCCTATCGTAGAGACGAATCAGAGAAGAAATTACAGAGAATACCGATCGGAGACGCACATGCCGACGATGACAGTTTCCGGCCACCAGTACGACCTGGATCGCCGGAGCGTGGAAGTAGCCCTCCAAGGCGCGCTGCCAGAACCGATCCAGGAGCACTTCGTAGTGATCAACGGCCGACGCTGGCCGCCCAAGCAGGTCCTGGCATTGGTCACCGGGCTCGACCGGGCCGACTTCACAACCCATCAGGCGCGGCGTGCGCTGACTCGTCTTGGCTTCAGTGCCGCACGAGCAGCGAACTCGAGCGGTCACCATCGGGTTGCCTCCTCAGCCGCCGGGCCACTTCGGCCAGCGGTTTCTGGCACCGCCGAGCGGCCAGAGTCCCTGGTAGAGGGACTGCGTCCTTTCATTGGCCTCTGGGTAGCTGTACGCGGCGATGAAGTCCTCGTTGCCGCCCCCTCCGCCAAGGAGGTCGTGGCCTGGCTGGCCCAGCACCGTCAGCGCGCGCAGTCAATGTTCCGCGTCCCGGACTCCGAAGAAGCCATCACCGGTGCGGCCCCGCAATGAGATTCGCGTTCCGGGCGCTTCCCGCAGCAAGCGGCGGTGTGCTGACGCCCCGGCCTGTAGTCGACATCGCGCTCGAAGGACTGCCGGATGCACCGATGGAGTGCCTACTCGACACCGGTTCGCTACGAACAAGGATGAGCGCCGAACTCGCCCCTCTCGCCGGGATTGAGCTTTCTGGCGACCTGACCGAGCAGTTCTATATCGCCGGGCTGAAAACTGCCGGGATGCTAGCTCGCGTAGGCCTCACATTGACTGACGGCACTGACGAATTCTCCTGGGACGCGCCGGTCTGGTTCTGCGATCCGTGGCCCCACCCCTTCGGGCTGGCCGGGCTCGAAGGATTCCTCCATTATTTCCTCGTGACGATCAACGCCTACGACGGATACCTCGACCTCCAGCCCCAGCCCTAACTCCCGGGATATAGCGAACGGATCTATTGCGCGCTCCGCCAACTGCGTGCCCCAGCCTGATTACCATCGGGTGCCCATCCAGCGCACGCCAAGCCCCACACGGCCAGGCCGCAGAAGCGCCGCGGCGGCTGACCGACTCGAAATCAACCCATAACAAGCGTCCTGAAGAGATCAGGCCCGCCAGTTCGGGCAACCCTCCGGCCAGCGCCCATCGTTTTGGCATACTCCACGGCACCGTACCCGCTGCCGACCCGGCATGGCTAACTGGCAGAGATCGTCGACGCGTCGGGCGCACGTCGACTCTCCGAGAGAACGGGTTGGCGGCGGTTGGCCAAATCCCGCCTGAGTTCGCGCGCTTCTTGCGGCATAGCGAGTGTTTAGCCCCTGGCTATCGACGAATGCCGTAGGTCGTGATACGGGTTACCGGGAGCAAGATTTGGGTGTGGTCAGAGAGGATCCGCGCGAGGGTGGCGCAGTCAGGCTTCGTCCGCCGCGGCCCGACGACACGGCGGTCTTGATCGCGGCCCGCGACGACGCCTTCCACCGGTGGCTCGGGGCAGGTTCTGATAACCCGGCTCCTACGGCTTGCATCGTCGTCGGCGAGCAGTTGGTCGGGTGGGTCGACTACGACCACGATCCTGAGCACGACTGGCTCGGCGGCGGCGATGTGAACATCGGCTATTTCGTGTTCGCCGAACACCGAGGCAACGGCTACGCCACCCAGGCGGTCGAACTCCTCCTCCAGCACCTCACCCGGGAAACGCTGTACACGGTGGCGACCCTGCTGATCGACCCGCAGAACGAGGCGTCGCTGGGAGTGGCACGGCGGTGTGGTTTCCAAAGGCGGGACGACCTGCGTGGCCAGCGCTATTTCACGCGGCGGATCATCTGAGAGCTGGCGGCACGATATTTCGGATCGCCGGCGGGGCTGACAGACTGTGCCCGGTCAGGACCTGACGAGGTGGAACCAGCACCCGCTGGATAGGTCGTGCAGGGCGACCCGGTCTTCAAAGAGGGACGCACCGGCAGTTCGCCCAGCCATGGCTATCGTTCGCGCGATCTGGAGTGCGAGCCTCCGACACGCGCGAGATTTGGGACAGCGCCTACGCTCACATACGGAGAGCGGCAGATGAGTGCGTGCGCCTGCTCAGCCTACTAGCGGAACGCGCAAGACCCTTGAAACGGAAGCGGGCGTTTTTCGCGGAGGCCGCCGGTTCGTGTCGTCTCAAGTTAGAGGTGTAGCAGAGCTTCCTAGTGCCTGCGGCGGTTAGACTCAAACGCCGTCGGAACGGCTGCCACTGACTTGCTATTGTCCGGCAGGCGCTCATAACAGATTTCGCAGAGTTTCTTTGTCCCTCCTTTTCTTCGAGTGTATTGCCTGCCGCATTTCGTGCATATTCTCTTGGTGTCCAGGGTTTTAGCTGACATCCTGTTCACTGGAGGCTTGTGCCGCTTCGGCTTCCCGACCGGCTGACGCTGAGCAAGCATGTCCAGAAAGTCGTCCAACTTCTCATCCGAAACACCGAGCATGTCACGAGCTTGTGCGCGGTCGTATCCGCCTCTGATCAAGCTTGCTAGCTTGTCTAGCTGGCCTTCAAGAGCGAGTCTCTCAACCAATGCGATCAGCTCGTCCAGGTCGTCCAGTCGTCCGGTATCTGAATCTTATGGTGCCGGTGTGTGGCTCACCTGCTGCCGGAGGCCGATATGGGTGGAGGCTTGCTTTCGCTGCCTTTGGCATTCGTGGCTGCGGTCCGCCCCCAGATTTGCTCGCGGTCGGTCCGGCTGGTGAGCTGGCGGGCGATCTGTTTCCGGTCCGGCTCGTCCTCTCGGCGGTTTTCGCCGATGAGGGCGCCGGCGCGCTCGCGCACGTCGGTGCGCCACCTCCTGAACTGGCCGTCAGATGCGGTTGCCGATAGTGGTTCGATGTCGAGGATGTCCTGTGCGTACTTCTCAAGTAGCGCGTCGACTGGGGTGCGGGGGCCGAGGTAGCTGGCTTCGGCCGATCCTGGCCGTCCCGCGAGGACGTAGATCTTGTAGAGGTCGAAGAGCCGCTCTGTGCGCGTTGTCGCAACGACGCGGCGTTCAAGGTCCCAGTCGGAGCGCGTGAGCCAGCGAGGGTTCGCCGACCCGTCCGGTTTCAGGGCCGGGGCAATGTACGCCTCGCGGGCGCCTGGCGCGCGGTCCCAGGCGTTTCGCTCGTCGCGGCGCATGGGTGCGAACGCGCGGCTGTCGAGTTGAAGCTGGTGCTTGGCCAGCAGATACTCCTCGAGGAATCCGGCGTTTTGCGGCCAGCGAAAGTAAGCGAGGGTCTCCAGCAGGATCTCGCGGACGGGCGGGCTGGTCCGCGCTGGCCGCTGCCCGGCGCTGGCCGTACGCCGTAGCTGGCCGATCAGCCGGTCGCGCCGTTCATCGAGCCGTTCTAGCACGCTCACCTGCGCGACCAGGTCTGCGACCGCGACTCCGTCGTCTCGTATGTCGTCCATGAGCCGCTGCTGGAGCTTCAGTGTTTCTTCCAGAGTCGCGGCGAGCTCGTCTCTGATCGCAGGCGTATCCACAATACCGATCCTACCCGCAGTTCCATGTGATGCAAGCATGGTGGACCGTGCTACACATCTGACCAGGGGCCGAGGAATCGGAACTACATGTTGACACCGCATGGAAGTACATGCCATGCTCGCATGGTATTCCATGCAGGCAGTACATGGAGGGACTGGCGCTCTACCAGCCGGTCCGCGAGGGAGGCCGAAGATGCCGAGGACGACCACGAGGGACACAAACCCGCGCCCGATGGATGCACAGCACCGGTTCCCGGCGCGGAGGCTGCACCTGGTGGATGTCGAGAACCTGGCCGGCAGTTCGCTTCCGAGTCTCAGCCAGGTCCGCCAGGCGCTGGGCCTTTACGTAGATTGCCTCACCTTCGGTGCGATGGATCAGGTGGAGGTCGCCTCCAGCCACCTGACACTGCTGAACGCTGCACTCGGCTGGCCGCATGCCCATTACCGGGTCCGGTCCGGGCCCGACGGTGCCGAACTCGCCCTGCTGGACGTGATGCGGCACGAGGGTGTGGCCAGCCGGTTCACCCATGTCGCAATCGGGTCCGGAGACCACCTGTTCGCAGGAGAGGCAGCACGACTGGCCGCCACGGGCGTCTGGGTGACAGTGGTCAGCCGCCAGCGCAGTCTGTCGCCACAGCTTGCTCTGGCCGCCAACGAGGTCATTTTCCTCGACTCCAGGGCCGAGGCTGCCTGATGAGCCGGGCAACGGGCAACGCCGAGACACAGGGACTAATGCGTCTTGTCCCGGTCACCACAAAGTCCGCCGGCCACGCTGCTATCACGGCAAATGACATCGCGTGGGCAACGCGCCAGGGGACTAACGACCGCGAGGCCGGGACGGAGTGCCGGAAATACAAGAATTTCCTCAGCGTCTACAAGCTACCCAGTTCCCCGCTCACTCTGCGGATGTGGAACGCATACCGGCAGCCGGCCTTCAGCTACGCCCCGCCACGCGGAACCAAGCGCACCCGTCCAGTCGAGCCCGATCCACGACGGAACTCGATCCCGGCCGTGGTAGGCACCTCATGGGCTGCAAACCAGGCGCGCCAGGACAGGATCAGCGGGAACATCTGCCCGAGCTACGAGGACTTCATACGCGCTTACGGGCTGCGAAAATCCGACGCCGCCCTCCGCGTGTGGAAGGCCTATCATGACCGCGCCAAGCAGGCACCTCGCAGCACACCGCCAAAAACCGCGCAGAAGTCGTGCTGGGCTCGCGGCCTCACTCTAAACGATCCGTCAGCTCGCCGCAGAACCGTAAGGCGGTACGACCGCACAGAGCCGCGAAAGAGCGACCTGTCCCCGGAGAATGCCGCCATGCTAATGAAGGTTAATCAGCAAAACACTCTCGTGGATATGTGGCGCTGATCAGCCAAATCCTCGTCCGCTCATCGGCATGTGCGGTAAATCGTGCGTTGGACCGGATCGGCTTCCGGCCGCTGGCCGACCGCGGGTCTGTCTTGATGTGGCGAGCTGCTGCGCGAGTGCAGATTTTGCCGACGGCAGGTGTCGACCGCAGGCCGTCATCGGCGCGCGAGCGATCGGAGCTTGATGTGATGCGCGCTGGCGACTGCCTGGACGTGGCTGTGGCGGGGGACGGGGAACCGGGACCGGATGTCGCGCCCGGAGGCGGTGATAAACCCACCGCCTGGTTTGGGGCAGCCGAACATGGAGCATCGACAGAGGGATCACGTCGGTTCCCGGTCGCCGGTGCTGACCTCGTCCCAGCCGGCGAGCACGACACGGTACGGCTCACGTCTCGCCGCGTGAGCGGGTTCGCGCGGTCATCGTCATCATGGATCGCCACTGTCGCAGCATGATGCTTCGCTTCCGGCCGCTCTGGCCTGCGGGACCCGCCAGGGCATCCAAAGCCAGCGGTCCTGAAACCGCTCTCCCCGCGTGCCCATGCGTCTGCCACGTACCTGGCTAACCGGCAGGCCAGCGCAGCGATCACCTCCCGATGTCGCGGATGAACGCCGCAGGGCGCCTCCGGCTCAACCACTGCTCAACCGCGCCGGGCAAGACCGAAGCTGCGCAGCTTCCCTTTGGATCCGGACCGCAGGGCTGTGACCTGGCCAAACACCGCGCCACCTGAACTGGCCGGGGCGGGTACGCGGATTCGCGCCAACGCCCCCTGCAGTCAGTGGCGATGATCTCGCCTCATACTGCTTGAGCTGGAGTTACAGGTGGTGGCAGGTGTTGGGTTCGAACCAACGTAGGCTGAGCCGACGGTTTTACAGACCGATTGTCCTGGACCATCGGAATGGCCGATGACCTGGCAAAACTCCCTTAATGGCCATGTGAATACCCGGCCCTGTCCGCTATATGTCCGTGTATTCGGGATGCTTCGCCACTGACGCCACGGACAGGCACGGACAGCGTCCACACAAGTCGCTGACCTGCTGTTTTACGACCTGTATGGAGTCGCGAGCTGATCATTTGAGCCCGTGCGCGCTTTCCTCAAATGTTGTCCGAGGATACAAGCACGTCGTATCGCACCGCCTCTTGGGGGATCGCCTTGCCGGAGAGGAGCAGTTCGACTGCGCGTTCTCTGATATCTGCGGGGAGCCAGGCGGTGAGTCGGCAGGCATCAGCGTTGGGTACTTTGCGGTCTGGGCGCGGAGGCTGGTCGAGGAGAAGCGCCCACAAAGGCGCTGCCGGTCCGGCGGGTATCCCAACGGTCTCGGCGGTTGCGCATGCTGTCGCCGCGATCGCCAGTCCTGCGGCGTCGAGGTCACCGAGGTAGTCCACGCGGGTAACGCGGAACGGGAGGCTGGGGAGCGATTCGAGAGGCGCGGTGTTGCGTCCTTGAACCCAGGCGACCGCAGTCCATGGCGGGTGTGGGTGGGCGCGAAGGAAGCGCAGCAGCGTGCGGAAGGTCGCGTGGTTCTCTACGCACACTATGGGTGCCGGAGCGCGCACGATGGGGGTGACTGGTTCCCAGGTGAGGGGGGTGGGAGTTCGCTCGCAGCGCAGGAGTTGGAAGGTCAACCGACCAGGACCCCACAGTTGTGCGCCGCCCCGCGGTGGTGTGGAGTCGAAGGCTTTCTCGTTACGGATAAGTTCGTAGGCACGTTCCGCTGCAGCGGCGATTGGGACATTCCCTCCGTTGGTACTTCGCAGCCAGTCATTCACCGCGAGCAGCAGCCTTCGCTGTGCAGGGGAAAGCAGCAGTGTGGCGGCCCATCCGGCGAGTTCATCGCGCAAGGGAACTCCGGCGGGTGTGAGCCGGGCCGTTGGGGGTTTGGTCGCTGGGATCGTCACGGTCTTCGGCAACGCGGTCCGGCCGCGCATCACTGTGGTAGTCCGGGCAAGGCTCCAGCGGTTTTCGGCCGCGCCGCGGCGGATGGTATCCGCAACGAGTCCGGGGACTTCGGCCGCAGGCAGATGCGGGACCTGGGCGCGGATGGCTACCGCCACTTCGTCGGCGTGGCGGCGCCCGCCGCGGCCTTCGGGGTCCAGCGCGATGATGAGCGCGTTGAGGTCGATCGTGGTCATCCGCCGAGCACCGCAGTGACGTCTTTCTGGATCAGCAGCAGATCGGTGATCTCGCGCGTGCTGTCGTCAATGACCACGACCTTTTCCTTGGAAGAGGGTCTGGTCTTGCGACCGAGGGCGATGGTGCGGTCGAACATGGACAGGGCGCCTTTGTCCTTGGGGGCAGCGGTAAAGAGTAGCTGGAGGCCGAGTTGGTCGGCAGCGCGGCGCATGGTGCGGACGAACTGATCGGCGGATGCTTGGCCGAAAGGGTTGTCCAGCCATAGCCATCCGGTGGAGGTGGCGTCTCCGGCGGCGCGAACTCTGGTCATGGTGGCGTACAGGAGCACTCCGGCGGTGACGCGTTGCCCGCAAGAGAAGTTCTTGAGTTCCGCGACGTCGACGCGGTCGACGGACAGATCGGTGTGAGGTTTGAGGAGCCGGACCCGGAAGGGGGCGTCCACCAGCGCCCGCGCGGCGGCGAACAGCAGGGTCGGGGCATCAGAACGGGAGGCACCAGGTGCGAGCAGTGAGTGGACGACGCGGGCGACCCGGTCTACCGCTACGGATTCGTCGTCGGGGACGGGCTGGTGTTCGATGGTGACGAACCGCCGCTGGGACCAGTTCCCAAGTCCTTCGGGCAGCTGCGACTGGTTCTGGTAGGCGCGCAGCCGCTGGATCGCGGTGGTGGCTTGTACGTGGAGCATGGTGGCTGTCGTGCGGACATTCTGGTCGTGGCGTTCTAGGTCGTCGCGCAAAGACGTGGCGCGCTGCTCCAGTTGTTCGGCGAGCCGCTCGGCTTCGGCGGGTAGGTCACTTCCGGCGCGCAGCCGCATTATGAGGTCGATGACGTGCACGTCGCCGTTCTCTTCGACTTTGCGAGCGTGTGGACCGTTGGCGTGTGCGCGGACCGTGCTGGAGGCGTCTTGTTGCGAGCGTTCGCTGTCGGAGAGTGCTTGACTGGTCTCGCGGACATCGTCCTGTGCTGAGTTTATTCGGGCGATCAGTGCCTCGACGTCCGCGGCCGGGCGGCCGGTGAGCGCGTGGTCGGTGAGGTAGCGCAACGGTTTGGACGCGGCGTCAAGCAGCTTTACCGTCTGTGCGGCCCGGTCGGCGGCCTCCGCGGCTTTAGCGGCGGCTCTTTCTTCGGTGCGCTGGGTTTCCAGCAGTTGGGCGGCGCGTTCGTCGAGTTGCTCGGCGACGCGCTCAGCTTCGACTGGTGTGGTGACCTCCTGGTCGGCGGGGAAGCCCTCGATGTCTGGTGAGGAGCGGTCGGTTGAGCGATCATCGGCGCGCCGCTGGTACTCGACGTTGGCTGTCTCGGCTGCAGCTTGCGCTTTCGCGAAGCTCTCACGGGCGGCTGCTTCCCGTTCCGCAGCTTCGCGCTGCGACTCGCTCAGCGCGACCGGGTGGCGGGCGCCGTCGCTGACAGCCAAGTGCTCTGCGAGCTGCCGCCGCGGCGGGTCGGTGCTCAGCTGGGCCTCGAGGTCCGCCAGCTTTTCGCGAGCGTCGCTCAGCTGTTGGTGGAGCTGGGGGTCGACGGCTGCGCCTCGCAAGGCTTTTTCGGTGCTGGCGAGCCTGGCGCGGATGGTGGTTTCGTCATCCGCGGGAAGCGGTCCGCCGGTGACGGGTGACAGCCCGGCGGCGCGCAGCGCCTCGGTCGCGTCGTCACGGCGGCGTTTGTGATCGCGGACCAGGCCGCCGACGGTCTCGATCGTCTTGGTGAGTGCTGGCTTTTGTTTGGCGAGTTCATCACCACGACGCTTGGTGTCCGACACCGTCTGCCTAAGGGATGGCAGCTGTAGCCGGTGGGAGGCGAGTACGACTGCCGCCGCGACAGCAGGGGCGAGCAGACGGCGAGTTTCGGCCACGCGGTTCATGCTCTGCTGGGCGGTGTCGCGGTCGCGGGTGTGTTCCTCCTGCTGCTGGACCAGGCGGGTGAGCGTGCCCTCAGCCATCTGTGCTTCGGTTTCTGCCTCAGCTTTCCGGGTTCGAGCGGCGGCGATCTTGTCTTCTAGGCCCGGACGAGGGTCTCCGGGGAAGTCGGTCCAGAGCTGGTTCAGTGCGGCCAGTATCTCCCGGGCATTGGTAGCGCGCTGAGCTGCGTCCTGCTGACACCGGTGGGCGTCTTGCACCGACTGGGCCGCGGCGGCGACCATGGCGGTCGCCGCGTGGCGGTCGAAGGTTCCTGGGTGAGGCAGGAGTACCCGTGCCTGTATGCCGTCCTGGCCGCCGACGGCGTGCAAGGCCGCGGGGGTGTCGGTGACCGCGCCGACCCAGATGGCTGTTTCGAGCTGGGCGTCGCCGACGGCTTCGGCTGCTTTGCCGAGCGTGGTGGGGGTACTGATGACGACGCCGGAGGCGATCTCCGGGCGCGCCTTGGCGAAGGCGGCGGCGGCGGTAGGCGTCATGGTGTCGGCGAGCCACCGCCACCCGGGCCAGGCTGGCACCTCTGCCGTTAGACACCGGCGGACGGCGTCTTCGATCACCTCGGCAGCGGGAAGCAGGCCGTCGCTGCTCACGGCGTTGACGGTGCGCTGCGCGGCTGCGGCTTCGTCGCGTGCCTGGGTGGCTTCGACGTCGGCGGTGTCGGCGCTTTGGCGCAGTGCGTCTGTGACAGTGGCCCGCGCTACCCAGGGGTCTGTGGCGGAGTCACCGACGACGGTGAGGAGGCGCTCGTCGTGGACGAGGCTGTGGACGCGGCTGGTTACTTCACGCAGGTGCCGATCGGTGCCGGACTCGTCGCGGGCGGCGTCTTCGGAACGACGTACCGCCGACGCCAGGGCCTTCTGCTGGTCCCTGATTTGTGAGCTGACGTGCTGGAGTGCCTGTTCGGCGGTCTGGTGTGCTTGGCTGGCGGCTTCGGCCTTATTGGCGAGGTCGGTGTCGCGGACGGCGGGATCGCTGGTTTCGAGGAGCAGCCCGGCCGCCACCGCGTCGGTGACGGCCTGTTCGGCTTTCGCCATGTCTTCGTAGGCCTTGCGCAGCTGCTCTGCGGCGGTCGCGTGCTCGGCCACAGCCTGCTGCAGATCCGCTTCCACGCCCTCCAGTTCATCCTTGGCTTTACGGAGGAGCTGTCCAGCGACGACGAGCGCGCCTTCAGCGGAGTCCCTGCGGTCGGTGAGGAGGCGGGCGAGGTTGCGGCGGTGGCTGGCTTCTTCCTGGCGTAGCTGCGTGGTCTCTTTCTCAGCCGCCTCTAGCTGGCCGGTGAGCTGAGTGACCTCGCCCCTGGACTTTTTCGCGGCGATCACATGGGCGACGAGCTGCCATGCAGCCAGGATGCGTGCCGCCTCATCGCGGGCCTTCTTGAGTTCGGCGGCTGCGGCCTTCGTCGCTTGGGCGCGCAGCTGCGCGGCCCGCACGTGCATGCGCAGCCGGTGGGCCTGCGCCCGCCGCAAGGTCGCTGTGGCATCACGGCGACGGCGGTCGTGTTCGATGTGCCGCGTTTCGGCGGTGTCCTTCTCTAGTGCCAGTGCGTCACTGGTGACGTCAGCGTCGGCGACAGTGGCGGCAGCTCGCACCGCGGCCGTCGCTGCTGCGCGGCGGTTCAGTGTGACGTGCTCGTGGGCGATGGCCAGTTTCAGCAGCGGATCGGTGACTCGTTCCCAGAGTGCTAGTTCGTCTACCCATCGCGGCCGCGCTTTCGCGTTGGCACGGAGAGCGTCGATGTTGTGTGTGATTTGTTCGGCCGTGGATGTCTGGGTGATTGCACCGATCAGCCACCTGACGAAGTCGTCGGAGTCGGCGAACCGCATGACGTTGTCGACGCCTCCTTCGGAGGCGTTCATGGCCGCCTGGAACCTGACCTGTTCAAGGTCAATGCCAGCGGCCGCCAGCCATTGCTGCCACTGTGTGTGGTGGTCAGAAGGCAGGTGTGGTGGAAGCGCGCCACCGCTGGGCGCGAGCGCCCGCACGGCGTCGGTGAACTGCGCACGGGTGGCCCAGCGCCCGGTTTGGGTGCGGAATGGCAGATCGGTGATGGTCGGGCCCTGTGGGCCGGTCACCCATCCGTAAAAGTCCCGGTGGAGCCTGGAGGGGTTTTCCAGGTTCTGGGTGCCGCCGTCGGGCCAGTCGGCGACCATGCCGGCCACGAGGCGTTGGGTTTCCCCGTTGACCTGGCGGGTCGCCTGTTCCACGATGTGGCAGACGGTCCCGGAGTAGACCAGGCGGGCCAGCGAGCGGTCGGAGCCACCGCGAACGAAGTCGCGGGGGTGGGGTAGATAGAGCGCGAAGCGTAGCGCGGTGATGGTGGTCTTGCCGGTGCCGTTGTCGGCCCACAGTGCGGCGTGACCCGTGGGTTCGGTCGGCTCAGACCAGTCGATGTCCAGGCCCTCCAGCCGAGACTCGGGGTATCCGGCTCCGGCGAGATAGGTGCGTTCCAGCCGCCACCCGGTCTGCATCAGCCCTGCTCCTCTTCTTCCGCGCCGCCGCCGACCGGGTCGGCAAGTGACGGTGTTGTGAGGGTCTGCCAGACGAGGGGGCCCCCGCCCGCGGCGACATGGGCACGGAACCGGTCGGTGGAACGCCATACCTTCAAGTCCGCGCGTGGCGGTGGCGCTGTTCTGTCGGTCACGACGAGGCCGAAGTCGGACAGCATCGCCAGGACGTCCTCGCACATCTTCACTGTGCAGTGCCGCTTGAGGTTGCCGTTGGGCGTTTCTTCGGCCTGCTTGCGCTGGGCGTACTCCTGCCAGGCTTTCCCAAGACCATCGCCGGGTTCGGTGCCTTCAGCCGCGAGGGTAGCGGCGTGTTCGCGGACGAGCCGGTCCACGTCGATGGCAGTGATCCGGCGGGTGCCGGGTTCGCGCACTGCCCGCGCGTTTGGGTAGCACCAGGCGGCGACCCCGCCGAGCGCGAGCCCGTATATCATCCGGTCAGCAGTGCCGCCGATACGCAGCCAGCGCTGGATATCAGTCACGGCGAGCGGAGAATCGGGCTCGGCGGTGAGGACCAGCCCGGCGATGCGATCGGCGGAGAGAACCCGGACGCCTAGCGCGGCAGCGATCTCGTCGAAGGATGACCGCAAGTCGGGATCGGCCTGGTAGCGATCTAGGAGACGACTGTAGGTGTCGTGCCGCGCCGGGGAGAGGGCATGGTCGAGCCCGTAGCGCAGCAACAGGCCAGCGTCGCGGGCGTCGTCACGGGTGGTCATCTTCGGTGCCCTTCCTGTTGACAAGGACGTCGGGAACTTCCAGGTCGGGCAATTCGGCCCGGGATCCGTCATCGGCTGCCCACCATGGGCTGCCGTCGCTGGGTACCCCGTCGGGCTGCCAGAGCATCATCGAGTCCAGGCATAGGAGCAGCCGCAGCCGACGGCGGGCGGTTTCGCGGGTTCCCGCCAACGAAGCGAGGGTTGCGACGACCGGGACGTCTTGGTGGCTGAACAGCTCGTCGACGTCGGCGAGCAGGTCGACGAGCCGGGCTTTGCCGCCAGGCGGGATCCGCCGGATGCGCAGGGCGTCGGCCACGTCGTGGAACTGCTCGGGGAACTGCTCATACAAGCCGTCAGTGTCTTCCAGCGGCTCAGTGTCTACCGGGCGCCCGTCTGGGTCGGGAACCAGTCTGGAGGCCGCGGTGAGACGGTTGGTGAGCGCAGTGAAGTTCAGCAGCACCTGTGATGCGGCCGGTGAAAGGTCGTGATCACGTGGCAAGTCACAACCGAGGAGAAGCGCGGACAGCACGTCTGCGGTGGGATCAATCTCGGTGCCGGGAACGGCGGTGAACGCCTGCGCGGCCTGGGCGTCACGCCAGCGCGGCGTGGCGCTGATCACGTCGGCCTGAAGCCCGGCGAGAGTCTCCACAGCGTCAGCTAGCCGGGCAGCCACCCGGGTGAGCTGACGGACCGCGACCGGGTCTTGTTCTTCGGAAGCGTCAGCGCGCAGGTTCTCTAGGTGGCGGAGCAGCGTTCCGTCCACATGGATCCGCCGGTCTAGGTGCGTCGCGGCGGCGGCCAGTTCAGGGCGCAGCATGTGGATGTAGTCCACCCGGGTGACATCACGTTCGGCCTCGGCGATCATCCGGCGGACATTGGCGGCGTAGGCGCGCGAGAGGATGAGCGCGTCGTCGGCAGAGTCGATCGCTGCGTCCAGCCGCCCGCTGTCGGCTTGGGCTTGCATGACCGCGATGACCGCTTCGTGTTCGTCTTCCAGCGACCTGTTAGTCGCAAGTAGCAGCAGCGTGACAGCGGTGTGGTCGACGTTGACATCAAGGGTGGACCCGTCCGCCGCGAGCGTCTCGTACAGCACCCGAACCGGCTGGGTCGTGGTCTGCCAGCCGTTGTCCGGGTTGGCGTAGCCGACTTGGAAGTACGGTGTCGGTTCGTCGTGGCGCAAGAGATGGTCTAAGACGTGGGCGGCGATGTGCGTGTGCTCCTCTGCAGGCCGACCAGGGGCCATGGCCGTTGCCGCCCGGGTCATCTCCGCCAGGACCGCTGGGCGGGGCATGCCTAGGTTCCCGTCGAGGCCCGAGGACAACGCGACGGCATCCACGGTCAGCTGGGTCAGCGCGATGAAGTCATAGGTGGACCAGGCCACCTCTGACGGGTTACGCGACCGGCCGAGATGCAGGTCGAAGATCGGCGACAGGTGGGCCAATGCCCGGCGGCGCCGTCCCGCCGTTCCGGCCAACGGTCCGCCCGTGCCGACGCTCACTGTCTCGCCTCCGGAATGGCCACGGCCTGTGGAGAACAGCAATGCACACGGCGTCCGCGGATGCGTGTGTGCAAGGCCTGTTTCCGGCACCGCGCTGGGCGCGTCGTGTGCGCGTTCACTGCGTCCATGGTGCCGACGGTACGCGCCAGGACTGACATTCTCCGCCCGCTGCTGGAGTGTTCCCGATTACGAGCCTGCGGCCGTTGCCTCATGCGTTTTCCAGCTCGATCCCGTTTGCCTCGACAGCGATCCGATAACGGGGCCTCAGTTCGCGTGCAGCGATGACCAGTGTGACTTATGAGAATGGATGCAGCGTGTGAGGCGCCAGCGGTACGCCGTTCTTGAGAACCGGCGTGGTCCAACACAGAGCGCGGCTTCGATCCACTGATGGCCTTGATCATCTAATGGAGATCAGCGCGACCGTGGGCCTGAAGCCAAGGTTCGCAATACGGCGCGCCTCGCTCGCCAGGCTTATACGGGAGAACAGCGGCAAGCTGGTGATGCTCCTCCCCTTCCAGTCACCAAGAAAGCCGAATACCACTTCAATTCTTTCGCGGTTCTGTCTGGCTGTCTCATGCGCCTCCGCTACGGCCACTGCAACGGCTGCATTGCGAGCGCGACCTTCGATTATTTTCTGCAGTTCGTACCACGCCTCTGGTTCACGCTGCAGGAGCTCGCAGCTATTCGCCGCCTGAAGAAAAAGGTGGCTCAGCGTTGACGACTTGCCCTTCCGCTTGAGATGGATCAGAGCTCCAGACAAGGCAACCAGGTCACTAGCCTCCACGCCGTACTGACCGGGCAGCGTGATGAGCGACCGGTCGAGCTCGACGAAATCGTCCGGATAATCTCGCCCAACCATAGAGTTGTATGCCGGCTCCGTCTGCCCGCGATAGGGAGGAAAACGCGTCGCAGATGTTGGCACCTGGCCGATTTCGTTGTCTATCCGGTCCACGAATCCCTGATCAACCAGATAGAAGTCTCCATCATATGCTATGAAGTCCTCATCGCCTACCCTAAGATTGGCGCTAACGCACTCCAGGATTGTAGCGACCCCAATGCGCGTTTCTGATTCGTCGAGGAACCGTAATTCATCGTCTAGAGCCCCACGCGGGTCATCGGATCGGTCTAGTACGTCGGCGATTGCCGATGTGGTCAACGTTACCCTTCCCGATCCCACTCCCCGTTCATAAGGAAAAACTATATACCGTATCGACCTATCATCGCCGACCTCAATCAGATCGTCAGGCAAGATGGTGTCCACTGACGGAGATTCCGGGTTCGATATAAGCTCTAGCACAATCTGGCGCCGAAGTTCATTAATGAGATCCGTGTCCTCAACAAGGCGAATGTTGTCGATCCAGCTGAAGGCCTCTTTATAATCAGCCGAGCCGGAGCGCTCGATGGCTATGGCCGCGAGCTCGACGAGATCCTGAATACAGCTAACTCCGGCGCGGAATCGGAGGGATCTGCCGCCCAGGACGGTAGATGTTGTTAGGGCAGGATCCGCCCCACTGCCTCCAACAGTTGCGACGAGGTCGCTGGAGCGATCCACCCTGAATCCATCGACGGGGATATCGCGAGCAGCCCTATGCCCAGTCTGCTGTACATAAGGAGCGGGAGTCCGGTACCGGATCTCTCGCAGATGTGGAGGACGCTGTTCTGTTGGTGAAATTCCCGAACCGTCCTGTGAGTTTAGCAAAGGTGCTGCTAACAGATTAAGTGCGACCACGAGACCGAATCGCGGATCCAGCGAGGACCGACGCAGTGCGCGCGAGGCGGAACCGAAAGTCCAAACAACCCAGACCGTCTGGTCAGCATTATCAGGATCCGCAGAGATAGCGCAGAAGATAGCGGCCCCCAGAGATTCTCGTGACGAGCCGTAAGAGGCGAGATTCAGCGCATTCTTGATAAACGCCTGCCAGGAGGGTAATCTCGACGATCGCCTGAGCAAGGCTACTACGACATCACCCGGCATAGCTGCGTCAAAGATCTCCTGTTCTTCGATGGCGAGTGGATCCAGCTTCCCTTCGGCCCAATCAAATAACGAGACATCGGCAGCAGAAGCCTCGCTCCACACGTTGCCGGGGTTAGCGGTGCGCCGAAGCACGAATGCACTGAGCGGCAGTATGGTCTGGGCTGACCCGGCCGTCACGTGCACACCTCCCCACAGGCGTCATGAGTCCACGCCATATGGTTCTGACTTGCGGCCTGCTCACTGGCTCACCGCGATACAGAGACTACCCACGGAGGCGGCGGCCAGAACATGCAGCAGGACCACGCATCTTGCTACGCGTGTGGCCAGCCCCAATCACGGTGGCTACCATCCGAATCCGGCGTAGGAGCGCTGAAACCAAGTGCGCCTGACGTGCCAGCCAAAGCGGATCAGTCGGCTGGCAGGAGGGTGAGCCGCTCTCCTTTGCGCAGGTGCCGGGGTGCGACGACGAGAAAGTCGCGGCGGTCGAGGGTGGCGACTTCGCGGACGTCGAGTCGTTCGGCGAGGGCGATCACGCAGGCGTCCACTGCTTGCAGGCGCAGTGAGGCGTAGGTAGTCAGTAACTCGGCCATGCGGCGGTAGTCATAGGGCGTCGCCTCGATGACCCGCAATTCATCCTCGGCGATCGCGGCGCAGAACTCGGCGGCCAGGCCAGGACGTCCACGGCGCTGCGGGTCGGCGAGCAGGTGGCAGACCTCGGTGACTGCCAGCGAAGGGACGACGAGGCGGGACCAGTTCTCCCGCAGGAACTCCACGCAGCGGCCGTGGTCGCGGTCAGCGGTGTTGAACGCGGCGACCAGCGGCCCCGTGTCGCACAAGATCACGCTGACGCAACCCCGCCAGCATCCTCACGATCGTCGTAAGTCAGGTACTTGTCGTGATTGCGGCCCAAATCCGCCGGACCCCGCAGGGAGCCGATCAGCGCGGACAGGTGCCTTGGCAGCGCTGGGACTTCCTCGTGCTGGGCCTCGCCCTCGTCCGGGCGCGTGTCCTCGCTCATATCCGCAGTGTAAAACGCCGACAGCCGGAAGGGGCACAAGCACCACACCGGCGCCGCCGAGGTTGCCCCTTGTGCCACTGACTCCCATGGACGCGCACCTGCCGGACCGCTCGGTCGTGCCGCGGGCGAAGGCTGATCGCCAACGGCTGGGCAGGTCCATACATGCTCTTATCGCAACAGGGGGGTAGAGATGAACAAGTTCGACGTGACTGTCTATGCGATCCGACGCCGACCTGGGCGTCGCCGGCCGTTCGAGGTCCGATGGAAGGCCGCAGGCCGAGCCAGGTCGAAGTCCTTCCTCACGAGGGCCCTGGCCGATAGCTACCGCGCAGAACTCGTCCGTGCCGCACGTAAGGGCCTGGAGTTCGACTCGCAAACCGGGGAGCCAGTGCTATGGGCTGAGCCGGAACCGGTGACCGTGACTTGGTACCAGCACGCGGCAGCCTACGCAGCGATGAAATGGCCGACGCTGGCCGCACACTCGCGAGCCAGCGTGGCCGAAGCGCTAGCGACCGTCACGCCCGTCCTGACCCGTGCCGCGCCTGGACGGCCGCCGACAGCTCAGCTGCGCACTGCCCTGTACCAGCACGCCTTCAATTCCGCCCGCACCGGCATGGCAGACCCGGAGACTGCCCGCGTCCTGGCCTGGGCCCAGCAGGCGTCACTGCCCCTGACCCGGCTGACCGACCCTCAGATACTCCGGCGGGCGCTGGACGCCCTGGCCTTGCGGCTAGACGGCAGCCGCGCCGCCGCCAACACCATAATCCGCAAACGCGCGGTGTTCCACGGAGCGCTGGGTTACGCGGTTGAGGCCAACCTGCTGGACTCAAACCCGGCCGACCAGATCAGCTGGCAGGTCCCTAAGGCCGCCGCGACCGTCGACCCGAGGGTCGTGGCCAGCCCTGCGCAAACGGACGCCCTGCTTACCGCCGTAACCCGGATCCGCCCGGCCCTGGTGGCGTTCTTCGGCTGTTTGTACTACGCCGCGCTGCGCCCGGAAGAAGCTATCGCCCTGCGCCGGGCCGACTGCCACCTGCCCCGCCAGGGCTGGGGGATGCTTACCCTTACCCAGGCCGCGCCCCGCACCGCCGCGGCCTGGACTGGCAACGGAACCAGCCACGAACATCGCGGCCTCAAGCACCGGCCTGCAGGATCGGTCCGGACCGTGCCCATCCCGCCTGTCCTGGTCACCATGCTCCGCCATCACGACCGTTGCTACGGCACCGCACCTGACGGCCGGCTGTTCCGCGGAACGCGCGGCGGACCGCTCAGCGAAAGCAGCTACGGGCGCACCTGGCATGCTGCCCGCATCCAGGCCCTCGGGCCCGCAGCGGCTGTCACCACCCTGGCCCGCCGTCCTTATGACCTGCGGCACGCCGCGCTGTCGCTCTGGCTGAACGCCGGTGCCGCCCCCGCTCAGATCGCGCAGCGAGCTGGGCACAGCATCACCATGCTCCTGGCCGTCTATACCCACTGCGTCGACGGCCAGGACGACATCACCAACCGGCAAATCGAGCACACCCTCCAGGCCGGCTACCGGGCCCATTGCCTTACAGCAAGCGGTTCGGTGAACCGCCGGTACCGCCCCGAACCTGTCCGCCATATGTCCGTGCATGGCCCACACCCGCGTGCCCGGACGGCCGCCTGTGGGTCTCACGCAATCGCGGTCAGAAGTCCCCAGCTTCGATCACCGCGCGCCGTTTCCGCAGCTCAGAGCGCACCCCGGAGGCAGCAGCAGGTGCCATAAGCGGACAGCGGGACGGGACGGATCTGGCCCATGTATGGCCCACAACCTACAGCAAGCGGTCTGCGGAACCGCTCCTCCTGAGCGCAAGAGCCGCTGACGCAAGTCTGCGTCAGCGGCTCTGACCTGGGAAAACGAGTGGCAGGTGTTGGGTTCGAACCAACGTAGGCTGAGCCGACGGTTTTACAGACCGCTCCCTTTGGCCACTCGGGCAACCTGCCTGGCGCCGCCTGAAGCAACGGCACAGTGAAGGATAGCGGAACCCAGGGCCTTGGTCAGCACCCGAGGCTCACCACGGCGCCGACACGATTCGGCCCGCCGGCCGCGCAAGTGTGCCGACCGCGCACCGGGCGTTTAACCTGGGAGCCGTGGCATCCGAATCCTCTTTCGACATTGTGTCCAAGATCAACCGCCAGGAAGTCGACAACGCGCTGAACCAGGCGGCCAAGGAGATCGGCACGCGCTTCGATTTCCGGGGCGTGGGCGCGTCCATCGCCTGGTCAGGTGACCACGCCGTGGAGATCAAGGCGAACAGCGAGGAGCGCGCCAACGCGGTCCTTGACGTGTTCAAGGAGAAGCTGGTCCGCCGGTCGGTGTCGCTCAAGGCGCTGGATGCGGGCGAGCCCAAGGCCTCGGGCAAGGAGTACCGGCTCTCGGTCGGCCTGAAGGAGGGCATCTCGCAGGACGACTCGAGGAAGATCTCGAAGATCATCCGCGACGAGGGCCCGAAGGGCGTCCGGGCGCAGGTGCAGGGCGACGAGCTTCGCGTCTCATCCAAGAAGAAGGACGAGCTCCAGCTGGTGATCAACCTGCTCAAGGGCAAGGAACTCGATCTCGCCCTGCAGTTCGTGAACTACCGGTAGCCGCGCAGCGGCCTCAGCGCCGCCTGGCCGGCACCCCGGCGCGCCGTCGCCAGCCAGGCCGGACCGGCCGGCTCACGAGGCCACGGGCGTATGGCGCCTGAAGCCGGCCAGGTCGGTCGGGCGCTGGAGTTCGCCCGCGCCGCCGGGACCGGTGACCTGGCCGACGGCGAGCTGCGCGGCGAGCTCGGCACACGCGCGGGCCCGGTCGCCGTCCCTGGCATGGTCCGCGCAGCGGCCGCTGGGGATGTTCTCGCAGTCCCAGCAGCCCACCGCGGCGGCTCCCGAGCTCCGGTAGACGGCCGCGTCCTCGAGGGCGGTCAGCAGGACCTCGAGCTGCCTGGCAGACAGCGACGCCTCGATGCGCCCAGCCTGCCGCGCCCGCCACAGCAGCGAAGCAACGGCGGCGGCGTTCCGCTTGTCCCAGTGCACCAGCCTGCGCAGGAACTGGCGGTCCCTGCCGCCGAGCCGGACGCCGCGCAGGGCCGCGTCGAGCGCATCCCGTACCGTGGCGCGGCAGGCGCCGGACCGCTGCAGCTGAACCGGGCCGTTCCCCGGTTCGACCGCAGCACGGCTCGAGCGCACCGCCGGCTGCCCCGGCGCGGCGGCGACGTTGGCGCTCTCACTCCCCTGCGGACGATCCCCCATGCTCCGCGGCCTCCTGGTCAGGCGCGAGATGCGGCTCCCCGGCGGACGGAGATCAAGCTAGGCCCCGTATCCGGCCGAATTTTGCCGAGGAACGCTAATTTCAACCACCAATCGAAACACGACTACGTGAGTATGACGCCTGTATGAGTAGTTAGGTTGACACTCTCAGTAACCAACATGGGGTCCGCAAGCCGGCGCGCCGTGACGGCCTGCGCCAGGCCGGCGGTACCCCGGCGGGGCGGCCGTCCACGCACGACTAGGGGATCTTCGACCCCTAGGGGAAACTCGGGAGCACGGCATCCGGTGAACCGCTTCGCCTGCCGCGTCGCCGTATTACAGTAATGCAACGTCTGGACGCACCTTGCGTCACAGGACGGTACCTTGGGCTACCGCGGGGCGACGTTACCTGATGATTTGGCTGGTAGCGCGGCTATTGTGGAGGTCCGTAACCGCCGGACACGGCAGCAAGGCGCACCCGGCTGACACCCAGTCAGCCGTCGGCAGGATGTAAGGTAGTCCTAACCTCAACAAAACCTCAACGCCCCGGCCCAGGCCACGGACAGGGGCGGCGCCTAAAAGGATGCACGCCGTCACCGCGTCCGCAGTGCCGACTGGCACTGCCCGGCCTCGGCGCGTGGAGGAGGCCTCCCACTGTGACCAAGCAGGTCCAGCAACTCGATCGTGTCATCATCAGATTTGCGGGCGACTCGGGCGACGGCATGCAGCTCGCCGGCGACAGGTTCACCCAGGAAACGGCGACATTCGGCAACGACCTGTCGACGCTGCCGAACTTCCCAGCTGAGATCAGGGCCCCGGCCGGGACGCTTCCCGGGGTGTCCAGCTTCCAGCTGCACTTCGCCGACCACGACATCCTGACGCCGGGCGACGCGCCGGACGTGCTGGTGGCGATGAACCCGGCGGCGCTCAAGGCCAACATCGGCGACCTGCCGCGCGGTGCGGACATCATCGCCAACACCGACGAGTTCACCAAGCGCAACCTCAGCAAGGTCGGCTACGAGCGCAGCCCGCTCGAGGACGGCTCGCTGTCCGGCTACCAGCTGCACGCGCTGCCGATCACCTCGATGACCGTCAAGGCGCTGGAAGGCTTCGACATCAGCCGGAAGGAAGCCGAGCGGGCGAAGAACATGTTCGCGCTCGGCCTGCTGTCCTGGCTCTACAACAGGCCGGCCGAGGGCACGATGGAGTTCCTCGAGTCCAAGTTCGCCAAGAAGCCCGAGATCATGGAGGCGAACAAGGCGGCGTTCCGTGCAGGCTGGAACTACGGCGAGACCACCGAGGCGTTCTCGGTGCAGTACGAGGTCAAGCCGTCCACGATGCCGCCGGGCACCTACCGCAACATCACCGGCAACACCGCGCTGGCCTACGGGCTGATCGCCGCCTCGCGGCGCAGTGGCCTGCCGCTGTTCCTCGGCTCGTACCCGATCACCCCGGCCTCCGACATCCTGCACGAGCTGGCCAAGCACAAGCGGTTCGGGGTCCGCACGTTCCAGGCGGAAGACGAGATCGGCGGCGTCGGCGCGGCGCTCGGCGCGGCCTTCGGCGGCGCGCTCGGGGTCAGCACCACGTCCGGCCCGGGAATGGTGCTGAAGCAGGAAACCATCGGGCTCGCGGTGTCCGTTGAGCTCCCGCTGATCATCTGCGACATCCAGCGGGCCGGGCCGTCCACGGGGATGCCGACCAAGACCGAGCAGGCCGACCTGCTGATGGCGCTGTACGGCCGCAACGGCGAGTCGCCGGTCGCGGTGCTCGCGCCGGCCACCCCAGCCGACTGCTTCGACATCGCGATCGAGGCGGTGCGGATCGCGGTGAAGTACCGCACGCCGGTGATCATCCTGTCAGACGGCTACCTGGCCAACGGGTCAGAGCCGTGGCGGATCCCCAGCGTCGACAGCCTCGCCAGGCTTCGTGATGAATTCAAATTCGCGAAGGGGAACGAAGGTCACCCGGCCGGTCAGCCCGCCAACTTCAAGCCGTTCCAGCGTGATCCGCAGACCCTGGCCAGGCCGTGGGCCATTCCCGGCACGCCCGGCCTCGAGCACCGGATCGGCGGCATCGAGAAGGCCGACGGCGCCGGCACGATCTCCTACGACCCGGATAACCACGACAAGATGGTCAGGCTGCGCCAGGCCAAGATCGACGGCATCGCCTCTGACATCGACCCGCTCGAGGTCGATGACCCGGACGGCAACGCCCGGGTGCTGGTGCTCGGCTGGGGCTCGACCTTCGGCTCGATCGGCGCCGCGGTCCGCCAGGTCCGCCAGCGCGGTGGCGCGGTCGCCCAGGCGCACCTGCGGCACCTGTCGCCGTTCCCCGCCAACCTCGGCGAGGTGCTGCACGGCTACGAAAAGGTGGTCGTGCCGGAGATCAACCTCGGCCAGCTCGCGCTGCTGCTGCGCGGCCGCTACCTGGCCGACGTGATCTCCTACAACCGGGTGCGCGGACTGCCGTTCAAGGCCGCCGAGCTTGCCGACGTGATTCAGGATGTGATCGCCAATGTCGCCAACGTCTGACTCGGTCCCTGACCACGAGGCCGGGGAGTTCCCCGAG
>JASHOI010000054.1 GCA_030041195.1 Streptosporangiaceae bacterium | reverse complement strand
CGGGCCAGCGCGGTGCTGGCGACGGCTCAGCTGGCCCGCGGGCTGGCCGCCCTCGGCAGCGGCCTGCCCGCCGAGGCAGTACACCACCTGCGACGCATCCACGACCCCGCCGATCCGGCCCACGACGCCGCGCTCGCCTGCTGGACGATCGGCGATCTCGTGGAAGCCGCCCGCCGCAGCGGCGACCTGGACGGCATCCGGGTGGCCGTGGACGAGATCGAAACAGCTGCGAAACTGACCCCGTCGCCACTGCTGCAGGCCGGCCTGCGCTACGCCCGCGCGCTGATGGCCGACGACGCCGACGCCGGCGTGCTGTTCCAGACCGCGCTCAGCTCAGACATGGGTACATGGCCGCTGCTCCGGGCCAGGGTGCAGCTCGCCTGGGGCGAATGGCTGCACCGGCAACGGCGTGACGTGGCCTCCCGGATGCCGCTGCGCGCTGCCCGGGAGACCTTCGATGCCCTCGGCGTAACCCCGTGGTCCGACCGGGCACGCCAGCTGCTCCGCGCGACCGGAGAGACTAGCCGCCCGCGGACCCCGGAGGCACGGGACCAGCTCAGCCCCCAGGAACTGCAGATCGCCCAGCTGGCCGCCGAAGGGCTCAGCAACCGCGAGATCGGCCAGATGCTCTACCTGTCCCCGCGCACCATCAGCTCGCACCTGTACCGCGCCTACCCCAAGCTCGGGATCACATCCCGCACCCAGCTGCGAGAAGTGCTGGAACGCAGGAATCCCAGCGGTGCCTAGACTCCGCGCCGTGGCCGGGCCCGCTCACGACCTTTTGGGCGACCGCATTCCTGGCCTCCTCCTGTGCGGCAGTCATTCCAGGGCTCGCGCCGCGCGCCATTGGTGTTGCTGCTTCGAGTCGGCGGCGGCCTCGGTTACCGCCTGGGCCTGGGCAGCTCCGGGCGCCGCGGACCGCTGGTAGCCGGCGTACCGCGCGGCTGGGGACCAGGCCGGTTCGATCGGCGGCGCGGGCGCGACCAGGCCCTCGTATTCCGCTGCCGAGTAGACGATCTTCCCACCGGTGATGGTGAGCACCGACTCGATCCGGGAGATGTCTTCGTCCGGGACCGTCAGGTAGTCGTCGGAGAGCACGGCCAGGTCGGCGACGTAGCCCTCGGCGAGGATGCCCTTGTGATCGGCCTCGCCGGTGAGTTCGGCCCCGGCCTTGGTGTACAGGCGCAGCGCGGTTTCCCGGTCCAGCAGGTTGTCCGGGCCGTAGAGCTGCAGGCCGCCGACCGTCTGGCCGCGGACCAGCCAGTCGAGAGCGTGCCACGGGTTGTAGGTGGAGACCCGGGGGGCGTCGGTGCCCGCGGCCACCGGCACCCCGCGGGCCAGCATGCCTTTCACGGGCGGGGCCTGTGCCGCGCGCTCGCGCCCGTAGCGCTCGGCGAAGGCGCGGCCCTGGTAGGCCATGCGGTGCTGGACCGAGATGGCGCCGCCCAGCTTGGCGACGCGGTCGATGCTTTCTGCTGAGATCGTCTCGGCGTGGTCAAGGATCCACCGCACGCTGCCGGGGAAGGCGCCGGTCTTCTCCAAGACGTCCAGGACGGTGCGGATGGTCTCGTCGTACGTGGCATGCAGCCGGAACGGCCAGCCGTGCTCCGCCAGCAGCCGGATCGCGGCCTCCAGGTCCCGGGCGGCCGAGCCGGGCAGCTCGGGCCGCGGCTCGGCGAAGTTCTCAAAGTCGATCGCCGACCAGACCAGGCCCTCACCGGCGCCGTTGAGGCGCAGCCAGTCGTCGCCGTCTCCGGGCCGCACGCTCGCGATCCAGCGCCGGATGTCGTCGAGTTCCTGCCCCGGCACCTGAGGAAACAGATGGTAGGCCAGCCGGACCGACAGATCCCCGCCCGCGGCGAGCCGCGTGACGGCGGCGTAGTGCTCGGGGAATGACTGGAACCCGCCAGCCGCATCGATCACCGACGTCAGCCCGAACCGGTTCAGCTCGCGCAGGAACTCCCGGGTCGACTCGAGCTGGCCTTCTTCGCCGAGCACCGGCGCCTTCCCGATCGCCGCGTACAGCAGGTTCGCGGCGGGAGCCGCCAGCAGCAACCCGGTCGGCTGCCCGTTGTAGTCGCGGACGATCTGGCCGCCGGGTACCTCCGGCGTGTCGCGAGTGTATCCGGCCGCGTGCAGAGCGGCGCGGTTCAGCAGCACCGCCTGATACAGATGGGTGACCATCACCGGGGTATCGGGCGCGGCGGCGTTCAGCTCGCCGATCGTGGGCAGCCGCTGCTCGGCGAACTGTTCCTTGCTCCACCCGCCGATGACCTGCACCCACTGGCCTGGCGGGGTTCGGGCCGCCTGGTCGCGGAGCATCGCCAGCGCCTGGCCGAGCGACGGCACACCATCCCAGCGCAGCTCCAGCAGGTAGTGCAGGCCGGTCCTGATGACGTGCATGTGCGCATCGATCAGGCCCGGGATGACCCGGCGGCCCATGGCATCCACCACGCGGGTGACGTGCGTGACGTACCGCGCCATATCGTGATCGTCACCCACGGCGAGCACCTTGCCGTCGCTGATCGCTATCGCGCCCGCGAACGGCCGGCGAGCATCCCCCGTGTAGACGCGGCCGTTCCGCACCACCAGGTCCGCGGGATCATCGGCGCGCTCGGCCGGGCCGAGCCCCGCCACCGGCATGGACGTCCAGGAGTGTGGTTTAGACATGCTCCGCATCCCTTCCCTCGGCAGCGGATCTGCCACGCTCGCGCAGGCCTGGCACATTGCGACGCTACGAACGCTGGCCGTTTTCCGCTTGTGTCAGCTGACTGAACCTGCGGTTATCTCTGCCGATGCCGGGACCGCAGGAAGCTCTTACCGTCCAAAGCCACGGCAGCACCGGATCACCCCGAAGGCCCGCCTGGCTTTGGGTCAAGTGACTGCGACAGCGCGCCGAATACATGGCCCACTGGGCGGAAGGCCTAACTGTGAGGCCGCTCGAATCAGTCAGGTGACGCAAGCGTGGCAGCCGGCCCCCAGCTTAGCTTCTGCCTTACCCATCTACCCAGAAGCAGGAGCGGTCATGAAGGTCTCGCTAGCGGCGCACGCCACCCGCCCACGGTTGGTCATCACAGGCATATTGATCGTCTTGGCCGTCGTAGTCGCGGCCGTGACCAGCAGCTCTGCGCGGGCCAGCAGCTCGCACGTCTTCCGCTGGAACGGCGGGCCCCGGCCCGTCATCGTCCTCGAGCACGGCGCCTGGGCGGACTCCTCCAGCTGGAGCGGCGAGATCCGGTTGCTGCAGCACGACGGCTTCACCGTCTACGCGCCGCCGGACCCGCTGCGCGGGCTCTCATACGACGCCGCCTACCTGCACGACTTCCTTACTGAGAACCCGGCACTGCAAGGCAAGCCGGTCGTGCTGGTCGGCCACTCCTATGGCGGCGCCGTCATCACCAACGCCGCTGTCGGCGACCCGGAGGTCAAGGCGCTGGTGTACGTGGACGCGTTCATCCCCGCCGACGGCGAATCCGTTGAGCAGCTGCTGACCGCCCAGCCCGGCTCCTGCCTGGCCGCCGACCCGGCCGACGTCTTCGACCTGGTGCCCTATCCCGGCGGCCCGGCAGGCGACGTCGACACGTATATCAAGCCCAGCCTGTTCGCCGCGTGTTTCGCGAGCGGCCTTCCCGCTGGTCTCGCTGCTCAGCTGGCAGCATCGCAACAGCCGCTGGCGGCCAGCGCCGTCACCGAGCCGTCTGGCCCGCCCGCCTGGCAGACGATTCCGTCGTGGGCGGTCATCGGCACGGCGGACAAGGTCATCCCGCCGGCCGAGCTGGAATTCATGGCCCGCCGCGCCGGGGCGCACATAACCGACGTCACCGCCGGGCACCTCTCACTCATCTCGGCACCGGGCGTCGTGACCCAGGTCATCATCGACGCGGCCGTCGCCACGAGCTGAGCAGCAAGTCCATGACCGCCAGGAGATGCCCTACACGCGAACGCGCGGAGGCCTACCCTCCGTTTGCGGCTCATGGCACCCTTCACTGCGGCTAAACGGGGCCAGCGGCAGTCATGCCCGGACGCTCCGCCTCGCCATCCTGAAAACCGCGGGCAACAAAACCCCTGCCTGCTCCCTCCTAGTGAGTATGGACTTGCTCCCTCCTAGTGAGGATCGAACCGAACGCATCCGGCAATCCTGGTCGGCCGGTCCGCCGATAAGGCAATCGAGGGAAGCCGAGTACACCGAGTACGTGCAGGCCCGCCTTCCCTGGCTGCGCCGGATCGCCTACCGGCTCACCCAGGACTGGCAGCTTGCCGACGACCTCACCCAGGTCGCCATCACCAGCCTGTACACGCACTGGAACCGGGCCAGGGACGCGTCGAGCACTGACGCCTACGCGCGCACGGTCCTGGTGCGTGCGTTCATCGCCGAGTGCCGCTCGCCCTGGAGCCGCCGCGTCCGATTGGACGGCGGCTACCCCGAGCATCCCGCCGCCACCGCGGACCAAGACGCCCGCTTGGACGTCCGTACCGCGCTCGCTGCGCTTCCGCCTAGGCAGCGGGCGACTGTGGTGCTCCGCTACTGCTATGGCCTGCCGATCAACCAGACGGCGAAGGAACTGGGCTGCTCCGAGGGCACCGTCAAGAGCCAGACGGCCAAAGCCCTGGCTGCACTGCGCCGAGCCCTCAGCCCGCTAGAAACCTGGAAGGTGTGACCTGTGGACGACAACTCCGTCATCACCCTGCTCGCGTCCATCACTGATCCTCCGGCGCCGGCGTCGCGGGTGAGCATCGCGAGGGCTCTTCGCCACGGCCGCCGCCGGAGGCAGCTGCAGGCCGGGGCCAGCGCCCTGGCGGTGGTTGCGGTCGCCGCGGCGGTCGCCGTCGTCCCGGCTGTCATTTCCTCCAGTAGCACCGGGGGGTCAAAGACGGCTGCGTCCTCATCCAGTTCCGCCGGGTCGGTCAGGCAGCAGGCCATGCCCGCCTCGGCCCCCCCGACGTTCAACGTGCTAGTGCCGTACGCCGCGTTCGGGTGGCTGCCCGCCGGGTACTCCGAGGCCAGCATTCCGCTCGACGCCGGTGGCCTGCTCAACTCCGGCCCGACGGAGGTGGACCGCACAGCGGTGGCGGCAAACGGCGCGATGGTGAGCCTCGCCGTCCACGCTCGGGGCGCGTGCGCGACGGGTGCTGGGGCATCCGGCAACTGCACCCGTGGGACGAGCGGTAAGGCCCCGGACGTCAACGGCAGGCCGGCCTTGTGGATCATCGACGGCCGCGGCATCGCCTGGGAGTATGCTCCCGGTGCCTGGGCCGACGTGCGCATCACCGCAGGCAGCCCCGCCGCTGCCGCCATCTTCCGCGGGAAGGACGCCGCTCGCCTCAAGGGCGTCGGCTCGGCCGCGGATAAGCGGGCCAGGCAGACTCCGGCACCGGCTGCGACGCGGCACCTGGTCCTCAAGATCGCTGACGCGGTCAAGTACGCACAGAAGACGCCGCTGGTCTTCGACCTAAGGCTGTCCAGCCCGTTGCCGGCCGGCTGGTCCCTGCAGGAGATGGGTTTTCACGTAGTCGACGGGCGGCTGCTCGCCGACGGCTTGAACGCAGGCCCGGCCGCCGACACGTCGGCGCTGTCGATCAGCGCGACCAAGCCTCTCGGTTATGGCTGTAACTACGTCAGCGGACAGTCGTCGTACGTGACCAGGTACGGGGTGAACTGGGAATACCGCGCCTTGGACGACCACATCGCCAAGAATGTGGAGATGCTCTGCTCGATGCAGCCGATCGACGGGCTCGACGTGAACATCTACCTGGACATGGCTCCGGAGGAGGCCGGGGCGGCGCCGCTGCCCGGCAGCTACCAGCTAGGCGGTGCGTTCGGCGTGTACACGAGGCTGCACCTACTTGGCCTGAACCCGGCTAAGTGGACTGCCGACCCCCTGGGGTAGCAGTCCGCACGCGCGGATCACCCAATTCCGGCCCGGAAAGAGTTCGGTCGAGAGCGCGACTTCGTGAGCCATATCGAAGGCGGAACTGC
>JASHOI010000521.1 GCA_030041195.1 Streptosporangiaceae bacterium | reverse complement strand
CGTTCGAGGGGCACGTTGCCGGCGACCTGAGCCATCTGCTCCGGCCCGATCCCGGTCCGGTCGGCCCGCGCGGCTACCGGCGCGCGGTGCGCCAGCCGGTCAGCCCCGAGGTCCTCGAGCTGATCACGACGTGGGTGAGGAGCCACTGGGCCGCGCCGTGCCGGACCACACCGTAGCGGCCCGGCGGCGCGTTCAGGGCAGTTGATAATACGGGCATATCACGACCCCGGCCCGCCACCGCCCCGCGTGCCGCGGGCAAATAGGATGATTCAGTGCCAAGCGAGGCGGAGTACCTCCAGCAGCGCGCCCTGTCCTTCGGCTCCGCCGCCGACCTGTACGACCGGGCCAGGCCGAGCTATCCGGACGCGTTGTTCGCCCACATCGCCGGGCGGCTGGCCGGGCCTCGCGTGCTCGAGGTGGGTGCCGGAACCGGCAAGGCCACCTCCGGCCTGGTCGCCGCCGGCCTGGACGTGACCTGCATCGAGCCGGACCCGGCGATGGCCGCCGTGCTGGCGCGGCGCACCGCTGACCAGCCTCGGGTGCGGGTCGAGGTGGCGGCCTTCGAGTCCGTCACCGCGGTGGGGGCCTACGACGGCCTGGTGAGCGCGCAGGCCTGGCACTGGACCGACCCGCGGACCCGGATGGGCCGCGCAGCGGCGCTGCTGCGGCCCGGCGGGTTCCTCGGGCTGTTCTGGAACGGCAGCGTGATCCGCGAGCAGCGGGCCTATGCCGCGATCCAGCAGATCTACGACGAATTCGGACTTCAGGATGACGACCGCCCGGCCGAGCCGATCGCGACCGCCGAGGCACTGGCCGAGATCCAGGACCCGGCGACCTGGCCGGCCGACGAGATCGCCGCGCATCCGGCGTTCGAGTTCCAGGGGACGAGCCTGTTCCCGTGGCACCGGGACTACACCGCGGCGGAGTTCGGCGATTTCCTCAGCAGCACCTCGTGGTTCCGCGTTCTCGAGCCGGAGGTCCGCGCGCGGATGCTCGCCGCCATCATTGGCATGCTGCGGGACCAGTTCGGCGTGATCGGCCTCGACTGGTCGACGCACTGCTATAACGCCCGTCGCCTGGAGTAGCGCCGACGCCCGGTTGCGGGCCTGACGCTACGGCGCTGACGTGCGGTTAGAGGCATCCGGCGTGTTGTGAGGTCCGCCGTTACGCGTAACATGGCGCGATGGTTGATACCCGGACCTGCGAGCAGTGCGGCGCCGTGTTCGCGCCGCGCCGTGAGCACGCCCGGTTCTGCTCGGCCCGCTGCCGCGTGGCCTGGAATCGCGAGAACGCCAGCGATGCCGCGGCCGAGGCCAGCGCGCTCGACTGGTCCATCACCGCGATGCAGGATGCCACCGGGCGGCTCGCCGCGGTCGCCGGGCGGGACCGGCCGCGGGCGTTCGCGGCGATCAGCGAGGCGGTGTGGTGGGTCACGATCGTCGACGCCACGCTGGTGCGGTATTACCCGGACACCTACGACGCGGTGCTGGCGGGCCAAGCACAGCCGGAGCGCCAGCGGATCGAGGGAACGCTGAGCGGGCTGCGCTTCGTGCGGAACCGCATGGGCCAGTACCTCGACCCGGTCGACTTCATCCAGCCGGCGGAGCCCGTGGAGCCGGCGGGGCCCGTGGAGCCGGCGGAGCCGGGCGGGGGCTGCGTCATGGCGTGGGTGTGGAAGACGGTGCCCGAGCCGGAGCTCGCCTCGCTGCCGCCGCGCGGGCAGGCATGGGAGATGACGCGGTACCGGTCTTACGAGGCTCAGCTCGCCGGCCACACGGTGGGGGAGACCTTCGGCCGGGCCGCGGCGTTCCTCAAGCTCGCCGCCGCCGAGGCCGCCCTGGCCGAGAGCGTGGCGAACGCGCGCGGTTCCCGGCCCGCCGCCGAGGCTCCCGCGCCGTAAACTGCGCGGGCCGCACCTTGCCGGCAACCCCGATCGCGGCCCTGGATCTGACTCCTTGTATTCTGCGGCCCCGCAGGAAAAGGTGGTGCCATGAGCGAGTCACTCGGCTATCCGGGATACGGGACGGCAACCCGCGACGATACCCACACCCTGTTCGGGCAGACGATGGGATATGTCGCGATCACGGCTGGCCTGTTCGCGCTCGGCGCCTACCTGGGCCGCAACCTGTCCGGCGGCGCCGGCATCATCTGGTTCATCCTCGCCTTTGTGTGCCTGATCGCCATGCGGTTCACGGCGCGCAGGTCCCCCGGGGCGACGATCGGGCTGCTGGCCGCGTTTGGCCTGCTGATCGGGCTGGCCTTCGCGCAGACGCTCGCGTACTACGCGAGCATGGACATCCGCGCGCTCTGGCAGGCGGGCGGCGCCACCGCTCTGTTCATCGCCGGGTTCGGGGCGGCCGGTTACGCCACGAAGCGCGACCTGTCCGGCGTGGCGCGGGTCTGCTTCTGGGCCCTGCTGGCACTGATCGTGTTCGGCATTGTGCTGATCTTCGTTCACATCCCGGGCGGCGCGGTGATCTACTCGCTGCTTGGGCTGGTGATCTTCGCTGGCTTCACCATGTTCGACTTCCAGCGGCTGCGCCGGTCGCAGGACATGGCCTCCGCGCCGTTGCTGGCGGCGTCGATCTTCCTGGACATCCTCAACGTGTTCCTGTTCTTCCTGCGGATCTTCTCCAATCGGGAGTAAGCAGTGTCCGCGGCCTTCGGCAGCACCGGCCGGCGCGCGCGCAGGCCGCGTCCCGGCGGTCTGGTCATCGCTCTCATCGGGGTCACGATGGCCGTGGCCGGCTGCGGCAGCCACCCGGCCGACGGGGCCGCCGCCACGCCGCGGTACGAACTTCAGGCCCGCGCGATCACCGGCCTCGGCAAGATCGTCACCGACGGCAAGGGCTTCACGCTCTACATGTACGCTCCCGATCACCGCGGCCCATCGCGGTGTTACGGGTTCTGCGCCGAGCAATGGCCGCCGCTGCTGCTGCCGCGCGGGGTCACCAGGCCGGAGGTGGGGCCGGGCCTCGACAAGGCGCTGGTTGGCACCGTCAAGCGGAGCAACGGGACGCTTCAGGAGACCTACGCCGGCTGGCCGCTGTACCTGTGGCAGGGAGACACAGCGCCGGGCGAGGCCACCGGGCAGGCAGACGACATGGGCCTGTGGTACGTGCTGTCGGTCACCGGGGCGGTGGACCGGGGCACCCCGCTCAGCTGATCACGGGGATCCCGGCGGTTCACCGGGGCGATGACGTCACGTCCTGCTGGCGGAGGTGCCGAGGTTGACCTCCAGCACGCTGCCGGTCGTGCAGCCGCGGTCGGTCACCAGGTACATCACCGCGCGCGTGACGTCTTCCGGCTCGAGCCAGGCCACCCGCATCGGGTTGAGCCGCCGATGCCGTTCACTGGCGTCGCCGGCCGTCGGGTGCGGCAGGTCCGGACGGAAGGCGTGGAAGGAGTAATCGTTGAGCACCATCGGGGTGCCGACCGTGGCCGGGCAGATCACGTTGGCGGTTATCCCGTCGGTCGCGGTCTCCAGGGCCACGGTCTTGACCAGCCCTATCAGGCCCCACTTGGACGCACCGTAGTGGCCCAGGCTCCGCATGCCACCCCGGCCCGCGCCCGAGGAGATCGCCACGATGCGGCCGTACCGCTGCCGCGTCATGTGCGGCAGGGCGGCGCGGATGCCGTAGAAGGCGCCGCTCAGGTTCGTCTCTATGGTGTCGTGCCACACGTCGTCCGGCAGGCCGGCGACCTCGCCCAGCACGCAGATGCCGGCGTTGGCTATCAGGATGTCGAGCCGCCCGTGCTCGGCGACGATCCGGTCGGTCAGCCCGGTGACAGCGGCGCTGTCGCGCACGTCGGCCACGGCGGCGCCCGCCCGCCCGCCGGCCTCGCGGATGATCCGCACGGTCTCATCCAGGTCGCCCGGCGTGGCCAGCGGATACGGCACGGTGGCGAGCGGGGCCGCGATGTCACAGACCACGACCGTTGCGCCCGCGGCCGCCAGGGCGACCGCGTGAGCGCGGCCCTGACCCCGCGCCCCGCCGGTCACGAGCGCGACCTGCCCGTCGAGCTGCCCCATGTCGCTGCCCTCCTTCCGTCACGGACGGTCCGGCATCTCTGATCAAGCGCTTGCTTGGCAGGCGCATTTTCAGCATACTGCCCGCATGGCTGGCGTACGCTACCAAGCACTTGCTTGATCCCCGAGGCGAGGCGACCAACGTGAGCAACCCCCCGCAGACTCTGTGCGCGCTGCTGGACGAGTCCGCGAAGCGGTACCGCGACCGCCTCGCGGTGATCGACGGACCACTGCGATTGTCGTACACGGGGCTTGCGGCCGAGGTACGCACGATGGCGCGCGCCCTCATCGCGGCCGGCGTCCAGCCCGGTGACCGGGTGGCGGTGTGGCTGCCGAACACGGCGCACTGGCTGGTCGCGGCGCTGGGGGCGCAGAGCATCGGCGCGAGCCTCGTCCCGATGAACACCCGCTACACCGGCTACGAGGCCGCCGACGTGCTGCGGCGCACCGGCGCCCGGGTGATCTTCCTGCCGGACCGGTTCCTCGGGCTGGATTACCTGGCGGCGCTCATCCAGGCCGCACCGGGTGCCTCCGCATCGGGCCCGGTCGGCGGGCTTGATCAGCTCACGCTCGCGGTCCGGGTGCCGATCGAGGGCGGGGACCAGGGCCAGGCAAGCGACGAGCAGGCACCGGCGCACGGCACCGCGACCTGGGAGCAGATGCTCACGCGGGCCGCTGAAACCAGCGAGGACTCTGCCCTGGCCCGGGCCGCGCAGGTCCAGGCCGGCGACGTTGCCGACATCATCTTCACCTCGGGCACGACCGGCGCGCCGAAGGGCGCGGTGTCAACGCACGCACAGACCATCGCGGTCGCCGCGGCGTGGGCCGAGCGGGCCCAGGTCACCGAGCGCGACGTGTACATGATCATCGCGCCGTTCTTTCATACCTTCGGCTACAAGGCGGGCTGGGTGGTGGCGCTGCTCCGCGGCGCCACGATCGTGCCGCAGCTGACGTTCAGCATCGACCGGGTGCTCGATCAGATCGAGCGGGAGCGCGTGACCATGCTGCCGGGCCCGCCCACGATCTTCCAGGAACTCCTTGCGCACCCCCGGCGTGACCAGCATGACCTCTCCTCGCTGCGGCTGGCCGTGACCGGCGCCGCGATGGTCCCGGTCGCGCTGATCGAGCGAATGTGGACGGAGCTGACCTTCGAGACGATCCTCACGGCTTACGGGCTCACCGAGGCGGTGGTGGTCACGATGTGCTGCCCCGGGGACGACGCGGAGACGATCTCGGGCACGTGCGGGTGCGCGGCCGCGGACTTCCAGATCCGGATCGTCGGCGCCGACGGGCGGGAACTGGGGCCCGGCGAAGACGGCGAGGTCCAGCTGCGCGGCCCGAACGTCATGGTGGGCTATCTCGACGACCCCGAGGCGACCAGCGCCGCGATCGAGCCCGACGGATGGCTGCACACCGGCGACATCGGCCGCCTCGACGGCCGCGGGTACCTGACGATCACGGACCGCCTGAAGGACATGTTCACGGTCGGCGGCTTCAACGTCTACCCGGCCGAGATCGAGAACGCGATCCTGCGGCTGGATTCGGTGATCGACTGCGCGGTCGTGGGAAAGCCGGACGAGCGGCTGGGCGAGGTCGGGCTGGCCTACGTTGTCGCGCGCCCCGGCCATCGCCCGAGCGAGGATGACGTGATAGCGCACTGCCGGGAGCGGCTGGCCAACTTCAAGGTGCCGCGCGAGATCGTGTTCGTCGGCCAGCTGCCGCGCAACGCGGGCGGCAAGGTGCTCAAGCGGGACCTGCGCGAGCGCGCGCGGCAGCGCCTGCCGGAGGCGGCAGGTGGTAGCCTCAATTGAGCAAGCGCTAGGTCAGCATCAGCAGCAGGAGCAGTGCCGGTGCAAGCGGCAGGAGCGGTGCCCGTGGAAACTGTGCGATGACCGAGCCCTCGCCTGCGCCGCTTCTGTCGATCGAGCGGCTGTCGAAGACCTTTCCCGGCCAGCGGGCGCTCGCGGACGTGTCGTTTGACATCGGCCGGCGTGAGATCCACGCACTCGTCGGCGAGAACGGCTCCGGCAAGTCGACGCTGATCAAGATCCTGGCCGGCTTTCACCTGCCGGATCCGGGCGGGCGGGTGCTCACCGGCGGTGACCCCCTGCATTTCGGGTCGGCCGCCGACGCCCGCCGGAGGGGTCTGCGATTCGTCCATCAGGACCTCGGCCTGATCGGCGAGCTGACCGCGGCCGAGAACGTCGGGCTCGTCGCCGGCTTCACCACAAACGCGACCCGCATCGACCGCCGCGCCCAGCGGCAGCTGACGGAGCGGTTGCTGGCGCGCATCGGCGTCGAATTCGACGTCGAGCGGCCGGTGCGGCAGCTTCGCGCGGTTGAGCGCAGCGCGCTCGCGATCGCGCGTTCGCTCGACGACAGCTCGGGAGAGATCTCGCTGCTCGTGCTCGACGAGCCGACCAGTGCCCTTCCGCCGACCGAGTGCGAGGCGCTGTTCAGCGTCCTGCACAAGGTGCGGGACAACGGGGTCAGCATCCTGTACGTCTCGCACCGTCTCGACGAGGTGCTGAGCCTGGCCGCACAGGTGACGGTGCTGCGGGACGGCAGGTGCCAGGGCACGATCCCGGCCTCCAGCGTCGACCGCGGGCGGCTGGCGCGCCTGATCGTCGGCGAGGAACTCGAGCTCACCTCCGCCCACACCGAGCCGCAGCACAGCCGCGGACGGGCCGTGCTCGAGGTCCGTGACCTGCGCTGCGCGCCGATCACCGGCATCAGCTTCGACGTCCACCGCGGCGAGGTGCTGGGTATCGCCGGGCTGTCCGGCTCCGGGCGTGAGATCCTCGCCGGAGCCGTGTGCGGCGCGGTTCCCGCCACGGCCAGCCTCAACGTCGCGGGCGAGCGGGTCGCCGCCGATCCCATGACTCCACAGCTCGCGCGCCGGCTGGGGCTCGCGCTGATACTGCCCAACCGCCACCCCGAGGCCGCGATCCCGAACTTCACGATCAGCGAGAACATCACGCTCGGCTGGGTATCGCAATTCGCCCGCGCGGGGCGGATCGACCACTCGCGGGAACGGGCAGCGGCCCGGGAATGGATCGAGCGGCTGGACATCAGGCCGCCGGACCCCGACCGGCTGTACGCACTGCTCAGCGGCGGCAACCAGCAGAAGGTGCTGATGGCGAAGTGGTTCGGGCTCGATCCGCGGGTGGTGTTCATGGAGGACCCGACCAGCGGGGTCGACATCGGGGCGCGGAACGCGATCTACGAGCTGATCCGCAGGTACGCACGCTCCGGCACCGGGTTCGTGATCTGCTCCTCAGACACCGAGGATCTCGTCAGCGTCTGTGACCGCGTGCTGGCGCTCGTGGACGGGCGGGTTGTCGAGGAACTGCACGGCAGCGCGATCTCCGAGGGCGAGGTGCTCCGGGCGATCTCCGGCACGGCGCAGCCGATGTACGGAAGCGCCTAGAACGCGCCGGAGGGCACGGTCGGCCCGGCGGCCGCGGCGGGTATCTCGATCCGGGTCCGCAGTATCGCCCCTCCGCGCAGCCGGGCCGCCTCCTCGGGAACCCAGCTCGGAGCCGTGCAGACGAACAGGTCCCGGCCGTCCGGCCCGCCGAGCGCCACCGCGTAGGCGCTGTCGATCTTGATGCGCTCGGTGACAGCGCCGCCCGGGCTGACCCGCACGACCTCTCCGGAGAACGGCATCGCCACCCAGATCCCGCCCGCTGCGTCGAGCACGATCCCGTCTGGCAGTTCACCCGCGCCGAACTCGGCCAGCACGCGGCGGTCGGCGAGCCCGCCGTCCGGCAGAACGCGGAAGCCGCTGAGCCGGCCCGGCACCGACCGGGTCTCGGCCACGATCAGCGTCCTGCCGCCGTCGCCGACGGCGATCCCGTTCGGGAACATCAGCTCGTCGGCCACCACCCGGGCCTGCCCGTCCGGCTCGACCGCTATCAGGACGGTTGGCGCCGGGGGAGCGGGAGGCGCAGAGTCGTCGCCGAAGTTGCCGACGTAGGCGCGGCCGTTCGCGTCGACGGCCATGTCGTTGCAGTGCCAGGGCGCCAGCGCGCTGAGGTCCGCGTGCTGACGCAGCCCGTCCGGGTCGAGCCGCATCACCCGGCGGTCATGCATGGACACGACGAGCATCCGGCCGTCGGGCAGGAAGCCCAGGCCGGACGGGCACCCGGGAACCTCGGCCATCGTGGTCAGCGTTCCGGCCGGCTCGAGGCGCAGCACCGCGTGGGCGTGCATGTCGGAGAACCACAGCGCGCCGCCGTGCCAGCGCGGGGCCTCGGGGAACGTCAGGCCGCCGGCGAGCGTCTCGAACGTCACGGCCGGTACGATATCTACCAAGCGATTGCTTGGTCAAGGCAGCAGCTTCGCAGCGTCCCGCCGCAGTTCCGCCTTTGCGACCTTGTCGCCGGACGACCGGGGCAGCTCGTCCAGCACGATCAGCCGTTCCGGCAGGATCTCCTTTGACACGCCGCGGGCCAGCAGGAACCCGGTCAGCTCCTCGAGCGTGAGCGGGCCGTCGTCCCGCAGCTCGACGTAAACGCAGACCCGCTCGCCGAAAACGGAGTCGGGGACCGGCACCGCAGCGGCCAGCGCCACCCGCGGATGAGCGGCGACCTCGTCTTCGACCTCGCGGGCACTGATGTTCTTGCCACCGCGGATGATCAGGTCCGACTTCCGTCCCACGACCGACAGGTAGCCCTCGGCGTCGACCTCCGCGACGTCGGCGTGCAGCACGAACCCGTCGGCCGTGAACAGCTCCGCGTTGGCCTCCGGATCGTCCAGGTATCCGAGGCACACCGCCGGCCCGCGCGAGCCGGGCTGGCCGCGGCGGCCGCTGGTGACGTCCTCCCCGCCCTCGTAGAGCCGCAGTTCGGTGCCGGGCTGGGGCCGCCCGGACGTGCTGAGCCGCTTGTGCCGCGGGTCGCGGACGGACGTCGCGGTCGCGAAGCCGCTCTCGTTCGAGCCGTAGAAGTTCAGGATCACCGCGCCGGTGACCTGCTCGAAGCGCCGGGCGGCCTGGTACGGGATTGGCTCACCCCCGGTGAACATCAGCCGCAGCGCCGACAGATCGCACCGCTCGATCGCGGGATCGGCGAGCAGCATCCGGAACTGAGTGGACACGGCGCACAAGACCGTGACCCGCTCGCGCTGCAGCAGCTCAAGCGTGAGCGAGGGCGAAAAGTGCTCGGTCACGACCGTCGGCACGCCCAGATAGGTGGGGGTGAAGTGGGAACTCCACTGGCCGAACCCGAACGGGGCGGGAACCACGCTCATGATCACGTCGTCCGCGCCCAGCGCGCCGACCTCGGCCGCTATCAGGTGGAAATACCGCCACCTGTTCTGGGAGTGCATCACGCACTTCGGCATCCCCGTGGTGCCGGACGTCGAGTTGACCATCCAGAACTCGTCCGGCCCGAATCGCGCCGCGGCCAGGGCCCCCGGGCCGGCCGCGGCGGGGTCGGCGGCGGCGCCGTCGACCAGCAGGGCAGCACCGGGATCGCGCTCGAACCGGGGGACCACCACGTGGTGCCGGATCCCGGGCAGCGACGCGGCTACCGCGCGCATTGAGCGCCCCCGGTGCTCGGCATGCGAGATCAGCGCGGTCGCCCTGGTCTTGGCGACGATGTGCCGCAGTTCCCTGTCCCCGGCCCGCGCGCCGATGCCGACCGCGACGACGCCCGCCTTTTCGCAGGCCAGGAGCGCAACGTGCACGCTCGCCGAGTCCGGCAGCTGGATCGCTACCCGTTCCCCGCGCCCGGCGCCGAGCGCCAGCAGTGCACACCCGAGCCGGTCCGAGCAGGTGTCGTAGCCGCTCCAGGTCAGCACGCCGTCCGCGGTGACGTACGCGGGCTCCGGGCCGCGGCTGGCTGCGTGGCGAGCCACGTGATCGGCGAGCGAGTCCGGGCCCCACCAGCCGCGGCGCCGGTACTCCGCGGCCCGCTCGGCCTCGATACCGGACGGGAACCCGGTCGCGCGATCCATGTCGACATCCTAGCAAGCGCTTGGTACATTACCCGTGACCTTGGGAGGCTGGCATATGATCACGAGTGCCGAGATCGCCGAGGCACCTGCCAGGCGCCGGGCGGTCCGGCTGGCCGCCCGTCTGAGCTTCCGCAACATCGGCGCGGTGTACGTGTGGATCGCGCTGATCGTGATCTTCACGATCTGGAAGCCCAGCATCTTTCCGACGGCACAGACCGCCAAGAGCATCCTGAACCAGTACGCCATCACCGGGCTGGCCGCGCTCAGCGTCGTGCTGCCGCTGGCCGCGGGCATCTTCGATCTTTCCATCGGCTCCACGATCGGCTTCGCTGGCGTGTTCGTCGGCTGGTCACTGAACAGTCTCGGGCTGCCGCCCGCCGCCGCGATCCTGCTGACGCTGTGCGCGGGCCTGACCATAGGCCTGTTCAACAGCCTGGTCGTGGTGCGGATGCGGATCGACTCGTTCATCGGCACGCTGGCCACCGGGTCGATCATCGCGGCGCTGACCCTGTGGGTGTCCGGGGACCAGATCATCACCGGCAAGCTGTCGGGCAGCTTCTCGAACTTCGCCAGCGCGAGCCTCGCCGGAGTCCAGTTGCCGGTGCTGTACATGCTCGTGGCCATGCTCGCGCTCGGGTACGTGCTCGAGCAGACCGTGTTCGGGCGGCACACCTACGCCGCCGGGTACGGTCCGGACGTCGCGCGGCTGATCGGCGTCCGTGTCGCGCGGCTGCGCACGATCTCGCTGGTGTTCTCGGGTCTCCTCGGGTCGTTCGCGGGCATCGCGCTGGCCGCCCAGCTCGGGTCCGCGGACCCTACCACCGGGCCCGAGTACCTGATACCGGCCTTCTCGGCCGTGTTCGTCGGTGCCACCCAGTTCCGGCAGGGCAGGTTCAATCCGTGGGGGACCGTGGTCGCCGTGCTGATGATCGGGACCGGAAGCGTCGGGCTGCTGCAGGCCGGAACCGCGGAGTGGGTGCCGCAGGTCTTCCAGGGCGCGGTCCTGATCGTCGCCGTCGGCATCACCGGCATCCAGCGCAAGCGGCTGCGCGCC
>JASHOI010000520.1 GCA_030041195.1 Streptosporangiaceae bacterium | reverse complement strand
GTGCGCGCGCTGCGCGAGGCGGCGGCGGGGCCGGCGGCCAGGCATCCGGGGTGGCCGGGCCCGGCGGCCCGGGAAGCGAGCGCCAGCCGATGACGCATACGTATCCCCCCTCGCCCTCTGCCCCCTCGCCCCAGTCGATCCCGCCGACGCCCCTGCCGCCCTGGTCGGCCGTTCCCGGGGGGCCGCGCCAGCCCGGAGATTCGGCGGCCGGCCGGGTCCGGGCGCCGCGTATGCCGTCGGGGCTTGGCGACGGCAGGCTGCGCCGTGGCGTCGCGGAGATCCTGGCGATGGTCGCGGACCGGCTGCAGGACGGCGCCAGCCAGGACGAGGCACTGCCGCTGATCGGTGACGCGGTACGGGCCTGGGCGGAGCGGCAGGTCAGGGCCGGAGCCCCGGTGCTGTCGCCGGCCGACAGGGAGGCTCTGGCCCAGGCGGTCTACGACCAGCGGTACGGGCTCGGGCCGCTGGCCGGCTATCTGCGGGATCCGCACGTGGAGAACGTGGACGTCAACGGCTGCGACGAGGTGTGGGTCACGTACGCGACCGGGGAGCGGGTGATGGGCCCGCCGGTGGCGGCGACCGACGACGACTTGATCGCGATGATCCGCAACTGGGCCGCCCGCGGCGGGCAGACCGCCCGCGACTTCTCCGCCGCCTCGCCGCTGGTCAGCGTCGCGCTCGCGGGCGGTGCCCGGATGACGGCGACGATGGCGGTCACCCCCAGGCCGTGCGTGTCGCTGCGCAGGCACGGGCAGCTCGACGTCACCCTGGGCAGGCTGATCCAGCTCGGCACGATGGACGTGACGCTGGCCAGCTTCCTCGCCGCGGCGGTGCGCGCCCGCTGCAACATCATCGTCACCGGCGGGGTGAACGCCGGCAAGACCACGCTGCTGCGCGGGCTCGCCGCCGAGATCCCGCCCGGCGAGCGGGTGGCCACCCTGGAATCGGAGTACGAGCTGTTCCTGCACGGCACCCAGCAGCACCCGGACGTGATCGCGTTCGAGGCGCGGGAGCCGAACTCCGAGGGCGCCGGCGGCATCTCGCTGCACGACCTGATCGCACACGCGCTGCGGCACAACCCGCAGCGGATCCTGGTCGGCGAGGTCCGGCGCGGCGAGATCATGCCGATGCTGGAGGCGATGAACTCGGGCCAGGAGGGCTCGATGTGCACGCTGCACGCCAACTCGCCGACCGAGGCGTTCGACCGGATCCTGATCCTCGGGCTGCGCGGCGGGCTGAGCCTGGCCGAGCGCGCGATCCACATCCTGGTCGGGATGGCGGTCGACGTGATCGTGCACGTGCGCAAGCGGCACGACGGCACCCGGACGGTGCGGTACGTGTCGGAGGTCCTCGAGGTCATGCCGCCCGGCGACACCGAGCGCCCGGCGGTCAACCGGCTTTTCCTGCCCGAGGGGCCGGACGGGCATGCGCTCGCCGCGCACACTCCCTCGCCCAGGCTGCTCGCCAGGCTGGCGGCCGCGGGCTTCGATCCCGGGCTGCTGGACCGGCAGCGGGCCATGGCGCAGACCGGGGGATGGCGATGATGCTGCTGGCCGCGCTCGCCGGGGGGCTGATCGCCGCCGGGCTCGTGTTCGGCGCCCGGGAGCTGATCGGACGCCCGCGGCCGCCCGGTGTGCCGCGGGCGGCCAGGCCGCGGATGCGGCTTGCCCCGCAGCGCCGGCGGCTGCTGCTCGCGGTGCCGGCCGGCCTGGTCATGCTGCTGATCACCGGGTGGCCGGTGGCCGCGCTGGCGACCGCGGCAGCGGTGATCTTCCTGCCCCGGCTGAGTTTCGTCCGCGGGCAGCGGCGGCGCACCGAGATGCTCGAGGGCCTGGAGCAGTGGGTCCGGCGGCTCAGCGACATGCTGACCGCCAGCCGCGGCCTCGAGGAAGCCCTCGAGGCCAGCGCGCGCACCGCGCCCGCCGCGATCGCCGAGCCGGTCGGCGCGCTGGCGCGCAGGCTGTCGGCCCGCACCGGCACCGAGGCCGCGCTGCGGGCCTTCGCCGCCGACATCGCCGACCCGGCGGCGGACCGGATCGCGGCCGCGCTGATCATCGCGACCGGCCGCCGCGGCGGCGGGGTGCGCGAGGTGCTCAACGCACTCGCGGTGATGCTGGCCAGGGACGTCGCGGCCCGGCGCGACATCGAGGCGGAACGGGCCGTGCACCGGACGACGGTCCGGTGGATCGCGGTCTTCGTGCTCGGGTTCACCGCCTTCGCGGTGCTGAACCGGTCCTACTCGGCTCCGTTCGGCACGATCGCCGGGGAACTCGTGCTCGCGTTCGTCGCCGGGCTCTACGCCATCGCGCTCGGCTGGCTGCACCGCCTCGGGACCATGCCGGCCCCGGGCAGGTTCCTCGACCCGGAGGAGCCGGTCAGGGTGCCGCCCGATCTGGCACAGGCAGGGAGGCCGCAGTGAGCGTATGGGTGATCGTCGCCGGGGTCCTCGGCGGCCTGGGCATCTTCCTCGTGGTCCGCGAGCTCATCCCGGCGCCCGCGCGGCTCGATGCCGCGCTCGCCCGGCTGGAGTCGTCCCCGGCACCGGGGCGCGGCGCCTCGGTGCCGCTGCGCCTCGCGCGGCACATCTCGGACGAGCTGCCCTGGCTGCCGGCGCCCTCGGCGGACCTGGCGCTGCTCGGGCAGGACCGTGACACCTGGATCGCCAGCAAGATAACCTGCGGCCTGATCGGGCTCGCGGTGCCGCCGGCGCTGGTGGGGCTGCTGGCGCTCGGGGGGGTCGGCCTGGGCTGGCAGCTGCCCGGGATCGCGTCGGTGGCCTTCGGCGTCGGCCTCTTCTTCGCGCCGGACCTGGTGACCAAGGTCAACGCGGCGGAGCGGCGCAGCGACTTCCGGCACGCGCTGACCAGCTACCTCGACCTGGTCGCGCTCGAGCGGGGGGCCGGGGCCGGGCCCACCGAGGCGCTCGAGGCCGCCGCCGAGATCGGCGGTGGCTGGGCGTTCGGCCGCATCGCTGTCGCCCTGGACGCGGCGCGCCGGGCTGGGGAGGCGCCGTGGACGGCGCTGGCCCGCCTGGCCCGCGAGACCGGGGTCAGCGAG
>JASHOI010000519.1 GCA_030041195.1 Streptosporangiaceae bacterium | reverse complement strand
GGCGCGGGAGCCGTCCGGGGGCGGCGCGGGAGCCGTCCGGCGGCGGCGCGGCAGGCGTCCGGCGGCGGGCCGGGAGGTGTCTGGGCGCGGCCCGGGAGGCGTCTTGAGGCGGCCGGAGAGGTGTCCGGGGACATTGACAGGCGCGACGTATTTGCGGAGCCTTGTTAATCTCGAAGGATTACCCCCAGGGCCCAGCCAGGGCCCGGCGGACCTCTGTTTCCGCTTCCACTCTAGGAGTTCTCGTGACCGAAACCCGCGATGACACCGTCACCTGGCTCACCCAGGAGGCGTATGACCGGCTCAAGTCGGAGCTGGACTACCTCACGGGTGCTGGGCGCACGGAGATCGCCAAGAAGATCGAGGCCGCCCGCGAAGAAGGCGACCTACGCGAAAACGGCGGCTACCACGCTGCCAAGGAAGAGCAGGGCAAGCGTGAGGGCCGGATCCTCCAGATCATGCAGATCCTGGACAACTCCCGGGTCGGAGACCCGCCGCGCACCGAAGGCGTGGTAGGCCCCGGCATGACGGTTACTGTCCGGTTCGCCGGAGACGAGGATGAAGTGACGTTCCTCCTCGCTTCGCGCGAGGAGAGCGGCGCGCCGATCGACGTGTACTCACCCAAGTCACCACTGGGCGCGGCGATCTCCGGAAAGAAGGTCGGGGAGACCGCGACGTACACGCTGCCCAACGGGCGCAACAACACTGTCGAGATCCTCGACGCCGTTCCGTACGTGGGCATGTAGCCCAAGCATTCGCGGCGGCTTCCGGATAAGCGGACCGGAAGCCGCCGCGGTCTATTTCCGGAACGGGTTCAGGCCGCGTACTCTGGCTCGCTGGCCGGAGTCTCGGACGGTGGCGGCGTCGCGCTGCTGCGCAGCGGCACCTCCTTGATGAACCAGGCCAGGATGAACACCAGGATGGCCGCTGGCGCCGCCCAGACGAAGATGCCGTCGATCGCGTGCGAGATCGCGAAGAACACGTCGTGCTTGATCGGCCCGGGCAGGTGGTTGACCGTGACCGGATCGAGCTGCCCGCCCGCTGCGTCCAGGTGCACTCCGGGCAGTTGCTTGGTCAGGGTGTCGGTCAGCCGCCGGGCGAAGATCGCGCCGAACAGGGCCACGCCGATCGACCCGCCGATCTGCTGGAAGAACGTGCGTGAGCTGCTGGCCACGCCGATGTCGCGTGGCTGCACGCTGTTCTGCACGATCACCGATGTGATCTGCATCAGGAAGCCCATGCCGATGCCGAGCACCACGTAGAAAATGCCGGAGTGGAGCAGGCTGGTGTTCGCGTGCAGGCCGGTCAGCAGGAACATGGCGACCGACATGATCGCGCCGCCGACGATCGGCATGAACTTGTACCGGCCGGTGCGCGTCATCACGAACCCGCCGATCAGCGACGTGGTGGTCACGCCGAGCATCATCGGGATCAGCATCAGCCCGCTGCCGACCGCGGACAGGTGCTGCACGGTCTGCTGGTAGAGCGGCAGGAACGTGAGCGCGCCGAGCATCGCCATGCCGAGCAGGAAGCTCATCGCGGTGGCGACCGAGAAGTTGCGGTTGCGGAACACGTGCAGCGGCAGCACCGGCTCAGCGGCGCGGGTCTGGATCCACAGGAACAGCGCCGTGGCGACGACGGTCGCCGCGGCGAGGCCGATGATCTCCGGAGAAGCCCAGGCGTACTCGGTGCCACCCCAGGTGGTCAGCAGCACGACCGCGGTGGCGGCGATCGCGAGCATCCCGGCGCCCAGGTAGTCGATCTTGTGCTCAACCTTCTTGTACGGCAGGTGCAGCGTGGCCCACAGATAGATCAGCGCCGCGCCGCCGACCGGCATGTTGATGTAGAAGATCCAGCGCCAGGACAGGTCGTCGGTGATGTAGCCGCCGACCAGCGGGCCGGCGATCAGGGCCAGCATCATCGAGGCCATCATGTAGCCCATGTACTGGCCGCGCTCCCGGGGCGAGACCATGTCGCCGATGGTGGCGATCACGCCGACCATCAGGCCGCCGGCGCCGAGCCCCTGCAGCGCCCGGAACATGATCAGCTGGTCCATCGAGTGCGAGAGCCCGGACAGCGCCGACCCGATCAGGAAGATCACGATCGCGATCATCAGCCAGCGTTTGCGGCCGTAGAGGTCGCCGAGCTTGCCGTACAGCGGTGTGGTGATCGTCGAGGAGAGCACGTAGGCGGTGACCACCCAGGACAGGTGGGTCACCCCGCCGAGGTCACCGACGATGCGCGGCAGCGCGGTAGAGACGACCGTCTGGTCGAGCATGGCGATGATCAGGGCGAGCAAAAGCCCGGGCAGCACGACCAGGATCTCGCGCTTGGGCCCGCTCGGCACCGCCCCCGACTGCGTCTCCGCCATCGTGCCCGGCTCCCTCCGAGGTCGTGCGCGGCTCGGCTCTTCTCAACCTACTTGCCGACCGGCTAGCATCTTCAGACAAGCAACAGTATGCTGCTAACTAACCGGCCGTCAAGTTAATTGGCGGCGGCGACATCAGCTACAGAGGCGTGGAATTCAGTGACAAGGAACGAGCAGCAGCGCAGCACGATCGCGGTCGCCGACATGGCGTCCGGTGAGGCGGCGCGCATGGATATAGAACACGCGGGGCGCGGCGAGCACGATGCGGGTCATCTTGCCAGTCACGGCCCGCGCCACGGGGCCGGTCCCGGCGCGCAGGCCGACACCCGCCATGGGGCCGCCCACGACCCGCACCACGACGCGCGCCGCAGTGACACCCGGGCGCGCATCCAGCAGGTGGCCCTGGAACTGTTCGCCGAGCAGGGATACGACAAGACCTCGTTGCGCGAGATCGCCGAACGCCTCGACGTCACCAAGGCGGCGCTGTACTACCACTTCAAGTCGAAGGAAGACATCGTCCGCAGCCTGGCCGAGGACTACTTCGGCCAGATCGACGCCGTGATCGCCTGGGCCAAGACTCAGCCGCGAACCGCGGCGACACGCGACGAAGTCCTCAGCAGGTACGTGCAGATCGTCGCCGAGGGCAGCGGCGTGTTCCGCATGCTGCAGCACAATCAGGCGGCCATGAACAGCCTGGCCGTGGAGAAGAAACGCGGCGAGGTATTCAAGGAGAGGATGAGCGGCCTGGTCGATGCGCTCACCGAGCCGGGCGCCGACCTGCAGCACCGGCTCCGCGCCACGATGGCGCTCGGAGCGGTCAGCGTGGGCTGGATGTTCTTCGCCGACCAGGTGAAAGACCGTCAGGAGCTGTGCTCCGCCGTTTTCAGCATCGCCTCCGAACTAGCCGGGCCAGCCGACGCCAGCTAGCCCCGCGCCCCGGCCGCCCCGGCCGCCCTGGCCGCCCTGGCCGCCGCGCTCGCTGGCCGCCCTGGCCGCCGCGCTCGCGGGCCGCGCCAGCCCCACGCCGCCGACTGCACCGCACCAGCTCGGCGTCGATGCCGTGCCTTACCGCGTCATCCCGCCCGCCCCGCAGCAGCCCAGCCACCCTCCGCTGGGCCAGGTCTCGGTACCGGTTTCATCCGTCGCTCCTGCCCCATGGGCACCGGACCAAGATCGACAATTTCAACTTTTCACGCCTTCCATTCATTTGGTGGGCCGATATGCCCGAATTGCGGCCACCGAACGCGTGATAAGTGGCGGCGGGACGCCGAAGCGTCCTAGGGCTGCTGGACGGGGGTGGCGGCGGCGGTCCGGACTAGGGGGAGGGTGCGGTAGGTGATCGGGGCGGCCAGGGCGATCACGGTGGAGGTGCGTACCACGCCCGGCACGTCGACAATGGCGTCGATGACCCGCTGCAGGTCGGCGTTGTCGCGCGCGACGACGCGGCAGAGCATGTCACCCTGGCCGGTGATCGTGTGCGCCTCCAGCACCTCCGGGATCAGCGCGAGCTTGGCCGTGACCGGGTCGTGCCCGCCCGCCTGGCGGATCTCCAGCGTCACGAACGCCGTGACATGGAAGCCAAGCGCCGCCGGATCGACGTCGGGCCCGTAGCCAGTGATGACGCGGCGATCCCGCAGCCTGTCCAGCCGGGCCTGCACCGTCCCCCTGGCCACGCCGAGCCGCCTCGAGGCCTCGAGCACCCCGACCCTCGGCTCGGCAGCGAGCAGGTCGATCAGCTGCGCGTCCAGCTCGTCGATCATTACGTACTCCCGGTAGGGGGCATGGTGCTCAGTGAATCGGGCTTCAGCGTGCAATGACTATACAAGTTGCCTATGGATTCAAGCGACAGTTGCGCATCTTGACTTCGAAGGCAGATCCTGCCTGTAACTCGATGGGGTGCGGCAGTCGCACGACGGCGGGAGGCACGGATGGCAGCGCAGGTGCAGCAGGGACCGGTGACCGAATCGGACGAGTTCCCCGTCACCGGCATGGACGCCGTGGTCTTCGCGGTCGGGAACGCCAGGCAGGCCGCGCACTTCTACTCCACGGCATTCGGCATGCGATGCATCGCTTACCGGGGGCCGGAGACCGGCTGCCGGGACGAGGCCGCGTACGTGCTCGAGTCCGGAAACGCGCGCTTCGTGTTCCGCGGTCCGGTCAAGGCCGGCACCGCGCTGGGCGAGCACGTGGCGGCACACGGCGACGGAGTGATCGACCTGGCCATTGGCGTGCCGTCGGCAGAGGCCGCTTATGCGTACGCGACAGCGCACGGCGCCACGGGCTTGACCGAGCCCGAGGTCTTCGAGGACTCCTACGGCAAGGTGGTGCTTGCCTCGATCGCCGCCTTCGGCGACACCAGGCACACGCTGGTTGAGCGCGCCAACTACAGCGGTCCCTACCTGCCGGGGTACGTGGCCGCCAGCCCGCTCGTCACCCCGCCTGCCAGCCCGTTCTTCACCGAGATTGATCACTGCGTCGGCAACGTGGAACTCGGCAAGATGGACGACTGGGTGAATTTCTACCGGCAGGTCATGGGCTTCACCAACATGAAGGAGTTCGTCGGCGACGACATCGCCACCGAGTACTCGGCGCTGATGAGCAAGGTGGTTGCCGACGGATCCCGCAAGGTCAAGTTCCCGATCAACGAGCCGGCGGTCAGCAAGAAGAAGTCGCAGATCGACGAGTACCTGGAGTTCTACGGCGGCCCCGGCGTCCAGCACATCGCGCTGGCATGCGATGACATCGTCGCCGCGGTCCGCGGCATGCAGGCCGCTGGCGTTGGCTTCCTCGACACCCCGGACAGCTACTACGAGACGCTCGGGGAATGGGTGGGCGATACCCGGCTCCCAGTGAACCAGTTGCGGGAGCTCAGGATCCTGGCGGACCGTGACGAGGACGGCTACCTGCTGCAGATCTTCACGAGGCCGGTTCAGGACCGGCCGACGGTGTTCTTCGAGCTGATCGAGCGGCACGGATCGCAGGGGTTCGGCAAGGGCAACTTCAAGGCCCTGTTCGAGGCCATAGAGCGGGAACAGTCGCGCCGCGGAAACCTCTGACGCAGCCCCAGACACGCCCGTCACGGACGCTGCAGGCCGGCAGCGCCGAAAAGATTATGGTGCCGCGCCCGCGACTAGGCACCGTTCTCGGAAGTAGGGCATCATAGCCCGCGTGACGCAATCCCAGGACGATCCTGGACGGGGATCCGGCGACCCGCCCGGCGCAGCTCAACCGTCCGACGGGGAGCCGACCGACGGGCAGCCGACCGACGGGCAGCCGACCGCCCCCTGGTACCAGGGCACCACGGGCCCGCCCGCGGGGCCCCCGTCTGAGCCTGGGCACGCGCAGCCTCCACCCGGAGCCGGGGCCCAGCCCCAAGCTCAGCCGGGCACCCAGCCAGAGCCCGGATACGGGACCCAGCCCCAGCCCGGATACGGGACCCAGCCCCAGCCCGGGTACGGCGCCCAGCCCCAGCCCGGGTACAGCCAGCAGCCGCAGCCCAGATACGGGACCCAGCCCCAGCCTGGATACGGCAGCCAGCCCCAGCCCGGGTACAGCCAGCAGCCGCAGCCCGGATACGGCCAGCCCGGGTACGCCCAGCCGGGATACGCCCAGCAGCCCGGGTACGGCCAGCAGCCGGGGTATACCCACCAGCCCGGGTACGGGCAGCAGCCGCAGTACGCCCAGCCCGGGTACGGCCAGCCTGGGTATGCCCAGCCCGGGTACGGTCAGCCCGGGTACACACAGCCGTACCAGCCATATCCAGGAACCGGCTATCAATACGGGCCCGGCAAGGATCCGACCCTCGCCGAATGGTGGCAGCGGCTGCTCGGCCGGATCATCGACTGGTGCGTCATCGGCGCAATCTGCAGCCCGCTATGGATTCCCGCTTTCGGCACGTACGCCAACCGAATCCAGGCAATCGACAACCAGTATGCCGGCAACCTCAGCGGCTCGGCGGCGCAGACAGCGGTCTCGCACGCCGCAACCCACCTGGTCGGCTCGCTCTTCCTGGCTGGCGTGGTCTTCGCCGTGCTCATGTTCGCCTATGACTGGGTGCAGCACGGGCTGTGGGGACGCACCCTCGGCAAGCGCGCGCTGGGCACGAAGGTCGTGCGGGCCAGCGACCGGTCGAAGGTCGGCGGCGGGGCGGCGGGCGGCCGCGCCGCCGTGTACGCGCTGCCGCCGATCGTTCCGATCGTCGGCGGCCTCTTCGCCCTGATCAACGAGCTGTGGCTGCTGTGGGACCGGCAGCGGCAGTGCATACACGACAAGGCCGCCCACACCGTGGTCATCAAGGCGCGAGGCCCGGCCGGGCAGCCGTACGCCCAGCCCGGCGGCTACCCGACCGGCTATCCGACCTGACCGCGGCCGGGCTCAGCTGAACAGCAGCTTGTAGCCGGAATCGCGCAGCGCCGCGATCACGCTGTCGCAGTGCCCGGGGCCGCGGGTCTCCACCTGCAGCAGCACCTCGACCTCGTCGACGTGCAGGCCCGGCGTGACACGCTCGTGCACCACGTCGAGCACGTTGGCGCCGAGCCCGGCGACCTCGGCGAGCACGCTGGCCAGCGCTCCGGGGCGGTCGGGCAGCCGGCAGCGGAACGCCAGGTAGCGGCCGGCCGCGGCAAGCCCGTGCCGGAGCACCTTGGCGAGCAGCAGCGGGTCGATGTTGCCGCCGGAGAGCACGACGACCACCGGCGGCTCCATGGCGCGGGGATGCTCGAGCAGCGCGGCAACCCCCGCGGCGCCGGCCGGCTCCACGACCTGCTTGGCCCGCTCCAGGCAGATGAGCAGCGCCGCCGACAGGCTGTCCTCGGACACCGTGACGATCCGGTCCGCCAGCGACGACAGCACCTCGAACGCCAGCTCACCGGGCCTGGCCACGGCGATGCCGTCGGCCATGGTGGGCCCGGAAGCCACCGTGACCGGGTGCCCGGCGGCGAACGACGCAGGGAACGGGGCCACCGCCTCGGCCTGCACGCCGATGACCCGGATCTTTGGGCTGACGCCCTTCGCCGCCACCGCGACGCCCGACGCGAGCCCGCCGCCGCCGACCGGGACCACGATCGTGCGCGCGTCCGGGCACTGATCGACGATCTCCAGGCCGACCGTGCCCTGGCCGGTCAGGACGTCCGGGTGATCGAACGGATGGATGAAGATCGACCCGCGCTCGGCCGCCAGCTCCTTGGCCCGGGCCAGCGCCTGCTCCACGGCGCTGCCGTGCAGCACGACCTCGGCACCGTACTGCCTGGTGGCCTCGATCTTGGGCAACGGCGCGCCCTCGGGCATGACCACCGTCGCCTTCGCGCCGAGCAGCGTGGCCGCGAACGCGACGCCCTGGCCGTGGTTGCCGGCGCTCGCGGCGATCACGCCGCGGCCCCGTTCCTCATCCGCCAGCCTGGCGATGCGCAGGTAAGCGCCTCGGGCCTTGAACGACCCGGTGCGCTGCAGGTTCTCGCACTTCAGGTACACGGGGCCGCCGATCCGCTCGGAGAGCACCCGGGAGTGCAGCAGTGGCGTCTCCAGCAGGATCCCGCTGAAGAATTCACGCGCCGCGATGATGTCCGCTACCCGCAGGCCGGCCGACGTCGTTGTCATGCTCTGAAGTCTGGCACCGAGCGCTCAGTCCCCGGTCCAATAGCGGTCACCAGCCAGGATGAGCGCGGCCGCGCCGACCAGCCCGGCGCTCTGGCCCAGCGCGGCGGGAACCACGCGGACCTGGCGCACGAACGAAAGCTTGGCGTGCGCGTGCAGCGCCTCCTGCAGCGGGTCGAACAGCATCGCTCCCGCCTGGGACAGGCCGCCGCCGATCGATACCACCTCGAGGTCGCACAGGTAGGTGGCTGACGCGATCGCGATGCCAAGGGCCCGCCCGGCCCGGCGCATCGCGGCGAGCCCGACCGGATGGCCCTGTGCGCCGTCGGCCGCCAGGTCCTTGGCCGTGGC
>JASHOI010000518.1 GCA_030041195.1 Streptosporangiaceae bacterium | reverse complement strand
CCGAGCGCCTGCCCGGCGCGCAGCACCAGGCCCGCCTCGCCCGCGTCGTCGGCGGCGGCGATCAGCAGCAGCAGCCGGGTCGGCTCGGGCAGCCTGGCCGCCTGGCCGCTGAACGCTGCGAGCAGCCGGCCGGTCAGCGCGAGCTCAGCGGGATGCTCGATGACCGGCCCGTGAAGGGGGTCCGTGAGGGGGGAATGGGGAGGTGGGTGGGGGGTGGGGGCAGCGGCCGGCAGTTCGATCAGCGCCAGCGGATTGCCCTGCGCCTCGGCCAGGATCCGGTACCGCAGCGCCGCGGTGAGCTCGGCGGGCTGGGCGTCCAGCAGCGCTGCCGCCGATTCCGGCGGCAGCCCGGCGACCCGCAGCTCGGGCAGCCCGGCCGCGGGGAACCTGCCCTCACCGTACCGGGCGGCCATGATCAGGGTGATGCCCTCCTCGCCGAGCCGGCGGGCCGCGAACGCCAGCGCGGCGGCCGAGGAGCCGTCCAGCCAGTGCGCGTCGTCGACCAGGCAGAGCAGCGGGCCGTCCCCGGCCAGCTCGGACAGCAGGGACAGCACCCCCATGCCGATCAGCAGCGGGTCGGTGCTGCCCCGGGGCGGCGACCCCCGCTCACCCGGCGCGGCCGGGGCGAGCCCGAACGCCCCCTCGAGCGCCCGGCGCTGCGGGACCGGGAGCGCGCCGATCCGGTCCAGCGCCGGCCGCAGCAGCAGGTGCAGCCCGGCGAACGGCAGCTCCGCCTCGGACTCGATGCCGGTGGCCCGGACCACCTGGAAGCCGGAAGCCGCGTGCTGCGCGTAGCGCAGCAAGGCCGTCTTGCCGATGCCCGCCTCGCCGCGGAGCACCAGGGCGCCGCTGGTGCCGGCGCGCGCCGCGTCCAGCAGCCGGTCGATGGCCGCCCGCTCCGCCGCCCGGCCGTTCAGCATGCACAGCACGCTACCTAAGCCCGCCACGACGGGGCGCCGGCGGGCTCGCGTAATTACCTAAGCGCGACAGATTCCGCGGCGGGTGATCGTCCGTAGCTTCTTGACCTGCACGAAGCAATTCGCTCGCAGAGTCAGGAGGCTCCAGCAATGACCGACTACCAGACGCTGATCGACCGGTACATCGCGACCTGGAACGAGACCGACCCGCTGGCCCGCCGCGCCGCGATCGACGGCCTGTGGGCCGAGGACGGCAGCTACACCGACCCGATCGCGGTCGCCGAGGGCCGCGCGGCGATCGACGCCACGATCGAGGCCGTGCAGGCCCAGTTCCCCGGGCAGGTGCTGCGGCTCGGCGGCCCGGTCGACGGCCACCACAACCTGGCCCGGTTCACCTGGCACCTCGGCCCGGCCGGCGGCGAGCCGATCGTGATCGGGTTCGACGTGGCGGTCCTGGCCGGTGACCGGATCCAGAGCGTGCACGGATTCCTCGACAAGGTTCCCGCCGCGGCCTGAGCGGCCGCTCACCCAACAGGAGCAACAGATGACCCAGACCACTCTGGCCGCGCAGGCCAACGACACAGCGGCGGGACGGCCGCACTGGGCCGTGCTGCCGGTCGTGCTGACCGCGGCGTTCATGATCACGCTCGACTTCTTCATCGTGAACGTGGCGATCCCGTCGCTGCAGCGCGATCTGCACGCGGGTGCCGCGGCCATCCAGTGGGTGGTCGCCGGGTTCGGCCTGGCCGTCGCCGCGGTCTTGATCACCGCGAGCCGGCTGGGCGACGCGTTCGGGCGGCGCCGGGTGTTCACCGCCGGCCTCGTCCTGTTCACGATCACGTCCGCGGCCTGCGGCCTCGCGCCCACGGCCGGCCTGCTGGTCGCGGGCCGAGTGCTGCAGGGCCTCTCCGCCGGGCTGATGACGCCGCAGGTCCTGGCGATCCTGCGGACCAGCTATTCGGGCCCGGCCCAGGCCAGGGCGTTCAGCATGTTCGGGCTCAGCCTGGGCATCGGCGCGGTGTCCGGCCAGCTGATCGGCGGCCTGCTGATCAGGGCGGACGTGCTCGGCCTGGACTGGCGTACCTGCTTCCTGATCAACGTGCCGGTCGGTGTCGCCGCGGTGGCGCTGACCCCGCGCGTGGTGCCCGAGTCGCGCGGGCCCGCCCGCGCCGCGCTCGGCATCCCGGGCATGGTGATCGCCAGCCTGGCACTGGTCGCGATCGTGCTGCCGCTGATCCAGGGCCGCGAGGCGGGCTGGCCGGCCTGGACCTGGCCGAGCCTGGCCGGCGGGTGCCTGCTGCTTGCGGTGTTCGCGCGGTACCAGCACCGGGTTTCCGCGCGCGGCGGGGTACCGCTGATCGACCCCGCGCTGTTCCGGGAGCGGGCGGTCACCGCCGGGCTGCTCGCGCAGCTGGTGTTCTGGACCGGCCAGGCGTCGTTCTTCCTGGTGCTCGCGCTCTACCTGCAGCAGGGCCGCGGGCTGACCGCGCTCGCCTCGGGCGTGGTGTTCACCGCGATCGGCGGCGGCTACCTGATCACCTCGAGCAGCGCGCACCACCTGGCCCGGTGGCTCGGCCGTCAGGTGATCGCCGTGGGCGCGCTGATCATGGCCGCCGGGCTGGCGCTGCTGCACGCGGCGTCCGGCGGTGCCGGCGTGGGGTGGCTGGCACCCGGCCTGCTGGTCGACGGCCTCGGCATGGGCATGGTGCTGGCCCCGCTCGCCGTCACCGTGCTGGCCCGGGTCACGCCGCAGCACGCCGGCCCGGCCTCCGGGGTGCTGTCCACCGTGCAGCAGGTGGGCAACGCGCTGGGCGTCGCGCTGATCGGGATCGTGTTCTACGGGGCGCTCGGCGGCGGCGTGGCGCACGCGTTCCGCGGCAGCCTGATCTTCCTCATCGTCGTGGAACTCGCCCTCGCCGCGCTGGTCCAGCTGCTGCCTAAGGCGCCGGCCGGCGCCTAAGGCAGGGGGCGGCCGGAACCCAGGCCGAAGATAGGGAAGTTGCCCGATGCCCGGATCCGGGCCTTACGGCGAACCTCGATAGTGCCGGGCCAGACCGGTCCGGATATCGAGGAGGACGAGATGTACACGAGCATCATGACGGCTGTGGGTGCCGCCCGGATCCGGGACTGGCACGAGCAGGCGGCGCGGGACCGGCTCGTCATCCAGGCTCGCCAGGCCAGCCGCGACGCGGCCGGGCAGCGGCGTCGGCCCCGGTCGATTTGGTGGGGCAGGCGCGCCGCGGCCGCCGGGCCGGCCCAGCGGGTCCCGGCCGACCCCACGCCGGACCAGTGGGCTTCGGCGCTGTGCGCGGCGGCGGCCGAGAGGGCCGGCGCCGACGACCGCCAGCCGGTCGGCGGCCGGGCCTCATGAGATGACTGCCGCAGCACCCGGGAAGAGTCTGGCCATTGCCCCGGGCGGCGGATCGCCGCCGTCCCGGGGCAACGCCGCGTCCTGGCATCCTGGGGACATGGCCGCGCGCGCAACCAGCCCCGTCATCGTCGGTCGCGCCGAGGAGCTTGCTGTGCTCGAGGCCGCGCTCGACCCGTCCCGGCCCGGCGGCCCTTCGGTCGTCCTGGTCGGCGGCGAGGCCGGCGTGGGAAAGTCCCGGCTGGCGAGCGAGTTCGCTGCGCGGGCCGGCGCGGCCGGTGCGCGGGTGCTGACCGGGGGCTGCGTGGAGCTCGGCACCGACGGCCTGCCGTTCGCGCCGTTCACCGCGGTGCTGCGCCAGCTCGTCCGCGATCTCGGCCCTGATGGGGTGGCCACGCTGCTGCCCAGCGGGGTGATCCGGGACTTTGCCCGGCTGGTGCCCGAGTTCGGCCCGGCGGACGGGGACGCCGGCGACATCGTGGCCAGGGCCCGGCTGTTCGAGCAGATGCTCGCGCTGCTCGAGCGCCTGGCCGACGACGGGCCGGTGGTCCTGCTGATCGAGGACGCGCACTGGGCCGACCGCTCCACCAGGGACCTGCTGGCCTTCCTCGTCGGCCGGCAGCAGGTGCTGGACGGCGTGCTGATCGTCGTCACTTACCGCTCCGACGAGATGCACCGCACCCATCCGCTGCGGCCGCTGCTGGCCGAGCTCGCCAGGCTTCCCTGGGTGGAGCGGATGGACCTGCCCCGGCTGGACCGGCTGCACGCGGACGAGCTGGTGGGCCGCATCCTCGGCCACGAACCCGAGCCGTCGCTCGCCGACCGGGTGCACCTGCGTGCCGACGGCAACCCGCTGTTCATCGAGGAGCTGCTGTGCGACTGCGACCGCGGCAATCTCACCGTGCTGCCCGAGTCCCTGCGCGAGCTGCTGCTGGTCGCGGTGCGCCGGCTGCCCGAGGAGACCCAGGAGGTGCTCAGGGCGGCCAGCGCGGGCGGGCAGCGCAGCGGGCACGCGCTGCTCGCCGCGGTCACCGGCCTGGACGACGACGCGCTGTCCCGCGCGCTGCGGCCCGCGGTGGCGGCGAACGTGCTCATCGTCGACGCTGACGGGTACGCGTTCCGGCACGGCCTGATCAGGGAGGCGATCCTCGACGATCTGCTGCCGGGGGACCACACCCGGCTGCACACCCGGTTCGCCGCCGCGCTGCGGGACGATCCCGGCCTGGTCGCGCCGGGCCGGGCCGAAATCGAGCAGGCGCATCACTGGTATGCGGCACACGAAACGGTGGGAGCGCTGGTCAGCTGCTGGCGCGCGTCCATGCCGACGGGCCGCGCGCTCGCGTACGCCGAGGAGCTCACGCTGCTCGGCCGGGTCCTCGAGCTGTGGGACAAGGTGCCGGACGCGGAGCAGCGGATCGGCGCCAGCCACCTCAGAGTGCTCGAGCTCTCCGCCCGGGTCGCGGGGACGGCAGGGGAGAACGACCGGAGCGCGGCGTTCGCCTCCGCCGCGCTCGACGAGGTGGATCCGGCCGCCGAGCCGGCCCGCGCGGCGCTGCTGCTCGAAACCCGCGCGCTGGCGCGGCGGTACGGCGGCAGCGTCGCGGACCTGCTGCCCGACCTGCAGGCGGCGCTTGACCTGGTGCCGCCGGGGGTCGCCGATGCGGCGCGTGCGCGAGTGCTGTTCACCATGGCCAGGTACGTCCTGCCGCCTTACGGGCCCGAGCCGGCCGTGGCGCTCGAGGAGGCGCTGCGGCTGGCACGCCTGGCTGGGAACCTCGCCACGGAGGCGGCGGCGCTGCACGACCTCGCGGAGCTCGCGTACCGGGACGGCGACGACCGGGCGGCCCTCGAGATGCTGCACCAGGCGCGCGCGATCGCCACGGACGCCGGGGCATACGAGCCGCTGCTCGGTGCGGTGATCAACGAATCAGACGTGCTCGAGGGCATGGGCGAGCACGAGCGGGCCGCCGACGTGGCGCGGGCCGGCATCGCCAGCGCCGAGGACTACGGCCTCGCCCGGTCGTCCGGCACGTTCCTGGCGATCAACGTGGCCGAGCCGCTGGTCGCGCTGGGACGGTGGGACGAGGCCGCCGAGGTGCTCGAGCACGCGCTCGCGCTGTCCCCGACGCAGCCCAACAACCGGGCCGGGCTGCGGCAGCTGGCCGGGCAGATCGCGCTGCGGCGCGGGGACCTGGCCGCGGCCACCGACTCGGCGGCGCTCGGCAGGGCCGCGCTCGCCGGCATCGGGCACGGGCGCATGGGCCAGTACTCCATACCGCTGGCCAGGCTGGACATCGAGCTGCTGCTGGCCGAAGGGAAGCCTTCGGACGCGCTGGCCACCGCCGCCGATGTCGTCGGCCGCATCGACCTGGCGCTCGACCCACGTTTCGCGTGGCCGCTGCTCGCGGTCGCGGCGCGCGCGGCCTGCGCGGCGGTCCGGGCCCGCCGCGGCGACGCCACGCTGGCCGGGCGGGCCGCGGATCTGCTCGCGCGGCTGCACGGGCTGGCCGGAGCCATGCCCGCCCGGGGCCCGGTTCAGCAGGCGAACCGGCTGACCTTCCGCGCCGAAGCGCTCCGCGCGGTCGCGGACGCGCCCGGCGACGAAACATCTGCCGTCGAGATCCGAGCCGCCTTTGACGCGGCGGCCGCGGCCTGGGAAGGTGACGGCCAGCCCTATCCGCTAGCCCTCGCGCTGCTCGGCGCGGCCGAAGCGGCGCTGG
>JASHOI010000517.1 GCA_030041195.1 Streptosporangiaceae bacterium | reverse complement strand
GGCCAGTTCGGCAAAGCCCTCGATGGCGACGGCGGTCTTGATCGCGTCTTTCCCGCCGAAGTGGCTGTAGAGCACCGGCTGGCTGTACTCAACGCGCTCAGCCAGCCGCCGCGTCGTTACCGCGTCCCATCCTTCCGTCTCGGCCAGCTCGCGGGCCGCCGCAATGATCAGCTTCTCGCGCTCCGCGCGCTCGCGCTCCCGGCGCTCCTGGATCGACATGAAACTTATTCTAGCACCGCTAGCATTCCTGCCGTCGATCTGCTAGTGTCGCTTTAGTTGCTAGCGCTGCTAGATAATGTGGAGGATGCCATGCTCCCCCCGGTCGCCTACGGCCTCGCCATCGCCCTCAACCTGCTGGTCCTGCTCATCGGCGGGCGGTTCCTGATCGCCCCCCGCGCGGCGGCAGCCGGCTACGGCGTCCCCGCCAAACCCGGCGGCGACCTGGCCTACCTGACGATCAAGGGCCTGCGCGACGGGACCTACGCCCTGGTGGGCCTGGCCCTGCTCGCCTTCGCCGGGGCGCACGCCGAGGCCTGGTTCATGCTGGCCGCCGCCCTCGTCCCGCTCGGCGACACGCTGATCGTCCTGCGCCATGGCGGCACCAGGGCCGCCGCGTTCGGCATCCACTTCACCACCGCCGTGCTGATCCTGCTCAGCGCCGCGCTGCTGTTCGCCAGCTGACACCAAGAAGGGCAACACCGACATGACCACGCTCAGCCACGTACTCGCGATCATCGGCGTGCTGACCGCCGGGATTATCTACGGCACCGACGTGCTCGGGGCACTGGTCGGGCGCCCGGCCTGGAAGAAGGTCGACGACCGCACCCTGGTGATGGCGACCGGTTACATGCACTATTACGGCGACCGCCGCTTCCCTGTCCCCGGCATCCTGAGTGTCGCCGCCACCGTCCTGACCGCCGTGACATCGGCGATCAGCGGGCACTGGCCAGCCACCGCCGCAGCATCGACCGCAGCCGCCGCGCTGCTGACCTGGCTGGCCATCTACCAGACCATCAACGCCCCGATCAACAAGCAGCTCACCCAGGCCGCGCAAGAAGGCCGGGTCCCGCCGAACGCGCGGGACCTGCAGACCCGCTGGGACAGCGTGATCTACCTGCGCGCCGCGCTCCAGGGCATCGCCGTCGCCGGGCTCTGCGTCACCCTCGTCCTGCACTAGCCCGCCGGGACCTGACCCCTTCATGATGAACAAACCGCGTGCACGGGCTTGGGCTGCGTGAGCGGCGATCACTATCATCGATGTATGACGATGATAGCGCCTGATGCCGAAGTAGAGCGGGTGGAGCTCGCCCCGGCCGCGGCCCTGTTCCGGTCGCTGGGTGATCCCGCCCGGCTGATGATCGTGCGCCGCCTGGCGGCCGGACCGGCGCGCGTGACCGATCTGGTGTCCGCGCTGGGGCTGGCGCAGTCGACGGTGTCCAAGCACCTGGCCTGCCTGCGGGACTGCCGCCTGGTGACCTCGCAGCCTGCCGGGCGGGCCTCAGTGTTCCGGCTGGCCCAGCCCGCGCTGGCCGAGATGCTGGCCGCGGCGGAGACGGTGCTGGCCGCGACCGGCAACGCCGTGGCCTTGTGCCCTGCCTGGGGTGCAGACGCCAGCGGCCCGCAGGCACCGTGACCGCCGCCCGCCCGGCCCACGAGCCAGATATCCCTGTCCTGGACACCTGGTGTTCCCCGGGCAGCACATGTGCGGCGGAGCCGGGGATGGCAGCTCCGCGCGAGGCAGGGTGGCTGTGCGCGGCCCGGGCGGCACGCTGGCTGGCGTGGGCCAGCCTGGCGTGGATGTGCGCCGAGGGCGCCATCGGGCTGTGGCAGGGCCTGGCGGCCGGGTCGATCGCGCTGACCGGGTGGGCGCTGGGCAGCGCGGTGGAAGGGCTGGCCAGCGTGATCGTGATCTGGCGGTTCACCGGCAGCCGGGCCCTGTCCCGCACTGCCGAGCGCCGTGCTCAGCGCGGTGTCGCCGTCTCTTTCTGGCTGCTTGCGCCGTATATCGCCGCACAGTCGGTCCGCGACCTGGCCACCGGCCACCACGCCGCGACCACTGTGACCGGGATCGCCCTGACCGCCGTCGCGCTGGTGGTGATGCCGCCGCTGGGCCGGGCCAAGCACACGCTGGCGGTCCGGCTCGGTTCGGCCGTCACTGCCGGGGAGGGCACCCAGAACTACCTGTGCGCCGCCCAAGCCGCCGCCGTGCTGGCCGGGCTGGCGATCACCGCCGCCTGGCCCGGCTGCTGGTGGGCCGACCCCGTCATCGGCCTGGCCCTCGCTGCGGTCGCAGTCCGCGAAGGCACCCAATCCTGGCGGGGCAACGACTGCTGCTGACCGCGACACGCCCTGACCGGCATCCGGCCCGCTCGACGATCCGGGCCACCACCAAGTCGCTGGGGAGCCCAAGTCAGTGGCGCGTGGCCCAGAAGCTGAGGTCTCTGCGGTGCAGCCAGTCGTCGGCCCAGCGCCGGGCGCGCGAAACTCAGCTCAGCTTCGGCCAATGCTGCGGGTGCCATCAAAGGGATGCTGGTGGACTTCGCGCTGTCCGACCATGTTCACCATGACCATCGACCATTTCGCGCTGCAGCACCGGCTGCCGTCGGGGACCACCGTGGTCCAGGAGTTCGTCGCGGATCACCCGGAGCTGCCCGCCGCCGAACGGGACATGCTGCTGGGCTGGCAGGACGTGGTGGAAGGGCTGTTCGAGATCACGGGCAAGGACCGCGATGCCGTATTGCTGTTCAACTTCCTCGACGAGCTCACCTACCGGGCGCGGTCCAACCTCGGCCGACGGTCATCTGTCCTCCTACCCGTCGTCGGCCCGGGACCAGGTGCTCGCCATCGCCGCCGAGCAGGCGATGTGCAATCCCGAAGCGGTCTTCCGGAACCCGGCCAAGCTCGCCGAGGCGCGCCGGATGCTTGCGGAGCACCAGGCGGTGTTCGTCGGCCTGTTCGGTTCCGACCTCATCGTCGTGCCGGGCGACGAGGTGCCCGGCAAGGTCGATGCCTTCTACCGCCGCCTGCGCGAGCGGGCCGACCCCGCCGCAGAGCAGGACGAGGCCGGGCAGGCGGATTTCCTTGATGATGTCCCCGAGATTCTGGAGGCGGAGAGCGTCGCGATTCACTTCGTCGAGGGCGAAGGGCTGAGCTTCTACCCGGACTACCACCTTCTCGAGGAGCTGTTCAGCAACCCGGCGCTGATCTCCCGCCGCCGCTACCGCGAGCGGCTGTCCGATTTCCTGGGCGACCCCGACGGCTCGCCCGAGCCGCTGCGGCGGCTCGCCGCCCGCGACCCGGCCATTGCCAGCACGGTCTTCGCCAGGCTCCTCAAGCGCAAACGCGGCTTCTCCTGGGCCGCCGATGGCGAGGAACTGCTGCGCCGCAGCAAGCCCCGCTACTTCGACGGAACGGTACTGCCCCGGACCGTCCCTCTGTCCGGGGCCCTGTCCGACGCGCTCCAGCGCAGCCGGAAAGCCCCGGCGTGACGTCAGGCCGTCACGCCTTCGATCAGCTGGTCGAGGATCGCGATCATCTCGTCGCGCGCTAACGGGCCGACCGACTTTGCAGTCGCAATCGCCCCTGTCTAGAATGATAGATAGACTTGCTAGAAAGGTTGAAAGCGAATGGCGGTCAGCATCAAGGACACGGACACCGATCATCTGATTCGCGAGCTCGCGCGCCGGACAGGGGAAACCCAGGTCACCGCCGTCAGGGTGGCGGTCATGGAACGGCTGGCGCGGCTGGACAGCGAGCAGGCCAGGCTGCGGCACAGCCGCAGGGACCGGCTGCAGGCGATCGCCCGGGACACGGCACCGCGGCTGGCCAGGATCAGCGAGAGCACCGACATCGGGAGCTACCTGTACAACGACCGAGGACTGCCAGAATGACTGTGGTGGATTCCTCCGCGGTCATCGCGATCCTGCGCCAGGAGACGGACGCGGACACCTACCTTGACGTGATCGACGCGGCCGAGACGCTGCGGATGTCGGCAGCTAATCATCTGGAGGCCGCGGTCGTCGTCGACAGTGCCCGCGATCCCGTAGCCTCACGCCGCTTCGACCAGTTCATCGCGGAAGCCGGCATCCAGGTGGACGCGGTGACGCTCTCCCAGGCGCGCATCGCCCGGGATGCCTACCGTGACTACGGGAAGGGCTCGGGGCACAAGGCTTCGCTCAACTTCGGCGACTGCTTCGCCTATGCCCTGGCCAAAGAGACCAACGAACCGCTGCTCTTCACAGGCGACGATTTCAGCAACACAGATATCGCCTCGGCACTCGGCACCGGCTGAGCGCGGCCGACAGGCAGGGCCGCGAAGAGCCCGCGCTGCACCTGCGCGATCTGACCGGCAAAGTGTTCACCTCATCCCGCTCCAGCAACTCGACGACCCGTTCAAGGCCATGGCCGGAAGTTCTGCGAACTGCTCGAGCTACCAGTGGCGCGGCCCGGACGTCCGCAACATCACCGAGTTCGCCGCCCGCCACCCCGGGGTGCGCACGTTCACGATCACGGTCAACCGGCGATCACCTCAGCGATCCGCGCCAGCGTCCAGCACTGATCCTCATCCCACCCCGTGCACTTCGCACCGCCCGCGCCCTTCGACGCCAGCGCCGCCGGCCGCCCGCGGCCAGGGCCCGCCACCACCGGTTCGCCGGCATCCTCGACACCCGGAACCGCCGGCCACCTCGAGGTCGCTGGCCCCGTCCTCGATCAGTTCCGCCGCTGCTAACCGCACCTGCTCACGCCGGGCCCGCTCATCTCGGGCTGGTCGACCATGGCTCCGTCGGGTTGTAACGTCAAGAAGGCGTTTATGCCGTTACACTGATTGCTGTGTTCCTTGTTCCACGGATCGAGCTGGCCTGGGTGGTGGAGTTCGTCAACGAGTTCTCCGATCCCACACGGGCGGCCGCCGGCGAGCAGGACGAGCCATATCCAAAACTCGCCACGTCTGGCGCTCCCTTCGCTGGTCAGCCATGGAAGACGGCCGAGGTGGTCAAGACTGCCAACGAGCTGCACGCAATCTTCGACGCGGCTGCGCATGACCGGCCGGCCGACAGTGCGATCAACGCGATCCTTGATCGCACACGCCCGTGGCAGCGAGCGAACGCAACCGGTATCGGTTTTGCGGTGGCCGACGTTCGCGATGTGCTCCCAGCGGCCTGTGCGCTCGCGCTGCTCGACTGGACGGCCGTTCGCGGGACACAGCGGATCGGAGTCTGCGACGGAGAATGCTGCGTCGACGTATTCGCCGACGCCTCGGCGGCTGGTCACCGACGCTTTTGCTCTGTCACCTGCTCAAACCGTCACAGGGTCGCACAGTTCCGAGCACGGCAACGAGAACAAGCGAGGAGACCATGACGATGCCCCGACCGATTGCCGTCATCGGTGCCCCCAGCAGCGCGGGGGCGTTTGCCCCCGGGCCGGAGGAGGCGCCTGCAGCTTTGCGCACCGCAGGCCTGAACTACAAACTTCGCCGGGCCGGAGCCCAGACCGAGGACTACGGGGATGTTCCGGGCTTTCGCTGGGTCCCTGACCGGGATCAGCCTCTGGCGATGCACGCCGGAGCCGTCGCCCGCGTGGCGCTCGACGTGGCCGAGCGGGTGGCCGCGGCCAATGCCGACGGCCGGCTCGCCCTGGTACTCGGCGGCGACTGCGCCGTCGGCATCGGCACCTACCTCGGGGTCCGCCGCGGGCACGACGATCCCTGGCTGCTCTACCTCGACCCCCACCCAGACCTCAACACCCCC
>JASHOI010000516.1 GCA_030041195.1 Streptosporangiaceae bacterium | reverse complement strand
CGCGGGACCTGGGCCGGGACGCGCTCGATGCCGGCCCGAAGCTGGTCGGTGACGTCGTTGCTCATGCCTGTCTCCCTTGTGGCGTGCGGTCGATCCCGCTGAGTTCGCGGAGCCGGTGCAGGCCACGCGATGTCGCCGACTTGACCGTGCCCACCGAGCAGCCCATGATCTCGGCGGTCTCGGCCTCGCTCAGCTCTTCCCAGTGCCGGAGCACGATCGCGGTGCGCTGCCGTGGTGGCAGCTGGGCCAGCAGCCGCACCAGCTGGTCGCGGAGATCGACCTGGACGGTGCCGTCGGGCAGGTAGCCGGCATCGGCCGCCCGCAGCAGGCCCAGGCTGCCCCGCCATCGGCCGCGGCGCCGCCACCCGTCGGCGGCCAGATGCGCCAGAGTGCGCCGCAGGTAGCCCTCCGGGTCGCCGCGGATCTTGCGCCAGTTCCGGAACATCCGTTCAAGCGCGGCCTGCAGCAGGTCCTCCCCCGCGTCCCGGCTTCCGGCGAGGACTATGGCCGTGCGCAGCAGCCGCTCGCCGCGTTCGGCGAGAAAGCTCTCCACCTCCGCCACGTGCGGTGGTTCGCCCGGCATCCGTGCCTCCCGCCCTGTTGGCATCCAAGGACGAACGACAGGCCGCAAAGGTTGCCAGGACCCCGGCGAAAGCGCCGGCCCCCAAACAGTGCAGCACAGCCCGGCCGGTAAACGTTTGCCCCGTGCATGCCTGCCAGGCATGGTTGTGCGGGTGGATGAGCAGGAGCTGCTGGGCGGCGTCGCGAATGCCGGGCGGGTGACCCGGTCGGGCGGGTATGTTCTTCGGCCTTCCGGACCGTATTCAGATTCTGTCGATGCTTTCCTGCTGTCGCTGCGGGCCGCTGGCTTTGAGGGCGCACCGCTGCCTGCTGGGACGGCCCGGGATGGCCGTGAACGTTTTGTGTTTGTCGAGGGTGATGTGCCACTGCCGCCGTATCCGCGGTGGGCGCGGTCTGATCAGGCCCTGATGTCGGTGGCAGTGCTCATGCGCCGGTTTCACCGTGCGTCTGCTCTGGCCGGCTTGCCCGCGGGGACGTGGAGTCCGGAGCTGGCCGATCCGGCTGGCGGCAGCGTTATCTGCCATAACGACGTGTGCCTGGAGAACGTGGTCTTCCGTGACGGCGCCGCGGTCGCGCTGCTGGACTTCGACTTCGCCGCGCCCGGGCGCCCGGTGTATGACCTGGCGCAGTTCGCCCGCTTGTGCGTGCCGGTCGATGATGAGATCAGCGCGGCCCGGGTGGGCTGGCGGCCCGCGGACAAGCCTGCCCGGCTTCGGCTGGTGGCAGACGCGTACGGCCTGGACGCGACGGCGCGCGGACGGCTCATGGAGATCATGGCGGACTCGATCGAGCGCGGCGGCGAGTTCGTGCGCCGCCGCGTCGAAGCCGGGGATCCAAACTTCATCGCGATGTGGGAGGCGATGGGCGGCATTGAGCGGTTCGACCGCCGTCGCCGCTGGTGGGCTGCGCGGTATCAGGACTTCGATGCGGCGCTGCGGTGAGCACTGAGATAGCCCCCAGTTGGGCGGAAGCCACCCCCGCACGCACCGGCGATGAACGCGCGCGCTCAGCCGACGGCGATCAGGATGTGCGGGGCGTCCGCGGGGTTCAGCCACCCGAGCACGGCATCAAGCTCGGCATTGGGCAGGGCCACGCAGCCTTCGGTGTACCCCACCGCCATGTCGTCGTGGAGGAAGATGCCGGCTCCGTTGTCCGGAGGGTGGGGCATCTCGATGTCGATGAAGTGCTGGTAGGGCTGGACCTCCGTCCAGAGGGCTTCGGAATCGTCGCCGTACGGCGGCGTGATCCCGCAGGGCACATGCTGGAAGGTGTCGTAGGTCGGGCTGCCGGGCTGCTCGTCCCACCAGTCACCACACACGAGGTGGTGGTACGGGTAGTGGGTGGTGGGGCTCACGGTCGAGTTGCCGTAGACGGTCGTGCCGAACGGGAACAGGCCGGTGGGGGTGGCCCAGTCGCCGGGCACTCGCCGTGAGATGGGCAGCAGGCCACCGTAGCCGGTCTGAGCCTCGAAGGGCTGCGCGGGCTGCCCGGCAAACGACACCGGGCTCCAGCAGCCGTTGCCGCTCCTGGCCCAGGCCGTAAAGGTCGCGGTCAGGCTCGATGCTGAGGGAGCGACGACGGTGACCAGCTGCGCACCGCCTCCGGTGTCGGCCACCTGGTTCGGGTCGATGCCGTAGCTGGCCGCCGGGTACTGCTGGCATCGCGCCGTAGGGGCAGGGGCCGCGGCCGGAGGGTCGGTCGGCGGCGGCGTGGTGGTGGCCGGCGGGCTCGAAGGCGCGGCTGGCGTTGTCTGCCCACACGCTGCACACAGGCAGGTCAACAGCAGGCCGCCCACAGCGATAAGAGACTTCGGTCCCACCCTCAGAGGATGCCGCGGACCGGCCTTCGGTGAAAAGAGCCGCAACCGGGCCTCGCTAGGATTTTGGGTGATGTCGCAGCGTACGTTTCACCGCGCGGCATGGGAGGAGCTGTTCGCCGGCTACCCGGGAGCGGGGCTGCGCGCGGGTCTACTGGTTGTAGCGGCGGGACCACCCGCACGACCTGGCCGGATTGCTACCGTGTGGGCGTGACAACAGACGGGTCTCTCACCGAAGAGGAAATTGTCGGCACCGCCGGAGAACGGGAACTGCTGGAAGGGTTCCTCGAGTACCACCGGCGTGTCGTCAGCGGAAAGCTCAGCGGCTTGTCCGAACCGGACGCCCGCCGGCACCTGGTGCCATCGGCGACCACGCCGATCGGCTTGGTCAAGCACGCGGCCGCCGTGGAGCGCAACTGGTTTCAGCATTATCTTGCCGGGCGGCCGCGCGAGCAGATCGCCGGGAACGCCCGCGGCGACGCCGCGAGCTGGGACGTCGGCACGGACGAGACCGTCGCCGACGTTATCGCCGAATACCAGGAATCTTTGGCGCAGTCGCGGCGGATCGCCGCGGGCTTCGCCCTCGATCACACGGTGCCGCAAGACGGGATGGGCCGGGTGTCGCTGCGCTGGATCTACGTGCACATGATCAGAGAGCACGCGCGGCACATCGGGCAGGCCGACATCCTCCGCGAGCAGATCGACGGGGCAACCGGGGACTGACAAGTCGGAGAAGTACCATGCAGCCGCTCAAGATCGCCATCAGTGTTGCCTGGATCGTCTTCTGGATCTACTGGCTCATATCAGCCACCGTCAGCAAGGAGAGCATCAGCGGCGGGTGGCGAACCCGGCTCACCGGCGTCAGCGTCATTGCGGTCTTTGTGATCGATGGCCTCATTCACGACCGCGGCCTGGCCGTGCACAGCTTGATCCTCGCGGCGATCGGCGCGCTGCTGTTCGCCTGCGGGATCGCGCTCGCGGTCTGGGCCCGGCTGAACCTCGGCCGCAACTGGGGCATGCCGATGACGCAGCGGGCCGAGCCGGAGCTTGTCACCTCGGGCCCCTACCGGTTCGTCCGCCACCCGATCTACTCGGGGCTCCTCACGGCGATGCTGGGGACCGCGCTCGTCACCAATCTGCTCGGCCTGATCGTCGTCGCCGTGCTGGTCGGGTACTTCTACTACTGCGGGACGGTCGAGGAGCGGAACCTGGCCACCACCTTCCCCAAGGCGTACCCGGAGTACCGGAGCAGGACGAAGATGCTCATCCCGTTCCTGCTGTAGCACAGCGCCCGGCCCGTCAGGGCGCCTCGTTCCCGGCGAGGGCTTCTCTCAGCTCCGCGGCCAGCCGCCGGAGAAGCACGTCAGACAATCGGCGCTGCTCGAAACCGAAGGAGCTGCCCCAATGGTCGTCCCGGAAGGTCAGGCCCGCCCACTCCCGGGGACCGGCGTAGCGGGGAATGACGTGCAGGTGCACCTGGGCGGCCTGGTTCATGAGGAAAGCGAAGTTGAACTGGTCGGGCTGGAACAGGCTCGCCACGGCGGGCACCAGCCGGCGCAGCTCATCGTGCAGGGCCGCCCACTCTGCTGGCTGAACCTCGATCACCGCCGTGCAGGGCCGATTCAGGACCAGCATGGTCTTGCCTAACAGGTTCTGATTGAGGTTGACGGCCAGGATCCAGGAGCCGCGCTCCTCCACCACGGTCTCGGGGATCAATCCCATGCCAGCCACGCTACGCGAACGGGACCGCGAAGTCGCAGTCGAGACTCGTGGGTCCGGTCGCGAGATAGGTGAGGCGCTCGCCGAGGTCTTCGGGCTTCACGGTAAGTTGCACATCCCCGGCGTCCTGCTCCTGCTCCTGCGCCCAAGCCTGCAGTGACTCGGCGGCGAGCTGAATTTGCACCCCCGATACCAGCGCCTCTGCCCCGGGAACCGGCCTGCACCATTCGACCGGACCATCGCTGTCAGCGCTCGCCCAGCCCCAGTAGATGCAGAAGGCCGCGCCTTCTCGTCCTTCGATCTTCGGCAGCGGGCGCTCGCGAAGGATCGCGATGAACTCCTTGCCGAACGCCCACGCGCCCTGTTCGTCGACGTTGCGCTTGAGACAGAGCAGGCTCCGCTCGGGCATCGCCCGGGTGGCGACTTCGTACATGACGGGCCTTTTTCCGCTCAGCCAGTTGACGAGGTAGTCGGCTAGATCGCGCCGCGCGTCGTGTGCCGCTTCGGCGTCGCGCCAGTGCTTAGCGATGCGCGCCGCCGCGTCGGCCGGATCACACGAGAGCAGCTCCTTGATCGCCGCGAGCGGCAACTGCA
>JASHOI010000515.1 GCA_030041195.1 Streptosporangiaceae bacterium | reverse complement strand
CGCTCGCCTGCGCCGCCCGCCCGCCCGGCACGCTCGTCCGCGGCGCCTGCGCGCCGCGGGGCCGGGTGCTCGACCAGCGCGATCACCCGGCTGGCCATGAACCGCGCGGTGCGCACCGCGGTGCCGCCCCTGGTGAGCTCGCTCACCTCGATCATCCCGCGCCTGTTGACCACCTCGACGCGACGCCCCGCGCGGGTGGCCGCGACCTCGTAGGTCTTGGTCTCTCCGCCGGCGTCGACGACGATCTCGACTCTGTCACCCCGCATGACCGGCCATCCACTGTGACATCAGATGACTGATTCGTACCCCGGAACACCGCTGCGCAACGCGGCGGCTCAGAAGAAGATCAGCTTGACCGCGGCGATCACGCCCACCGCCACGACAAACAGCCGCAGCGCGGTCGGCGGGAGCCGGCGGCCGAAGCGCGAACCCACCAGCCCGCCGATCGTCGACCCCACCGCTATCAGCGCCGCGGCTACCCATGAGACGTGCGCGACCAGGATGAAGACGACCGCGGCTGTGCCGTTGACCAATCCCACGAGGACGTTCTTGGCGCCGTTGATGCGCTGCAGCGTCTCGTCGAGGAAGCTGCCGAGCAGGCCGATAACCAGGACGCCCTGGGCAGCGCCGAAATAACCGCCGTAAACGCCGGACAGGCAGACCCCGGCCGAGAGCAGCGGGCTCGTCCCGCGCTCTTCGGCATTCGCGCGGCGGGTCCTGAGCCGCGCGCTCAGCCACGGCTGCACCAGCACGAGCGCGCAGGAGACGAGGATCAGCACCGGCACGATGAACCGGAAGGCGGCAGGGGGCAGCCGCAGCAGCGCGACCGCGCCGGCCACCGCGCCGACGGCGGCGGCCAGGCCAAGCCTGATCAGGCGGCCGCGCTGGCCGGCGAGCTCGCGCCGGTAACCGAACATGCTGCTCACGTTGCCGGGCACCAGCCCCACGTTGTTCGACACGTTGGCCACCACCGGGGGCACGCCAAAGGCCAGCAGGGTGGGAAAGGTGATCAGCGATCCAGAGCCGACCACGGCGTTGACGCTGCCCGCTGCGACTCCGGCGGCGAGGATCGCGAGAGCCTCACCCGGGCCCACAGCATCCTCGCACGCCTCAAAGGGTAGTGAGCCGCGCATCCCGTCAGCGGCCTCAGTTCTGTGAGATCCACCACTCCGGCGGGGCGGGCTCAGCGCAGCCGCCCGGCCCGGGCCGTCCACCGGGCGGCGCGGCGCTCGATGAGCAGCGGCACCCCGAAGCACCTCGACAGGTTCCGCTCGGTGAACACCTCGTGCACCGGGCCGGCCGCGAGCACCGTGCCCCTGCGCAGCAGCATCGCGTGGGTGAAGCCCTCGGGGACCTCCTCGACGTGATGGGTGACCATCACCATCAGCGGCGCCTGGGGGTCGACCGCCAGCGCGGACACCCGCCCGAGCAGGTCCTCCCGGCCGCCCAGGTCCAGGCCAGCGGCCGGCTCGTCGAGCAGGAGCACCTCGGGGTCCGGCATCATCGAGCGGGCGATCTGGACCCGCTTGCGCTCGCCCTCGGACAGGGTCAGGAACCTCCGCCTGATCAGGTGCGCGCAGCCGAGCGCGTCGAGCAGTTCCACGGCCCGGGTGACGTCGAACGAGTCGTAATCCTCGTTGTCGCGGCCCAGGATGCCGTAGGAGGCGGACAGCACCAGGTCGATGACCTTCTCCGAGGGGGGCACCCGGTCCGCCACGATCGCGCTGGCGAACCCGATCCTGCTCCGCAGATCCTGCAGGTCCGCTCCGTCGAGGCGTTCGCCCAGTATCTCGGCCGTGCCGTCGGTGGGCATCAGCTGCGCGGCGGCGACCTGCAGCAGGGTCGTCTTCCCGGCGCCGTTCGGCCCGATCACCACCCAGCTCTCGTCGCTGCGGACCGTCCAGTCGACGTCCCGGAGCAGCATGGACCGCTGGTACCGGACTCCGACCCCGCGAAGCCGCAGCACCTCATCCGACATGCGGCTCCTTCCCGCTGCCCCGCCATCCTTGGGACCGAACCTACGCCCGCCGATTCCGGCGCTCCATCGGGGTCGGGCGCAGATTATCTCTCGAGCTGCCGCACGGCAAGGAGCGCGGCCTGAGTGCGGTCGGCCACGCCGAGCTTGGCGAGCACGGAGCTGACGTGGGTCTTCACGGTCTTCTCCGATACCCGCAGCAGCCTGGCGATCTCCCGGTTCGAGCGGCCTTCGGCGATCTGCGCGAGAACCTCGCGCTCCCGCGCGGTGAGCGCGCCGATGCCCTGCACGGCCGATGCGGCCGCGCCGGACCGCAGCAGCGACCCGGCCGCCTCGGGCGCGAGCAACGTGTGCCCGTCGTGCACCGACCGGATGGCCCGGACGAGGGCGTCGGGGTCAACGTCCTTGTACAGGAACCCCGCCGCGCCCGCCTGTACCGCCAGCGATACCAGGGCCTGGTCGGGAGCGCTGGTGAGCACCAGGGCCCGCGCCCGGCGCCCGCAGCCCTGCAGTTCCCGCAGCACCGCGATCCCGTCCATGACCGGCAGCTTGAGGTCCAGCAGGATCACGTCCGGGTCCAGCTCGGCTGTCATCGCCACCGCCTGGCCGCCGTCGGCCGCCTCGCCGACCACCGCGATGTCGTCCTGCACGCTGAGCAGCACCTGCAGTCCCTGCCGCACCACCGGATGATCGTCGGCGATCAGCACGGTAATCCGGCCGGCCCCGGCGGTCACGAACGGTCCGTCCCGGCCGGAAGCTCGAGCCGCACCAGAGTTCCCTTTCCCGGCCCGGAACGCACCGTGAGCGTTCCGCCAGCCGCCGCCGCTCGTTCTCGCATTGACGCCAGTCCCAGGCCCCCTGAGGGCCCCTCAGCCGCGAAACCGCGGCCGTGGTCAACGACCTCAAGCACGACCCGGCGCCGGGTGGCCGATATCGACACGCAGACCGAGCTCGCGCCGGAATGCCGCAGCGCGTTGTGCAGCGCCTCCTGGGCCACGCGGTAGATGGCGGTCTCCCGCTGTGCGCCCATCGACGGCAGCTGCGCGGCGGTGTGGAACCGCACGTCGACCCCGTAGCTGCGGCCCGCGAGCACCGCGTAGCTGCGCAGCGACCCGGCCAGTCCCCCGGCGGCCAGATCGGGCGGGGCCAGCCCGTCGATCACCGCGCGCAGCTCCGCGTGGGCCTGCCCGCTCAGCGTGGCCACACTCTGGATCTCCGTGGCGGCCCGTTCCGGATCCCGGGAGATCAGCACTTCGGCGGCGCGGGCCTTGGCCCGGATGCTGAACAGCTTCTGCGACACCGCATCGTGCAGGTCCCTGGCCAGCCGGGCGCGCTCCTCCAGGACCGAGAGCTCGCGGCCGCGCTCGTACAGCCTGGCGTTGGTCAGCGCGATGGCCGCGTGCGAGGCGAACAGCGCGAGCAGCTGCTCGTCGCGCTCGGTGAAGCCGCCGGGGTCGCGCTTGCAGGCGGCGAAGATGATGCCGAGAACGTCGCGATCGTTCTTGATCGGGACCCCGAGGAAGTCCGACATGTCGGGATGAGCCGACGGCCACCACTCAAACCGGGGATCGGCGCGGATGTCGGGGATCCGCACCGGCTCTCCCTCGCGCAGCAACACGCCGAGCAGGCCGTGCTGGCGGGGTATCGGCCCGATGGCCTTCTGCTCGCGCTCCGATATGCCGTCGACGAGGAACTCGGCGAACGATCCCTGGTCGTCGGGCACGCCCAGCGCCGCGTACCTGGCGTTGACCAGCGAGCGGGCCGACCTGACGATCATCTGCAGCACGTCCCGGGTGGACAGCTGCCGGGCGACCGCGAGCACGACCTGGCTCACCTGCTGCAGCACGTCGTCCTCGCTGCCGTCGTCGCCCATGCTCCGGCTCACACCCCGCACGCTACCCGCGGCGCGGCTGTCTGGGACCGGCCGCAGGTCCTAGGACCATCGGACCAGGCCGGTCCCGTCGCGCGCCCGATGTTACGCAGCATCCCCGTGCCTAGCCTCAGGATCATGGATGAGACGAAGAACGCAGTGATCACCGGCGCGTCCCGCGGCCTCGGCCTGGCGCTCGCCCGTGGCCTCGCCGCCGCGGGCTGGTCGCTCGTGATCGACGCTCGGGACCCCGGCGCGCTCAGCGCCGCCGCGGCCAGCCTGCCCGGGACCGCCCGGGTCGTCCCGCTGCCCGGCGACATCACCGATCCGGCGCACCGCGCCGCGCTCGCCGCCGCCGCCGAGGACCTCGGCGGCCCCGACCTGCTGATCAACAACGCGGGCACGCTCGGCACCAGCCCGCTCCCGGCGATCGCCAACTACCCGATCGCCGAACTCCGGGATGCCTTCGAGGTCAACGTGCTGGCGCCGCTGGCGCTCACCCAGCTGCTGCTGCCCGCGCTGCGGCGCCGCGGCGGCGCGGTGCTGAACATCACCTCGGACGCCGCGGTCGAGCCCTACGCGGGCTGGGGCGGGTACGGCGCGGCCAAGGCGGCGCTGGAGCAGGCGGGCAACGTGCTCGCGGTCGAGGAGAACACGATCAGGGTCTGGTCGGTGGACCCGGGCGACATCCGCACCCGGATGCACCAGGAGGCGTATCCCGGGGAAGACATCTCCGACCGCCCGCTGCCCGAGACCGTCGTCCCAGGGTTCATGAGACTTGTGACGGAACGGATGCCGGACGGCCGGTACCGCGCCGCCGAGCTGATGCCGTCGGCGGCGCTGTCATGACCGCCGTCGCCGAGTATGCCGACGCCCGCACCGCGCTGGCGTTCACGCTGCCGCCCGAGCGGGAGGCGCACGAGCCACCCGAGGCCAGGGGCGTTCCCAGGGACGGCGTGGCGATGCTGGTCAGCCGGAGCGCGAGCGGCGAGATCAGCCACCACGCGTTCACCGGCCTGCCGTCGCTGCTGCTGCCCGGGGACCTGCTCGTGGTCAACACCTCGGCCACGCTGCCAGCGGCGATACGCCTGGACCACCTGGCGCTAGCCGTGCACTTCTCCACGCCGATGCCGGACGGCGACTGGCTGGTGGAGCTGCGCGCGGTCGTGGACGGGGCGACCACGCCGTACGCCGGCGGGACCCCGGGCCAGGCGCTGGAACTGCCCGGCGGGGCGGTGCTGACCCTGGACGCGAGGTTCACCGGGCGGCTGTGGCGGGCCCGGCTGTCCACCGCTGTCGTGCCCTACCTGCTCCGGCACGGCTCGCCGATCAGGTACTCGTACGTGCGCCGGCCGTGGCCGATCGAGTCGTACCAGACCGTGTTCGGCACCGTGCCGGGCAGCGCGGAGATGCCGAGCGCCAGCCGCCCGTTCACCCCGGAGATCGTTGCCAGGCTGGTGGCGCGGGGCATCACGTTCGCGCCGGTCACCCTGCACACCGGCGTCTCCTCGCTGGAGGGCGACGAGGATCCCTACCCCGAGCCGTTCGACGTCCCGCCCGCCACCGCCCGGCTGGTGAACCTGACCAGGCGGCACGGCGGCCGGGTGATCGCCGTCGGCACGACGGTGGTGCGCGCGCTCGAGACCGCGGCGCGCGGTGCGGGCGCGGCCCCGGGCCGGGTTTCCCCTGCCGCCGGCTGGACCGAGCACATCGTGACGCCGGAGCACCCGCTGCTGGCCGTCGACGGGCTGGTCACCGGGCTGCACGAGCCGCGTTCCTCGCACCTGCGGATGCTGGCCGCGTTCGCCGGGCTCGACCTGCTCGGCCGCTGCTACGCGGCAGCGATCGACCACGGCTATCTCTGGCACGAGTTCGGCGACCTGCACCTGCTGCTGCCGTGACGGCTTCACCGCCCGAAAGCGGACGATCCGCCGAGGCACGGCAGGCCCGCCACTAATCCGGTTACCGTGGGCGGCGGGCATCTAATTCGGGGGACGTCATGAGAATCGGGACCGGACTTCTTGCTGCCGCGACCGCGTGCGCGCTGCTCGGATCGGCCGGGGTGGCGA
>JASHOI010000514.1 GCA_030041195.1 Streptosporangiaceae bacterium | reverse complement strand
CCGGGAAGTCGTAGCTGGCGGGGCTCGTCGGCCGCCAGTGGCTGAGCAGGTCGACGCGGATGACCCGGTAGGCCTCCGCCAGCCCCGGGACCACCGGGTCCCACCACGCAGCCGAGGCCCCGGTGCCGTGGATCAGCACCAGGGCGGGCGCGCCCGCGGGGCCGTCCAGCACGACGTGCATCTCACCGTCGTCTAGCCGGACGAACCGGTCGCCAGCGTCCGGATCGCCGGGCATGTGCTCTTTCATCGCGCTGTCTCCTGTTGTCTCGAGGGGCGTTCGAGCGGCGCATAGATCGCCGGGCCGCCTCCGGCCATGCTGTTTGCTGACACGCTGTAAGAGTTACATTAGCTCTTACAACTTGTCAAACCTTTTGCGCGGCCGGGCTGACTGCGCGAAGTAGCGGCCGGGCTGACGGCGCGAAGTAGTGGCCGGGCTCACTGCGCGAAGTAGAAGTCCTCCTCGAGATCGGCGATCAGGCCGGGATGCGTGGGGTGCCAGCCGAGGAGCCGCTGCGTGATGGCGCTCGAGGTCGGGTTGTCGAGGGTGACGAACGGCGCGAGGAAGCCGAAATGCCCGGCGGCCTCCTCCGCCGTGATGCTCTCGGTCGGCAGGCCCAGCTGGCGACCGACCGTCTCCGCGATCTCCCGGAACGGAACGCCCTCGTCGCCGACGGAGTGCAGGCGCGTCCGGCCGGGCGCGTTCTCCACCGCGAGCCGGTACAGCGCCCCGGTATCGAGCGTGTGGACCGAGGGCCAGCGGTTGGCGCCGTCGCCCACGTACGCCGATCGGCCGGCCTTGCGCGCGGACGCGATGATCACGGAGATGAAACCGTGCGTGTCCAGGACGCTGTGGTTCGTGGGCGGCAGCCGGACGACGGAGGAACGGATCCCCTGGTCAGCCATTGCGATGACGATGTTCTCGGCGTCGATACGGTAGCCGCCGGGAAGCGTGTCCTCTTCGGTGGCCGGCCGGTCAAGGCCTAGCTGCACGAGCATCAGCGTGCCGCACGTCCCGACGAGCGGCTTGCCCGTCCCGGTCAGCGGCTCGCCGAGTGCCTGCAGCGCGGCGAGATCCACCGCGGCCGCGTTCTCCATGTCGCCGGTGCGCATGAGGTCATGCCTGAAGGCCAGGTGGATGACGCCGTCGGCCTCGGCGGCCGCCTCGCGCAGGCCGTCGAGGTCCTCGAGGTCGCCGCGCCGGACCTCGGCGCCCCAGCTGGCGACGGCCGTCGCCGAGGCGTCGGAACGAGCCAGTCCAACGACCTGGTGGCCGGCGTTGAGCAGTTCGGGAACCACGGCCGAGCCGATATGGCCCGACGCACCGGTAATGAATACGCGCATGCGGGGCACTCCCTCTTGGACGGCCCGCCTCGCGATGCGGCAAGGCGAGTGACGGGACTTTATCCCGTCACTCTAGCATCATGACGAGACCATGTCCCATCGCCTACACTCGGGGCATGCCGCGCTGGGAACCGCATGCTGTCGAGCGGCTCGTGCGCGCCGCCATCGAGCTGTTCAGCGAGCAGGGCTATGGCCACACCACGGTCGCCGAGATCGCCGCGCGGGCCGGCCTCACCAAGAGCACGTTCTTTCGCCATTCCCCCGATAAGCGGGAGATCCTGTTCCTCGGCCAGGACCAGCTGTACGAGCTGCTGGCCAGCGGGATCGCGGGCGCGCCGGCCGATGCGACGCCGCTGGAGACGGTCGCGGCCGGCCTCGGCAAGCTCGCGGTGGCGTTCACCGCGCAGCGGCGGGATTTCGGTCCCCAGCGCCGGGCGGTGATCGCTGCCCATCCCGAACTGCAGGAGCGCGAGGGGCTGAAGCGCCGCGGCTACGTCGCCGCGATCCATGAGGCGCTCCAGGCCAGGGGCGTGGCCGATCCGGCGGCGATCGTCGCAGGCGAGCTCGGTGCGCTGGCGATCGGGCAGGCGTATGCCCGCTGGTCTGAACCCGGCAACGAGCAGGACTTCGGGGCGGTCGCCCGCCAGGTGCTGCATGAACTGCACGCCGCGACCGTCGCCCTGGCGTGACAAGGCGCTGACGTTGTCAGCGCCGTTCCGGCTGGCGCGAGGTTCGCGGCTGCCGGCCTGATGCCGCCGGTGCCGCCTTGGCCGCGGGTATGAGCAGGGAACAGGCCAGGCCGGCGACGCTGAGGACGGCGGCGAGCGCGAACGCGCGATCGTAGCCCGCGGCGAGCGCGCTGACCGCTCCGTGCCCGCTGGCGAGCGCACTGTGCGTGCGGGCGACCGCGACGGTCGCGAGCGCGGCCAGGCCGATCGAGCCGCCGACCTGGCGCGAGGTGTTGAGCACGCCGGAGGCGAGCCCGGCCTGGCTCAGCGGGACGCCGGTGGTCGCGGCGGTGGCGAGCGGGGTGAACAGCAGGCCGAGCGCCAGGGCGACGCCGCAACCGGGCCCGAGCACATGGGCCAGGAACGGGCCGTGTGCCGGAATCCGGGCCAGCCAGGCGAACCCGGCGGCGGCGAGCAGCATCCCGCCGGCCAGCAGCGGCCGAGGCCCGATCCGGGGGAGCAGCCGCGGGCTGACCTGGGCGCCAACGATGATCGCGATCGCCATCGGGATGAACGCCAGCCCCGCGCGCAGTGCGCTGTAGCCGAGCACGTACTGGAAGTACAGCGACAGGAAGTACCACATCGAGAAGAACACGGCGCCGGCCAGCAGCATCATCGCGTTCGCGCCGGCCACCGGCCGTGAGCGCAGCAGCCGGAACGGGACAAGTGCCGCTGTGGCCAGGCGATGCTCGATGACCGCGAACGCGGCGAGCAGGACCGCCGCGGCCGCCAGGCCAGCCAGCGTGGGAGCCGACAGCCAGGGGTGCGTGCCGGTCCCGATGATCGCGTAGACCAGGGCACCGAGCCCGGCGGTGATCGTGACCGCGCCGCCGATGTCGACACGCGGCCGGCCGCCGTCGCCGGACGGGCGGCGCCGCTCGGTCAGCCAGGCGGCGGCGGCAACGGCGGTGACGATGCCGATCGGGATGTTGACGAACAGCACCCATCGCCAGGACAGCTCGGCGGTGAGCACGCCGCCGAGGATCGCGCCGGCGGCGCCGCCGGCACCGGAGACCGCGCTCCAGACCCCGATCGCCCTGGCCCGCCGCTGCTGGCCGGTGAACGTGGTGACGATGACCGTCAGACTGGCCGGGGACAGGAACGCGCCGCCGACGCCCTGGGCGGCGCGGGCCGCGGTCAGCCACGCCGGGCCTTGCGCCACCCCGCCGGCGAGGCTGGCCAGGGTGAACAGCGCGAGCCCGAACAGGTAGCTGCGGCGGCGGCCGAACAGGTCGGCGGCGCGGCCGCCGAAGAGCAGGAACCCGGCAAACGTCAGCACGTAGGCGTTGACCACCCACTGCAGCCCCGAGGCCGTGTAGTGCAGGTCCCGGCCGATGGACGGCAGCGCCACGGTGACGATCGAGACGTCGAGCACCACCATGAACTGCGCCACGCACGCCAGCGCGAGCACGATTCCGTCGGGGGCGTGACCCCGCTCCGTGGGCTGCCGTGTCATCCCGCCACCTCCGGCATCTCGCGGCTGCGCCGCGATCTCCTGGCACCATAGTTAGTGGTGAACCACCACTATAGTGCACCACAGATGGCTGGTAGAGTCGCAGGCGATGATTGCCCACCCGGACATGCCCGTCCCGGCCGACGACTACCTGGCGCTGGTCGTTGACGTCGACCTGCGGCTGCTGGCCATCGCCGACCGGCTGCGCCAGCACTGGGCCGCGCACGCGGCCGCGCTCGGCCTGACCGCGGCTCAGGTCAAGGTCCTGCTGCGGCTCACCCCGGGCGAGGCGATCCCGATGCGCAAGCTCGCCCAGCAGCTCGACTACGACACGTCGAACCTGACCACGCTCGTGGACCGGCTCGCCGGGCGCGGAGCGCTCGAGCGGCAGGCCGACCCCGCCGACCGCCGCGTTAAGGCCCTTGTCCTGACCGCCGAGGGCGAACGGCTCCGGGACCAGTTCTGGCACAACCTGGTCAGCGACGCCGGGCCGCTCGCGCCGATGCGAGAGAGCGACCTGCGCGCTCTCGCCCGGCTGCTCGCGAGGCTCGACCAGCCCGCCGGGTGACCGCGGTGCGTTAAGTCCCTGATCGGCGAGCCGAAACGGAGCAGGTTGCCGTCCGGGTCGGTGTGTGAGCCCTCGAGCATGCCCCAGGGGGTCGGCTCGGCCGGGTGGGTATGGCCGGCGATCCCTGGCCTGCTCCATTCCTCGTACAGCGCGGCGGCGTCGCGCACGTCAAGGTAGGCCGAGGCCGGCCGCCGCGGGTCGTGCTCGGGGTGCGCGGCCAGGTGCAGGCCCGCTCCGTCGCGGTTCGCGAAGCCGTAGCCGGCGCCGTCTTCGTAGGCGAACGTCCGGAAGCCGAGCGTGGCGTAGTGAGCGAGTGCCGCCGGAAGGTCACGCACGCCGAAGATGGGACTGAAGCGGCGCAGCTGGCGGGCTGGCCGGGCCCGGCCCGCTCCGGTGGCGATGCCGGTCTGCTTGATGCCGGTCAGCGCGGCGAGCACCGATCGCATCGCGGCGACCTGTTCTCGCGATACCCGCTCTTCGAGCTGGCGGTCGACGGCCTCGACCCCGCGCAGCACCGCTGCCATGACCTCTTCCCCCCGGTCCGTCAGCTCGAGGCGGACCCGGCGGCGGTCGTCGGGGTCAGGCTCGCGGTCCAGATAGCCCCTGTTGACCAGAAGGTCGATTACCTGGCTCACGGCCTGTTTGGTTACCCCAAGATCGGACGGGAGGTCCTGCCGCGGCCCGCCCGAGGCGTCGATCCCGGCCAGGATCAGCGCCCCGTTCCTCGGCAGGTCGTCCACCCCGATCGCGTGCAGCTGTGCCCGGATCGACTGCGCGTACGTGCCGCGGGCGGCTCGAATCAAGGTGGGGGTGGCGAGCTCGGTCCAGTCGTCGGTCACGCCGGAGGACGCTATCGACAAGATTCTTGCTAGTCAAGGTTTTTGTCGATCAGAAGACTTCTGACTACCGAGCGTGTCTGCTTGATACGTACCTGTTATCGAAGGGTATGTCGTCTGCCAGGCCAGAGCCGCCGGGATGGCAGGCATAAACCGGGAAGAAAGCGCATAAGTGAATGCCCAAGGATTTGTTCACCGGGTCGGCACGCCGGGTCGCCGTGATGAGCGCCGTGGCGGTTGCGGTGATCGCCGCCGCCGTCCTGCTGACGATCTGGCGCTACGAGGTCGCGGTCTCGACGTGGGACGCGGCTCAGGACGAGGCGAGCGACGCCGGAGGCGCGGCGGCGCTGATCGGCGTCTTCTGGCATGAGCGGGAGGCGATGAACGAGTACCTGCTCGTGCCGTCGCCTGGGGTGCTTGCCGAGGTCAGGTCGCAGGGGCCGGTGTTCAACTCGGTCGCGGCGACCGTCACTCCCGAGACCTCTCAGGAAACCGCCCTGCTCCGGCTGGCCTCGAGAAACAACGTGTCCCTGCAGTCGGCCTTCAGGCCGCTCCAGGTCGACGCGGGCACGACCGCCGCACGCGAGGCCATGGCGCTCAAAACGATCATCACGTACGAACCGGGCGTACTGCAGCCGTTGACCCAGCTCAGCCGGCTCGAAACGGCGAGCTCGAACGCGGCGGCGGCGAGCGCCGGTTCAGCGGCGGACGAGGCGCTGGGCACCGGGATAGCCGCCGCGGTCCTGGCCGTCCTCACCGGCATCGCGTTCGGGTACTTCTCGCTGCGGCTGCTCCGCCGCGCCGCCGGGCGAGAGCGGGAGCTCACCGCGGCGCTCGGGCGGCTCAACGAGCTTTTGGGGCGGATTCGGTCGACGTCGGCGGTGCTGGGTGAGGTGACTGGTGAGCTGCGGATGGCGGCGAAGAATGCCGAGGCGGTGGCCAGTGAGCAGTCGTCGGCGGTGGCGGAGACGTCGGCCACGATTGAGGAGCTGGCGGCGACCGCGGGGTCGATCGCCGATAACGCGCACGCGAT
>JASHOI010000513.1 GCA_030041195.1 Streptosporangiaceae bacterium | reverse complement strand
GGCGGGCGGCCGCCGCGGGGGCCTGCGCGCTGCTGGCGGCCGCGGCCGTCGCCACCGTGACCTCGTTCCCCGGCTCGCTGTCGTGGACCGCGCCGCCGTTCCGCCCCGGCTACGCGGTGACCACCAACGCCAACGTGGACTGGGGCCAGGGGCTCTACCAGCTGCGTTCCTGGGCCGCCGGGCGCCGGCCGTGGGTTATCTACTTCGGGCCGCGGGGCCTGGCGCCCGACCCCGTCCCCGGGGGCCGCCCGCTGCTGGGTACGCGGCCGGGCCGGGTGACCGGCTGGGTCGCCGTGTCGGCGACGGCGCTCACCAGCGCCAACCGGGCACAGCTCGCCTGGCTGAACGGCTACTGCCCGGTGCGGGTGCTGGGCGGGTCCATCCTCATCTACCGGTTCCGCCACCCGCCGGCCCCCGACCCGGCCCCCGGCGAGCCGCCCTCGCCCTGCCCCGGGACGTGGAGCCACCCCGCGGCGGCGGCTTCGAGCCCTGGCCGCTCCTAGCTCGCCCCGGTCCGGAGGTAAACCCAGAATCGCTGACTGGCGGCGTCCGCGGTATCGGGGTAGGCAGCGAAGTGCGCGCGGAGATAACGCCGGATTGCCGGGCTGAACAGGTACTTCAGTGACTGGTGGTTCTGCGCGCTGAGGATGAGCACGTCGGCGTCCTTGAAGTTCGTCAGCAACCAGCGCTGCAGTCGCGAGTTTCGGACGTCGGAGCGGTCCAGCGCGGCGCCGCCGTCCATCACGCGCTCCTGCCCGAGCCAGTCGATCACGTGCGGGCAGCCGGGGGTCGCCGCCGTGAAGTCGTTGGCCATGATCGCGTCGAGCGGATCCAGCGCGAAAACGCAGCCATGTCCGCGGGCCAGCAGCGCCGCCATCTGCGGCCGTACCGAATCCGCCTCGCCCCGGCCGGCGATCGTGCTTAGCCGCAGCGCGGCCATCGTCGCGATCAGCAGCAACGCCACCGCGGGCACGGCTATCGCGGCGGCGCGCTCGGCCTGGTGGCGCTTGACGAGCCGCTCCGCGACGACGCCCAGGAAAAGGGCCATGAACGGGGCCATGAACGCGGCGTAGTGGTAGTAGTACGTCGAGGACATGAGCAGCCCGATGCCCACGATCACGGTGGCGACCGCGGAGAGCCTGGCCAGCCTGTCCCCTGTCTCGCGGGCCGGCCCCGAGTACGCGAGCACGCCGAGCCCGGTGATGAGCGCGTAGACGAGCACGACCAGCAGCAAGCCCGATGGGTGCGACAGCCCCTGAGACAGCCCTGGCATGCCGATGAGGTCTGCGAGGCGATGCTCGGGGGCAAACCCTCCCTGGCCCCGTTCCGCCTGGGCGATGAACACGTCACTGATGAAGTGCCCGCGCGACGCCAGCCAGAAGGGCAGCACCGAGAGCGCGAAGCCGCCGGCTGCCCCGCCGGCCAGCCCAGCCAGTATCTTGGGCTGAACGTCCAGGCAGGCGATCACGACTGCCAGCACGGCGAGCGCCGCCCAGACCTTGGTCGCGCCCGCGACCCCGAAGATCAGGCCACCCGCCAGCGCCATCTGCCAGGACGTGGTTATCGTGTCGCCGCGGAAGACCACCACGAGCGCCAGGAGGCAGAGCAGGACGAGGTACGGCTCCAGGAGAACCGTCCACGACGCCAGGACGGTCGCCGGGTAGAAGGCCATGATGCCGACGGTCGTCGTGACCCGCAGCGTGGTCTTGTGCCGCACCAGAAGGCCGGTCAGCACGACGTTCAGCACGGTCACCACGTCGGTGAAGATCCTGGCCGCCTCCATGCCCACCGCAGTCCCGGTAGCGGAGGACAGCCATGCGAACGGCAGCAGCAGCACGCTGATCATGGGCGGCTGGATGAACGCATAGTCGCCGTAGGGCACGATTCCGTGCGCGAGCGCGAGCGATGACCCGAAGTACACGCCGTCGTCATATTCGAAGATGCCGCTCAGCCGATGGTTGGCCAGCGACTGGACGAGCAGCATCAGGAAGGTCACGGTCGCGGCGACCGCGATGACGGCGGCGTTGCGCCGCGCGAGAGCCTTCCCGGCGGTAGCGCCCGCATCACCCGGCCCGGCGCCCGTGCGATAGCCGCGGTCACTCGGCCATAGCCGCACCGTCACCCAGAGGCTCCCCGCCATTGAACCGTGCCCGTCGGCTGCCATGCTCGTCGAACTGGCCAAATCATCACATTCCGGCGGCCCTGTCAAGGCTAGAGCCCGGCGGCGACTTCAGCATGGTTTTGGTGGATGTCGGCGGCCGGCGCCGCGCAGGCGGCCGCCGATCCCCGGCCACGCCACCGCCGCCGTCAGGCCACGGCCTCCGCGACGATCTTGGCTATCTGGTCGGCCTCGATCAGGAAGCCGTCATGGCCAGCCGGTGACGAGATCAGCCGGACCTTGGGCCGGCCGGGCAGCAGTTCTGCCATCTCGTACTGGAGGTACAGCGGGTAGAGCCGGTCGCTGTCCACCCCGGCGACCGTGACCTCCGCGGAGATGCTGCCGAGCGCCGCGGCGAGGCCGCCGCGGCCGCGACCGACGTCGTGGTGGTCCATGGCCCGGCTCAGCACCAGGTAGCTGTTGGCGTCGAACCGCGCGGCGAGCTTGTCCGCCTGGTGGTCCAGGTAGCTCTCCACCGCGTAGCGGCCGCCGGCTCCCGGGTCCTCGCCCGGCTGCGGCTGCCGCCCGAACCGGACCTGCATCTCGGTCTCGCTGCGGTACGACACGTGGCCGAGACGGCGGGCCAGGCCCAGCCCGGCCGCCGGGCCGGGACCGGGCATGCCGTAGTAGTCGCCGCCGGCGAACGCGGGATCGAGCCGGATCGCCCGGGCCTGGATGGCGCACAGCGCGATCTGCTCAGCGGTGGCCGCCGCGCCGCAGGCGATGACGATCGCCCGCTGCACCCGTTCCGGCGCGATCAGCGGCCACTCCAGCACGCGCATCGCGCCCATCGACCCGCCGACGACCGCCGCCCAGCGCGCCACGCCAAGCCGGTCGGCCAGCGCCGCCTCGACCCGCACCTGATCCCGGATCGTCACCGCGGGGAAACGCGATCCCCAGGGCAGCCCGTCCGGCGCGGCCGAGGCCGGGCCGGTGGATCCCTGGCAGCCGCCCAGCACGTTGGGGCACACCACGAACCAGTGCCCGGGATCGAGCGGCCCGCCGGGCGCGACGAGCTGCGGCCACCACCCCGGCGAGCGATGGCCCGGGCCGACGGGCCCGGCGAGGTGGCTGTCGCCGGTCAGGGCGTGCAGCACCAGAGCGGCGTTGCCGCCGTGCGGCGCGAGGCGGCCCCAGGTCTCGTACGCCACCGTGACCGGCCCGAGCTCGCCGCCGAACTCCAGGCTGAGCGGTGCCTCGTCAAAGAGCGTCACGAACCGGCGCCGGCCGGGATCGTCGCCCGGCAGCCACGCCCCGGTCGGCCGTGGCCCGGTCGGCCCCCTCATCCGGCCCCCTCCCGGTCCACTTAACCCATAAAACCCATCAGGTTCGAAGGATAAGCCCTCGCTGACCAGCCTCACCTCGCGGACGTAACGCTACGCTGGCATGGTGACCGAAATGACCGAGGGCGAGGATCGGTCGTGGGGATTCCGGACCCGTGCCGTGCACGCCGGCGGCCGGCCCGACCCGACGACCGGCGCGCGCGCCGTGCCGATCTACCAGACCACGAGCTTCGTCTTCGAGGACGCCGCCGACGCCGCCGACCTGTTCGCGCTGCAGAAGTACGGCAACATCTACACCCGGATCGCCAACCCCACCGTGGCCGCGTTCGAGGAGCGGATGGCCAGCCTGGACGGCGGGATCGGCGCGGTCGCCACGTCCAGCGGCCAGTCCGCCGAGCTGCTCACGTTCACGTCGCTGGCCGGAGCCGGCGACCACCTGGTTTCCAGCGCTGCCCTCTACGGCGGGACGTTCACGCTGCTCGACGTGTCGCTGCGGCGGCTCGGGATCGACACGACGTTCGTTCCTGCCGATGATCCGAAGGCGTTCCGCGAGGCGATCCGGCCAGAGACCAAGGCCCTGTACACGGAGATCATCGCCAACCCGTCGGGGATCGTCGCCGACCTGGAGGCGCTGTCCGACGTCGCGCACGAGGCGGGCATACCGCTGGTGGTCGACGCCACGCTCGCCACGCCGTACCTGTGCCGCCCGCTCGAGCACGGCGTGGACATCGTCGTGCACTCGGCCACCAAGTTCATCGGCGGCCACGGCACCTCGCTCGGCGGGGTGATCGTCGACTCCGGCCGGTTCGACTGGGGGAACGGCAACTTCCCGGCGATGACCGAGCCGGTCGAGAGCTACGGCGGCCTGCGGTTCTGGGACAACTTCGGCGAGTACGGGATGTGCACGAAGCTGCGCGTCGAGCAGCTCAGGGATTTCGGCACCGCGCTCTCGCCGTTCAACGCGTTCCTGCTGCTGCAGGGCCTCGAGACGCTGGCCCTGCGCATGGAGGCGCACGTCGCCAACGCCGCCGCCGTCGCCGCGCACCTGAGCAGTCACCCGGGAGTCTCGTGGGTTTCGTACGCGGGCCTGAACGGGTCGCCGTGGCGGGATCTGGCCGACAAGTACCTGCCCAGGGGACCGGGTGCGGTCCTGGCGTTCGGCGTCTCCGGCGGCCGCGCGGCCGGCCGGGCGTTCATCGAGGCCCTCGAGGTGTGCAGCCATCTGGCGAACATCGGTGACACGCGCACGCTGGTCATCCATCCGGCGTCAACCACGCACCAGCAGCTTTCCGACGAGGCGCTCGCGGCGGCCGGGGTGCCGGCCGACCTGATCCGCATCTCGGTCGGGATCGAGGACGTGGCCGACATCCTGTGGGACATCGACCGCGCCCTGGACCGCGCCACCGGGCCGGCCACGTGACCGCCGTCGGCACCTGGCAGCCGCCGACCGCGCTGCAGCGGCTGGCCATCATCCGCCGCAGCCGCACCGTGGCCATCGTCGGCGCCTCGTCGAACCCGGCCAGGCCCAGCTACTTCGTGGCCACGTACCTGCTCAGCTCCAGCACCGACTTCACGGTGTGGATGGTCAACCCCAGGGAGACCGAGATCCTCGGCCAGCCGGTCTACCCGACCCTCGCCGACCTGCCGGGCCGGCCGGACATCGTCGACGTGTTCCGCCAGCCCGCCGACCTGCCGGGCGTAGCGGCGGAGGCGGTCGCCGTCGGGGGAGGCGCGTTCTGGGCACAGCTCGGCCTGCACAGCGACGAGGCCGTGGACATCGCGCACCGGGCCGGCCTGGACGCCGTCACCAACCGCTGCCTCAAGATCGAGCACGCCCGCTTCGCCGGCGGCCTGCACCTCGCCGGCTTCGACACCGGCGTGATCTCCTCCCGCCGGGTGCTCTGACCGCCGCGACGTCGCACCGCAGCGGTGCCTGTCTTGGCGACGGCTTGTTCTCCGCGGAGATCCGCGGGTTCCGGGAACAGAACACGCGCGTGCTCAACGCGATGCGCGAGGATCGCTCACCCGGGCTGCGGGCGCAACCCGTCGAGGATGAGCTGCGCAATGTGAGCTGAGCGTTCGCGGCTGGTTTCGGCGCCGGCGTGATGGATCGCGGCGAAGGCGCCGGCGACGAGCGCCATCGCCTCGCCGGCCGTGAGGTCATCACGAACGGCGCCGGCGGCACGCGCGCGATCGAGCAGGTCCGCGACATGGCCGGTGAGGTCTGCCGCGACATCAGGGGCCGCGGTGCGCAAGTCGAACTCGGCGGCCGCGAGCGCGCCCTTCACGGTTGCGTTCTCGGCGCCCGCAGCCATCATCCGGGACAGCAGCGCGAACACGGCCGCGGGATCGCCGGTGGCGGCGAGCGCTTCTGCCTCCGCGACGAGCTGCTCCAGCATGTCGGTCGCGACGGCGAGATACAGCGCTTCCTTGGCCGGAAAGTGCCGGTGGACGGTGCCGGGGCCGACGCCCGCACGGCGGGCGATCTCGTCGAGCGAGACGCCAAGACCCTCGGTCGCGAATGCGTGCTGCGCGGCCCGCAGGACCCGCTCGCGATTGCGGCGCGCGTCGGCGCGCGGCTCGCGGCCACTCCGCTGAGCGGCGGGCGGCTGCGGCGGAGAGGGCTCGGGCGGCCGGATGGACATCTCGGTATCGAGCATAACCGGGGCGGCGCACCGGATATGCTATAGCGCCCGCTGCACCGGCCACGAGGAGATCACGCCGATGACCACACACGACGAGGCGAGCGCCCTGGTGCAGCGGATGCTGGAGTGCTTCAACACCCGGCAATTCGACCAGGCCGACGACCTGTACACCCCCGGCTTCCGCACTCATCCGTTCGCCGTCACCGGGTTCGAGGCAGGCAAGGATGCCTGGCGCAGGCTTGCCGCCCAGTTTCCCGGCGTGCGCGTCGTCGCCGACGACATCCTGGTCGACGGCGACAAGGTCACCGTCCGCTCGTCCGTCGAGGGGAGCGGGACCCCCGACGGCGAACCGCGGCCCATGCTGATCGAGATCTTCCGCGTCGAAGACGGCCGGTTCGCGGAGTGGTGGGGCAGCACCTGGCTGCCGCGGCTCAGCTAGCTCGAACCATCAGCCGACCGGCTGGTCGCGGTCCGACCGGATCGTCGTGGTAAACGGATGGCCGGCCCCGAGCACGCGCTCGGCCGCTCGCAGCGCGGCGTCGTACTCCGCCTGTGCCTGGTCCGGATGGCCCAGGTCACGAAGCAGGCCGGCCCGGTGCGCCCGGTGACGGAGGGTATGTGGATGGTCGGCGCCCAGCAGCCGCGTCAATTCAGCCACCGCGGCGTCCATCTCGAGCCGCGCTTCGTCGAGGCGTCCCAGATCGTGCAGCAGCACGGCGTGCCACGCCTGGCTTCTGAGCGCGTCCACGTGGTGCGGGATGAGGATCGCCGACAGCGCCTGCATCGTCTGGCTCAGCTCGCTCTCGGCTTCCCGCTGACGGCCCAGGCGGCGCAGAGCCAGAGCGTGCTGGATGCGGGCCGTCAGCGTGTCCCGGTGCCAGGGACCGCAGACGCGGGTCAATCCTGTCACCGCCATGGCCAGCTCGGCTTCGGCGTCTTGGGCCTGCCCCAGTTCGCCAAGCGCTAACGCGTGGTTCGTCCGTGCGACCAGCGCGTCCCGGTGGTCCGGGCCGCGCAGGCTGATCGCGGCGTCGAGCAACTGCCGCTGCTCGGAGGCGGCCTCTTCGTAGCGCCCGAGGTCTTGCATGACAACCGCGTGCCACGCGCGAGCCGCCGTGCTGTCGGCGTGGCACGCGGTCAGCGCCGCTATCAGCTCGCTCAGCTCGGCTTCGGCTTCACGATAACGCCCCAGGTCGCGCGCTGCCGCCGCGTGATGAGCATGCGCGTTCAGCGTGTCCCGATGGCCGGCGCCCAGGACAGCCGTCATCGCGGTGACCACGTCGGCGAACTCGGCTTCGGCTTCGGCGAACCTGCCGAGAGCACGCAGCGTGATGGCATGGGTCCGGCGCAGTGACAGCACCTGCGGGTCGTTCACGCCGCGCTTGCGAGCCGCGCTCGCCGCCATCCGCCGGTTAAAGTCCTCGCTGTCCCGAAGGATGCGGCGGTCGTGACGCCGCCGCGTGCGGCGGCCGAGTTTTTCTGCCGCTCCGCGCCAGCCGTGCAGCGACATCATCGGCGAGTCCTTCCCCGAGTTCCCTTATCGGAGGCAATGCCCTAATTGCCGCAACGATAACGGTTGTCACCGTGTCCGGGGACGGGCGGCGTTGCCGCCGGGCCGGCCCGGCTGCCAGACTCCCTGTCATGGCCAGCGCCCGCGGCTTCGCGCCCTGCTTTCCCGTCCGTGACATGCGGGCAGCCGTGTCCCACTATCGGCAGCTCGGCTTCGAGGTCATGGCTTACACGCAGGGAATGACCTGGGCCTGGGTCCGGCTGGGTGCTGCCGAACTGCACCTGTTCGTCAAGGACGACCACGACCCCGGGGCTGCCGGGACAAGCGGCCCGTACGACACGCCGTACGGCCGGGAGTTCGTTCACGTCGACCCGGACAACAACCTCATGCGGTTCGTCGCCCCGGCGGCCGCCCGCAGCGAAGCGACGGCCACGGCGTCTTGACCATGGATACCGAGCAGCACCGGGTGGCGAGGCTTCCCGATGGGATGCTGGTGGGGCACTGGACCGACCGGGCCGGCCAGACCGGGTGCACGGTCATCCTCGCCCCGGCCGGCGCGGTGGGCGGGGTGGACGTACGCGGCGGGGCGCCGGGCACGCTGGGGACCGAGGCGCTGCGCCCCGGCATGCTGATCGAGAAGGCCCACGCGGTCCTGCTGACCGGCGGCAGCGCGTTCGGCCTGGCCGCGGCGGATGGGGTGATGCGCTACCTGGACGAGGGCGGCGTCGGTTTCTCCTTTGGCTCCGCAGGCGTTCCCATCGTCGTCGGCGCGGTCATCTTCGACCTCCTCACCGGGGACCCCAAGGCGCGGCCCGGCAGCCAGGCGGGTTACGCGGCGTGTGCGGCGGCGAGTGCCCAGCCTGGGCAGGGATCGGTGGGTGCGGGTACCGGCGCAACGGTCGCCAAGGCCGGAACCAGCACGCCCAGGCCGGGCGGCCTGGGCGTGGCAAGCGAGACGGTGGGCGGCGCGGTCGTGACCGCGGTGCTGGTGGCCAACGGTGTCGGTGGCATCTGGGACGACGAACGGCACGAGTGGATAGCGCCGCTCACCGGCTGGGACCGCGCGTCGGCGCTGATCCCTGGTGCCAATACCACGATCGGCGCCGTGCTGACTGACGCGCGGCTCACCAAGGAGCAGGCGAACCGGGTCGCGACGGTCGCGCACGACGGCATCGGGAGGGCGGTTCGCCCGGCGCACACGCTCTACGACGGCGACACCCTGTTCTGCCTCGCGTCGGGAACCGCGGCCGCGCCGGCCGACGCGGTGGAAGCGGCAGCCGCCGATGTTGTCGCCCGGGCAATCGCGGCCGGCGTCCGAGCGGCGCAACCGGACCTTACGACCGGCTAACGGCGGCCGGTACGCTCGAGATAGCCGGTGCTTTGGCGGCGTGGTCAGGACGCGGCTGCGGAAAGGTGCTGGCCGTGGAATTTGGACTGCTCGGACCGCTGCTGATCCGCGATGGTGACACCGTGGTGCCAGCGTTGGCGCCTCGGCAGCGTGCCCTGCTGGCGGCGTTACTGCTGGATGCTGGCCGGGTGGTTGCGGTCGGTGACCTCGCCGAGACGGTGTGGGATGGCCAGCCGCCACCGGGCGCGCGTGCGGCGCTGCACACGGCGGTGCAGCGGCTGCGTGTGGCGCTGGGTCCCGATGGTCGCCGCCTGATCCGTACTCAGTCGCCCGGCTACCTGCTCCAGCTCGGCGAAGGAGCGCTGGACCTGCAACAATTCGCGGAGCTGGCCGCGCGCGGCGAGGCGTCGGCTCGGGTCGGCCAGTGGGCGCAGGCCAGGGCGGATTTCGCGGCCGCGCTCGCGCTGTATCGCGGCGAACCGCTGACCGATGTGCCATCGGAGGTGCTGCGTGCCCGCGTGGTTCCGTACCTGGCCGAGCGGCGGCTTGGGGTGCTCGAATCGCGGATCGAGGCCGACCTGCACGACGGCGATCCCGGGCCGCTCGTTGGCGAGCTGCGTCAGCTTGTCACGGCCCACCCGCTGCGCGAACGCTTCCACACGCAGCTGATGCTGGCGCTCTGCCAGGCCGGGAGGCAGGTCGATGCGCTGGCCGCCTACCAGGACCTGCGCCGCGCGCTCGCGGACGAGCTGGGGGTGGACCCCGGCCCGGAAGCACAGCGGCTGCACCAGCGCATCCTGCGCGGTGATGCCTCGCTGCTGGACGGGTCGCGGGGTCCGGCGGGCGGCGGCGTGGCTGGTGTGGCCGACGGGCACGCCGGGGACGGGGCAACGGGCCCGGCCGTGCCGCGGCAGCTTCCGGCCGCGGTGCGGCACTTCGCCGGCCGGGTGCCGGAGTTGCGGTCGCTGGCGCGCCTGCTGGAGGCGCCCGGCGCCGCCGGCACGGTGGTGATATCGGCGATCGACGGCACCGCCGGGATCGGCAAGACGGCTCTGGCGGTCCGGTTCGCGCACCAGGTTGCCGACCGCTTCCCCGACGGGCAGCTGTATGTGAACCTGCGCGGGTTCGGCCCGTCGGCGCCACCTGTCCCGCCAGCCGAGGCACTGCGCGGGTTCCTGACCGCGCTCGCGGTGCCGGCTGCGGCCATCCCCTCAGGCATCGAGGCGCAGGCGGCGCTGTACCGCAGCCTGCTGGCTGGCAGCCGGATGCTCATCGTGCTGGACAACGCGAGCGATGCTGAGCATGTCCGGGTGCTGCTGCCCGGCAGCGCCGCCTGCCTGGTGCTGGTGACCAGCCGGCGTCAGCTCACCAGCCTGGTCGCCACGGAAGGCGCCAGCCCGCTCACTCTGGGCCTGCTCAGTCTCGTTGAGGCCCGCGAGTTGCTGACCCGGCTGCTCGGGGCCGCGCGGGTCACGGCTGAGCCCGCCGCGGCCGACGAGCTGATCGGGCTGTGCGCGCGGCTGCCGCTGGCCTTGAGCGTCGTTGCCGCGCGCGCGGCGGCCCGTCCCGGCTTTCCGCTCGCCGTGCTTGCCGCCGAGCTACGCGACGCCCGGGGCCGGCTCGACGCACTGGACGGCGGGGACGCCGCGAGCGACGTCCGGGCCGCGTTTTCCTGGTCCTACCACCAGCTCGGCGGTCCCGCGGCGCAGATGTTCCGGCTGCTGGGAACCCATCCCGGCCCGGACATCTCGGTCCCGGCGGCCGCCAGCCTGGCCGGCTTCAATTTGGAGCAGGCCCACCGGGCGCTGGGCGAGCTGGCCCGGGTGCATCTGGCGGCTGAGCACGTGCCCGGGCGGTTCGCACTTCATGACCTGCAGCGCGCGTACGCCGCCGAGCTGGCAGCGACCAGCGACAGCCCGGCCGGGCGGCAAGAGGCGGCCCGCCGGGTCCTCGACCACTACGTCCACACCGCTCATTCCGCCGCGCTGCTGCTGAACCCGGCCCGGGGCTCGCTCGCCCTCGCCCCGCCCCAGCCGGGAGCGCTGCCCGAGGAACTGGCCAGCAAGGGAGCAGCGCAGGCCTGGTTCAAGGCCGAGCGCCCGGTGCTGCTGGCGGCCGTCACCTGGGCCGCCCAGGCTGGCTTTGACGTCCATGCCTGGCAGCTCCCGTGGGCCATGGTGACCTTCCTCGAACTGCAGGGACACTGGGACGACTGGGATGCCAGCCAGCGCACCGCGCTGGCCGCTGCCCAGCGTCTCGGCGACCGGCCCGCGCGGGCGATCGCGCACCGCGACCTCGGTGCCGCGTGCACCCAGCGCGGCCACTACCAGGAGGCTCACACCCATCTGCGGGCCGCGCTGAGCCTCTTCGAAGAGCTTGGCGACAAAACCGATCAGGGCCGGGTGCTTTACGGCCTCGCCTGGGTGCTGGAACGGCAGGGCCGTTGCGACGCGGCGCGCGCACACGGGCTGCGCTCGCTGGGCATGTTCCGCGACGCCGGGCACCGGAGCGGGCAAGCCAAGGCGCTGAACGTCGTCGGCTGGTGCGCCGCCCACCTCGGCGATCACGATCAGGCCCTCACCTGCTGCCAGGAAGCCCTCGGCATCCACCGCCAGCTTGGCGACCAGGCCGGCGAGGCGGCAACGCTGGACAGCCTGGGATTCACCCACCACCAGGCGGGCGACTACGGCCAGGCGATCAGCTGCTACACCCGCGCCTGCGAGCTGCGGGCCACGCTGGGCAACCGCCACTCCCAGGCCGCGACCTTGTCCCGCCTCGGCGACACCCACAGCGCCGCGGGCCGCCCGGAGGCTGCCTGCCAGGCCTGGCGCGAGGCGCTGGCCATCTTCGACGGCCTGCACCACCCCGAGGCCGAGCACGTCCGGGCCAAGCTCGGCGGCGAGGCCGCCGGCAGCCGGCCGGCATCGATGGGATAGCCGGCCACGGCCGGCGTCCAGGCCACGCCGCCAAAGCACCGGCCATCCATCCGGCGTGCCGCCGTCGTTAGCCGATGGTAAGGCCCGGCGCCCGCGTGAGAGCGCCCCGTGAGCCCCTGCTGCCAGCCTGGAAAGAGGCATTGCGGGAGAGGCAGTTTATTAATGACCAATGAAACGACCAGCGCCCCGCGCTACACGACGTACCGGGTGTCCGCGCAGCGGTTTCGCTTGGTCTGCGTCACGTCTGCGATCGCCATGATCGTGGTCCTCGTCAGGGTCGCGACGATCACCCCGCTGAGCGGCGGGATCAAGGCTCTGATCGACCTGGCCGCCCTGGCGCTTTTCGCCCTCGGGCTGGTCTGGGTCTGGCGGAGCGCCACGATGACGAAGCACGACAATCTCGCCGTGCGGGGACTGTTCCGGGTCAGGCAGATTCCCTGGGCCGACATCCAGGACATCCGCGTCGAGATGAACCCCGGCCGGATCGGCTCACGGCAAGCGCCCAGGGAACTGGTGATCGTCTACGACCGGTACGGGAAGCGGACCACGCTGCCCCACCTCAACCAGGTGACGCTGGCGGGTCACGGCATGTCCCTCCAGGCGGAGGTGACGGCCCTGCACGGCACGTGGATGCAGCTTCGCGGAGAGCAGTGGGCGGCCCAGCCCGAGGTCGTCGCGAAGGTCACGGCCCGGAGCCGGTACGCCCTGCCCTCGTGGGTGCTCGGTTTCCGCTGGACGCTCGCCGCGATTCTGTTCGGCACCGTGCTGGCCTTGATCGGCTTGACGACGGACAACGGCAACCCGCCGTTCGTGCTGTCCCCCGCGATCATCCTGATCCTGCCGCTGGTGACATTCGCCGGTGTCACCGCCGCATCCATGATCGCGCGCAGGCGGCGGGGGTGATCTGGCCGGCTCTTGACGCCGCTGCCGGGGCGGTACTAGCCTCCCGAATCAAATAGGAAACTTTCCTATTTGTTACTCCGGCGCCGGGAGCCGTGCATGAGACGACACACCCGCCTGATGGCGGCGCTGGCCGCCGGGACCGCCACGTTAGCCGCGATCTGGTTCGCCGCGCCGGGAGCCAGCGCGGGCACCTGGCATGGCGGCAGCGTGCTGCCGCGCCAGGTGTTCGCCCCCTACTTCGAGACCTACGACACCAGCGGCGGCAGCCCGGCCGCGCTGTCCCAGCAATCCGGTGCCAGGTACCTCTCGCTGGCGTTCCTGCAGACCGCGCAGCCGGGCTCGTGCACGGCGTACTGGAACGGCGACACCAGCGAGCCGATCTCCTACTCGAGCTTCGGCAGCGACATCGCGGCGATCCAGGCCGCGGGCGGCAACGTCATCCCGTCATTCGGCGGCTATACCGCTGATACCACCGGAACCGAGCTCGCCGACAGCTGCACCAGCGTCTCGGCGATAGCCCGGGTCTACGAGCAGCTGATCACCACCTACCACGTGCCCCGCATCGACCTGGACGTCGAGGGCACGTCGCTCACTGACACGGCCGGGATCAACCGCCGCAACGAGGCGGTCGCCGAGGCCGAGTCGTGGGCCGCCGGGCGCGGGATCAGCATCCAGTTCTCCTACACGCTGCCCACGCTCAGCACCGGGCTTGACTCCGAGGACGACGCGGTCATCGAGAACGCGATCGCCGACCACGCACGGATCAGCGTGGTGAACCTGCTGACGTTCGACTACTACATCGGCACCGAGCAGAACATGGTCACCGACACCGAGACCGCCGCGGCAGGCACCCACAGCGAGCTCCAGTCCCTGTACCCGTCCGATACGCCCGCCCAGATCTGGCACATGATCGGGGTCACCGAGATGCCCGGCATCGACGACTTCGGCCCCGACGAGACCTTCACGATGGCCGACGCGATCGAGGTGCTGCGCTGGGCCCAGAGCGAAGGGATCGGCACCCTGTCCTTCTGGGCACTGCAGCGCGACAACGGCGGCTGCCCCGGCACCAAGGGGGCCGGCACGTGCTCCGGGATCGCGCAGCCCACCTGGTACTTCAGTCACGTGTTCGAGCACTTCACGAGATGACGCCAGCCCGGCCCGGTTTCCCGAACGACGTTCAAACACGCTCGTCACGATAGGCTCCGGGCACCGGGCGCGCTGAGCGGAGGGCTGCGCGGGAGCATGACTGACGATCTGGCTGGCCGGCTGCGGGCGATCTGCCTGGCGCTGCCCGAGGTCACCGAGCGGCTCAGTCACGGCGCCCCCACCTGGTTTGCCGGCGGCAAGAAGTCGTTCCTGACCCTGTGGGCCGACGGCCATCACGCGGACGAGTTCCCGCATCTGTGGTGTGCCGGCCTGCCCGGAGCGCAGCAGGAACTCACCGCCGCCGAGCCCGGCCGGTTCTTCCGCCCGCCGTATGTGGGCGGCCGCGGCTGGATCGGCGTCCGGCTGGACGGCGACCTGGACTGGGCGGAGATCGCCGAGCTGTGCCAGGACGCCTACCGGGCGATCGCGCCCGCCCGCCTGGCGGCTCGCCTCGGCAGCTAACTTGTCCAGCATGGCGACGCAGAACGGCGAGACCGGCCAGGGCCAGCCGGCAGACGCGGCCGGGGCACTTCAGGCAAGGCTGCGCCGCGACATGGTCGGCGCGCTCGAGCTTCTCACGGTCTACCTGGGGGAGCGGCTGGGCCTGTACCGGGCGCTGGCCGAAGACGGCCCGGCGACCTCGGCGGAACTCGCCGGCCGGACCGGCACCGCCGAGCGGTACGTCCGGGAGTGGCTGGAGCACCACGCGGCCAGCGGGCTGCTGGAGGTCGACGACGCGGCGGCCGGCCCGCTGGCCCGCCGGTACCGGCTGCCAGCGGCGCACGCGGCAGTCCTGGCCGACCCGGGCGACGTCCGCTACCGCGCTTTCAACGGTGTCGAGATCGCCCGCGCCGCGCGGCGGCTGCCGCAGCTCGCCGACGCGTTCCGCACCGGGGGCGCGCCGCCCGCGCTGCCGTGGGCACCCGAGGGCCGGGCAGACTACAACCGGGCGGTGTTCCTGAACCTGCTGGGAACGCAGTGGCTGCCGGGCATCCAGGACGTCGACCAGAGGCTGCGCGGCCGGCCGCCGGCCCGGGTGGCCGACCTGGCCTGCGGCCCGGGCTGGTCAAGCATCGCGATGGCGCAGGCCTACCCGCTGATCAGCGTCGACGGGTTCGACCTGGATCCCGACGTGATCGACGCCGCCCGGCGCAACGCCGCGCAAGCAGGAGTGCCCGGGCGGGTGAACTTCGCCGTCACCGACGCCTCCGGTCCGGGCTGGTCCGGCCGCTATGACCTGGTGACGATCTTCGAGGCGCTGCACGACATGGCCCGCCCGGTGGACGCGCTGCGGGCGGCGCGGGGCATGCTCGTCCGGTCCGGCTCGGTCATCATCGCCGACGAGCTCGTGGCCGACGAGTTCACCGCTCCCGCCTCCGAGCTGGAGCGGTACCACTACGGCTGGAGCGTGGTGGCCTGCCTGCCCGGGGCCATGGGCGACCCGGACACCGCAGCCACCGGGGCCGTGCTGCGCCCCGCGACGCTGCGCCGCTACGCCGGGCAGGCGGGCTTTTCCCGGGTGGAGATCCTGCCGCTGGAGACCGAAACCTGGCGTTTCTACCGGCTGGCGCCATAACCCGGCCCGGCGGCCGAACGGCCGTCAGCCGGACCGCAGCAGCGCGTGCGATTTGCCCCGGCCGCTGATCAGCGGCACCACCGGCACGTGCCGGCGGCTGCGCAAACAAGTGCAACTCAGTGCCGTCGCGGCGGCACGCGCCCGGCCGCTGGGATTGCAGCAAGGCCCGGCAGAACATCGGAAGGAGCCGGAAAATGTTCTTCGTCATCGGCGACATCTGGACCCTCATCACGATCAAGCTCATCGGCGGGGTGCTCAAACTCGCCTGGTTCCTGACCCGGACGGCGACCTACCTCGCGCTGTTCCTGATCCTGTCCGCCGCGGCGGGCGTGGCCGCCCTGATCCGCGGCCGTTCCCCCGGCGAGCTGGCTGGCTGGGGAGAGTACACCGGCGACGGCCTGTACTGGCGTGACCGGGCGTCCGGGCAGCTCTACCACGTGCACGCGACCGAGACCGAGCACTGCGAGGTCGCGGGCGCCGACCGCGGCATCGACTGGCGCCGCAGCACGCTGTCCAGGCTCATGCGCGACCCGGCCATCGTCGGCTGCCGGTTTGACGCGGTCACCGACGGCACCGGCCAGGTCGCCGGGTCGGCCAGTTTCTCACGGCACGCCCGCCGCGGCATCCAGCACGTCGAGGACCTCGACCCGCAGACCGCGGCGCTGGAAACCGCCGACATGGCCGAATCGCAGGTCTGGGTCGGTGATCACGACAGCGCCGCCGTCGCGCTGCAGGAACTGGATGCCGTCCTGCGGGCACGCGGCTGGGAGCACGACAGCGCGCACGGCGCGCACTGGTACTCGATCAGGTACCACCGGCCGGTCATCTTGTGGGACCAGCCCGTGCAGGCCGCCGAGACCCCGGCCATCCCCACGCCAGCGCTCTGACAGCCGCGGCAAACAACCTGAAAGGGAAATCCGGTGAAAGCGAAGCTAGCAGGGATCATCGGGGTGGTCATCAGTGGCGTATTCGCCCTCGCGGTCGCGCAGCCGGCATTGGCGTCCGGACCTTTGCAGTGCGGCTGCAGCGGTCCGGCGATCGCCGTGGGAGAAGACGCTGCGGGCACTGATTTCGTGTTCTACGCAGGCACCGACCAGGGCCTGTGGGAAAAGTGGTCGTCCTACAGCCAGTACTGGTCCGCCAGCAGCACGCAAGGCGTGGAACTTCTCACGCCGCAAGCGCTGGGCCCGGGCGCGCTTATCGCCAGCGCCCTGGCCGTGGCCGTCCACGCCAACGGCGAGCAGGATGTGTTCTGGCAAGGCTCAGACGCTGACCTTTACGAATACTCCTACCTGCCGTCAAGCGGCTGGCAGAAGGTACAGAACCTCGGCACCCTGCCTCCGGACGGCGGTCTTGTCGGCCCGATGACGGCCGGGGTCGACGCGAACGGCAACGACTACCTGTTCTGGGACTTCAACGGCGCGCTGTGGGAGAAGTGGAACCTCGGCGGCACCTGGTCCGCTGCCACCGCGATCATGACACCTCCGGCACCCGGGTTCCTGGGAGTGCCCGCGGCCTGGTCGCTGCAGAGTGGCCCGGCCGTCGCCGTCCACGCCAACGGCGTGCAGGACGTGTACTGGCAGGGCCACAACGGGCAAATCTGGGAGATGTACTACGCGAATGGAGCCTGGAGCACCCCCTCAGACCTCGGTTTTGGGCCTGCGAACAATGTGACCGCGTGGCCGGCGGCCGGTTCGGACGCGAACAATAACGACTATGTGTTCTGGACGTCGGGCGGTGCTCTCTACGAGAACTGGGACCTGAGCGGCGTCTGGAACGGAGGCGCCGGCGGCCACGAACTCCTCAATGCCGCTGAGTTCGATTCCGATATACCTGCGCAGGTCGCCGTGCATGCCAACGGCGAGCAGGACGTGTTCTGGGCACAGGAATCCCCGGCCAACGTCCTCATGGAGTACTACTACACGAACGGCGCCTGGCACGGCCCGGTCGACCTGGGAGGCTTCTGATCAGGCTTTAAGCCGGCTGAGCACACCGCGTTCCCGGATCCGCGGAACGCGGTGTGCTCGTTGTCCGGCAACCGCGACGCGCTTGTTTGCCGAGGGCACCCGGGAGCATCCTGAGCTGGTGGGGGTGGACCTGGATTTGCCCGATGAGGTCTACGGGTTCGGCAGCTGGCTGCTGTGGGTGCTGGCGACGCGGGCGACCTCGGTGGTGGACGCGGTGTTCGCGGCGGGTCCGGCGCGGCCGTCGCGGCACTACGGGATCGTGGACGGCCATCCGGTGCCGACGCCGTCGCTGGTGGCCTGGCTGCTGGCGGCAGCGGAGTTCGAAGTTCCGCTCGGCCGGCTCGCGCAGCGTGATCCGCGGCTCGATGAGCGGCAGAAGGTGCTGCGCACGATCGTCAGCCGCGCGATCGGCGGGGAGCCACGGCTGTTCAAGGACGGCTGGCTGCGGCAGCTCGCTGACGTGTGCGGGCTCGGCGACGTGGAGCTGGAACTGCTGTCGCGCAGCCGCGGCGAGGAGGGCTTCGGCGTCGATCCCGCCGCGCTGCGGGCGGCGATCGCGCGGACGCTGCGCGCTCGGCCCGCCGACACCGAGAGCGTGGCAGGGTCGGGAGGGATGGCGGCGCCCCGGTCACTGCCGCGGGACATCTCCGGCTTCACCGGCCGCGAATCCGAGCTCGACGTGCTGATGGACATCGTGCACGGCGCGCCAGAGCGCGGGGTCGTGGTGATCTGCACGGTCGGCGGGATGGCGGGGGTCGGCAAGACAGCGTTCGCGGTGCACGCGGCGCACAAGCTGGCGCCTCGGTTCCCCGACGGGCAGGTCTTCCTGCCGTTGCACGGGCACACCCCGGGCCGGCACCCGGTGGACCCGGCCGACGCGCTGGCCAGCCTGCTGTCGACCGCCGGGGTCGCCGCGCGGCAGATCCCGCCGGGCGCCGAGGCGCGGTCGGCGCTGTGGCGAGATCACCTGGCGACCAGGCGCCTGCTGATCGTCCTGGACGACGCGGTCGGCCACGACCAGGTGCAGCCGCTGCTGCCGGGAACCGGCGGGAGCCTGGTGCTGGTCACCAGCCGCCGGCACCTGACGGCGCTCGATGACGCGCGGTCGATCAGCCTCGACACACTTCCGCCGGACCAGGCTGCCGTGCTGCTGGTCCGGCTGGCCGCCAGGCCGGGCCTTGATCTGCGCGATACCGCGGTCGCGGAGATCGCGAGGCTGTGCGGCTACCTGCCGCTGGCGCTGGGCATGCTGGCCCGCCAGCTGCACCACCACCCGTCCTGGACCCCGGCGGACCTGGCCGCCGACCTGGCCGGAGCCCGGGTCCGGCTGGAGCTGATGCACTCCGAGAACCTGTCGGTCGCCGCCGCGTTCGACCTGTCGTATCAGGACCTCGACGATGGCCAGCGGCGGTTGTTCCGCTGCCTGGGTCTGCACCCCGGCACCGACGTCGACGCGTTCGCCGCCGCCGCTTTAGACGGCAGCGATCTGGCGGTAGCCCGCCGAGGCCTTGACGGGCTGTACGACCAGTACCTGCTGACCGAGCCCAGCCGCGGCCGGTACCGCCTGCACGACCTGATCCGCGAGCACGCCCGCGCCCTGGCCGCCGCCGACCGGCCGGGCGACCAGGATGCCGCCGTCGACCGGCTGCTCGATTACTACCTGCACGCCGCTGCGGTCTGTGAAACCGTCCTGGCCAGGCAGACCCGGGCCGGGCCTGATCCGGCCGCCGCCGGCTCATCCCGGTACGCCATCCCGGACCTGGCGGACCACACCCAGGTGCTGACCTGGGCACGGGCCGAACAGGCCAACCTGCTTGCCTGCCTCGACCATGCCACCAGCACCGGCCGGCACGCCCGAGTCGTCGCGCTCACCGCGGCGATAGACGCGGTCTTGCGGCGGGACGGGCGGTGGGCCGACGACATCACCCGCCACCTCACGGCCGTTCAGGCGGCTCGGCACATCGGCGACCGGGCCGGCGAGGCCGGGGCCCTGCACAACCTGGGGGCGGTGCGCCGCCTGACGGGCGACTATCCGGGCGCCGCCGGGGCGCTGGAGGCCGCGCTGATCATCTGCCGCGACCTCGGCGACCGGCTGGGCGAGGCCAACGCCCTCAACCACCTGGGGCTGGTGACGCGGCAAACCGGCGACCATTCGGGTGCGGCCCGAGCTCACCAGGCGGCGCTGGGCATCTACCGTGACCTCGGGGCCAAGCCGGGCCAGGCCAGCGCGCTCAGCTACCTGGGGGTTGCCCGGTGGCTGCTCGGCGACCATCCGGGTGCGGCCCAGGCGCTGGAGGAGGCACTGGTCATCTACCGTCACCTCGGCGACCGGCTCGGCGAGGCCAACGCGCTCAACCCGCTGGGCGCCGTGCGCCGGCTGACCGGCGACTATCCTGCCGCGATCCGGGCTCACCAGGCGGCGCTGGGCATCTTCGGCGACCTGGGGGACCGGCTGGGCCAGGCCAACGCTCTCAACTACCTGGGAGCCGTGCACCGGCTGACCGGCGACCTCCCCGCCGCGATCGGAGTTCATCAGGCGGCGCTGGGCATTTTCCGTGGCCTTGGCCACCGGCTGGGTCAGGCCAACGCGCTGAGCAGCCTCGGAGGCATACTGCGGGACAGCGGCGACTTCCCGGGCGCGGCCGGGGCGCTGGAGGAAGCGCTGACCATGTTCCGGGCCCTGGGTGCCCGGGGCGGCACGACCACGACGCTCAACGAGGCGGGAACGCTATACCGGATGGTTGGCGACCTGGACATGGCCGTGCAGCGCCATCAGCAGGCTCTGGATGTGGCGCGCGAGATCGACAGCGAGTGGGACGAGGCGCACGCCCTGGCCGGGCTTGGCCGGTGCGCGCTGGCCGCCGGCCAGATCTCCGACGCGATGGCCAGCCTGGGGCAGGCGCATGAGATCTTCCAGCGGATCGGGGCCGCCGAGGCCACCCCGGTGGCCGCCGAACTCGACGCGCTCGCCACACCCCAGCCCGTCATCCGAGGGCCTTGAGGAAGACGAACGGACCGCAGTAGTAGACGCCGATCGGTAGCCGGGGATCGGTGTGTGCACCCGGCCCGCGCGGGCACATCGTTCAGGATGAAGGAGGTCTCGGTGCCAAGTGACGACATTTTTGACGTGATCGTGATCGGCGCGGGCCCCGTCGGCGACACCGCGGTCCAGCGAGCGGTGCAGGGCGGCCTGACCGCGGCGGTGGTTGAACGACGCTGGGTAGGCGGAGAGTGCAACTACTACGGGTGCATCCCGAGCAAGGCGCTGCTGTGGCCGATGGAGCTCGCCGCGTCGGTCAGCCGGATGCCAGGACTCGAGCTCAGCGGGCCCATCGACGCGGCAGCGGTCATGGCCCGCCGGGACGACTTCGTCGGCCACTACCAGGACGCACCGCAGGTCAGCTGGATCGAAAAGCTCCCCGCGACCTTCGTACGCGGCCAGGGACGCCTGGCGGGCCCGCGGCACGTCGAGGTCACCACCCCGGAGAGGACCGTTCGCGTCCTCCAGGCCCGTCACGCCGTGGTCCTGGCCACCGGCAGCGACCCGCTGATCCCGGACGTCCCCGGTCTGCGCGAAGCGCACCCCTGGACGAACCGGGACGCCACCAGCGTCACCCGGGTCCCCCGGCGCCTCGCCGTGATCGGCGGCGGGCCGGTGGCCTGTGAGATGTCCCAGGCGCTCCGTGCCCTCGGGGCGGAGCAGATCACGCTGCTGGTCCGCGAGGACCGGCTGCTCTCGCGGCACGAGCCCTTCGCCGGCGAACTCGTGGCTGATTCGTTCGCCGCGTCCGGCATCGACGTGCGGTTCGGGCGCTCCGCTGTTCGCGTCGAACGCGAGGCGCAGGGGAACGCGGCGGTCGACCTGGACGACGGGTCGCGCCTGGAGGCAGACCAGATCCTGGTGGCGACCGGCCGGCGGGCGAACACCGGTGACATCGGCCTGAACACCATCGGCCTCCAGGAAGACGGCTTCATCGACGTGGACGCCAGCATGCGGGTCCTGGCCGCCGACGGGAACTGGCTCTATGCGATCGGCGACGTGAACGGGCGCAACCTGCTCACGCACATGGGCAAATACCAGGCTCGCGTCTGCGCAAACGCGATCGTCGCCCGCGCCAAAGGAAACGCGGCGAACCAGACGGCTTTGCAGGACATCGCCGATGATCTTGGCGCCCCGCAGGCCATCTTCACCGACCCCGAGGTCATCTCCGTCGGTCGCACCGAGGCCACGGCCCGTGCCGACGGCTTCAACGTGCGCACCGTCGAGCGGGACATCGGCGGGGTGATCGGCGCGGCGCTGCAGGCCGACAACTACCGGGGCCGGGCCAAGGTGGTCATCGACGAGGACCGCCACGTCCTGCTCGGCGTGACCTTCGCCGGGCCGGGGGTTGTCGATCATCTGTACGCGGCCACGATCGCCGTGACCGCTCAGGTGCCGCTCGACCGCCTGTGGCATGCCGTGCCCGCGTTCCCCACCACGAGCGAGATCTGGCTCGAGCTGCTGGGGTCGTAGGACTAGGCCAGCGGCTGCTGGCCTCCGTCGTAAACAAGGAGGCCGTCCGCGCGGAGCCGGGCTCCCGGCGAGGGCTGGTGTGCGGCCAGCCGGCCGTCGTGCATGAGATGCCGAACCCGCACACCGCGGGCGATCTCCGCGAAATCGGCGATGAGCCGCCGGTGGCACCGCCACCAGACGCTCTCTGAGCACATCACCGCGAGCTGCTGAGTCGCGGCCTGGGCGAGCACGTCATCGATGGCAGCCAGGAAATCTGGCTGGCGCATGTGCCCGGCATAACCCCGGAAGGCCGGCTCCCGCCATGCCACATCGGGTGAATCCGGCGCCGGCCGGCGGAAGCCGCCCAGCCGTTTGTCCCACCGGTAGCTGATGCCGTAGTCCGGAAGCCACCGCTGCAGCTCGGACCGGGCAACGTGCGGATTGCGGCGGCTGCCGGGTGCGGTGCGCACGTCGACCAGCGCCGTCACGTCAGCGGACAGCAGCAGCTCGGCGATGCGCTCGGCGCTGGCTGTTCCGTGCCCGAACGTAATCAATTGCGGTCAGGTGGCCTCATCGGATTGCTCCCGGTCCGCCGCTGCCTCGGCATCAAGGCTGACCACGGCCAAATCGGTCTTGCCAAAGTTGTACAGCAGTCAACGCTAGGGGCGCTGCAGGCGCACGTCCAGGGAGTCCCGGATGGCATCGCCGATCATGTTGAACGCGACGACGGTGACGATCAGGATGATCGCGGGCGGGTAGACCAGCCACCAGTAGCCGTCAAAGAGGTAGTTCAGCCCGTTCGAGAGCATCGTGCCCCAGTCGGCGTGCGGCGGCGGCAGCCCGAGACCGAGGAAGCTGAGCGCCGACAGGATCAGAATGGCGTCCGCGATCGTGAACGTGGCGTTCACCAGGATCACGCCGATCGAGTTCGGCACCAGGTGGCGCACGATGATCCGCCATCCGCCCGCGCCCATCATCCTGGCGGCCTGGACGAACTCCCGGGTCCGCAGGGTCAGCACCTCGCCGCGCACCAGCCGCGCGCTCGTCAGCCAGGACAGCATCGTGATCAGCAGGATGATGATCCACAGGTTGGGCGTGAACAGGTTCACCAGAATCAGCAGGAACACCAGGCTGGGGATGGCGAGGAAGGTGTCGATCACGCGCATCATGACCGCGTCGATGATGCCGCCGGCCAGGCCGGCGATCGCGCCGTAGAGCGTGCCGACAATCGTGGTGGCCAGGCTCACGGCGAGACCGAGCTCCAGTGAGGACTGGCCGCCCAGCATCAGCCGTCCCAGCACGTCGTACCCCGAGGGGTCGGTGCCCAGCGGATGCCCGCCGCCCGGCGGGAGCGTGGCGAGGTTCAGCTGCACCGTGACCTGGTTCGTCCGGTAGAAGACCGGCCCGGCGAAACAGAACAGCGCGATGAGAACGACCAGCCCCAGCCCGGTAATGGCCACCCGGTTCCGCGCGAACACCGACAGCGCCGGCCGCCAGGAACCGCGCCGTGCCAGACCCTGGCCCGCGCTGGGCGGACCGGCCCCGGTCAGCCCGGCCCCGCCGAGCGCGTCGCGTTCCGTCCCGCTGGTTCCGGCGTCAAGTGCGGCCATAGCGGATCCGGGGGTCGAGGATTCCGTACGCAACGTCGGCCGCCAGGTTGCCGATCACGGTGGCGACGCCGACGACCAGCGTGGAGCCGAGCAGCACCGGGAAGTCGTGCGTGGTGGCCGCCTGATAGAACAGCAGCCCCATCCCCGGGTAGTTGAAGACCTCCTCGGCGATCACGGCCCCGGCCACGATCCAGGAGAACGACAGGCCGACCATCGTGACGACCGGCAGCAGCGAATTGCGCAGCACGTGCCGGAGCAGGATCAGCCGCCGCGGCAGGCCCTTGGCCCTGGCCACCCGGATGTAGTCCTGGGCCAGCACGTCGATCGCCGACGACCGCATGTACCTGCTGTAGCTGGCCAGGGTGACCATGGCCAGGGTCACGACCGGCAGGACCAGCGCCCGTGGGTCGGCCAGGATCCCGCCCACCGAGGATGCCTGCGGTGCCTCGGGCGGCAGGAGGTGCAGCTGCACCGAGAACAGGGCGATCAGCAGGATCGCGAACAGGAAGTCCGGCGTCGAGTACAGCGTGAACGACGCCCCGGTGAGCACGTGGTCGCTGACGCCGCCGCGCCGCACCGCCTGGTAGATGCCGAGCGGGATCGCGATCACCAGGGCCAGCACCGTGGACAGCCCCAGCAGCAGGAGGTCGCGCGGCAGCCGCTCCGCGATCAGCGTCGACACCGGTATCTGCAGCGAGTACGAGGTGCCGAGGTTGCCGTGCAGCACCTGGTCGACGTAGGTGATGAACTGCCGGTACAGCGGCTGGTTCAGCCCGTACGTGCTGTTGAAGATCGCGATCCTGCCGGGCGTGGCGCGGACCCCCAGCGTGGCCCTGGCCGCGCTGCCGGGCTCGAGATGGATCATGATGAACGTGAGGATCATCAGACCGATCACGACCACCGCGGCCTGGCCGGCCCGCTGGGCGAGATACCTGGTCATGGCGTGTTTATGAGGTGTAGTACCAGTCCTGCGGGTTGTTCGAGCCGGAGAACGGGTTGAGCGGTGCGAACCCGGCGAGGTTGCTCCGGTATACGAAGATGTAGTCCGCGTTCGGCAGCCACAGCCACGGGAGCTGCCGGGCGGCATAGTCCTCGTAGGTGAAGAACGCCTGGGTGCTGGATCCGTACTCGGTGGCGTTGATGAGCTGGTTCATCTCCGGGCTGGAGTAGCCGCCCAGGTTGTTGAAGCCGCCGGTGTTGAAGAACCCAGCTCCGGCCGGGAAGAGCCCGGAGTAGGGGTCGTAGCCGAAGTCGACGAGCTGCCAGCCGCAGGTCGAGGCGGGGTGCGAGCTGGCGGTGCAGGTGCCCGTCGTGCCGGCCAGCGTGTTGAACGGCTCGGACTTCAGGCTGATCTTGACACCGGCCTGGTCCTCGGACGACTGGATGGCGGCGTTCTGCTCGGCCATGCCGGTCAGCCCGGACGAGTAGGCGAGCTGGAAGCTCAGCGGCTCGCCAGCGGTGATCCCGGCGCCGCAGTCCGATGCGGCGGTGCCGGGCCGCTGGCAGGTGGACGTGCCGCCCGGGGCCACCTTCCAGCCGTGCGCCTTCAGCAGCGCGGTGGCCGTTGACGGCGAGTACGGGTAGGGGCCGCCGGACTTCTCCAGCGGCGATGCCCACGGGCCGCTCGCCGTCAGCGGAACCGGCCCGTTGCCCGGGTCGGCGTAACCGGCGTAGACCTTGGAGACGATCTGCGG
>JASHOI010000512.1 GCA_030041195.1 Streptosporangiaceae bacterium | reverse complement strand
GGCGACCGGGACGGCGACGGCTTCGTCGAGTACCTGCGGGCCACCGAGCAGGGGCTGATCAACCAGGGCTGGAAGGACTCGTTCGACGGCATCACGTTCGCCTCCGGGCAGATCGCCGAGCCGCCGATCGCGCTCGCCGAGGTGCAGGGGTACGTGTACGCCGCCTACGTGGCCAGGGCGCACTTCGCACGCCAGCGCGGCGAGGCCGAGGCCGCGCGGCACTGGTCGGAGAAGGCGCGCGCGCTCAAGCGTGAGTTCAACCGAGCGTTCTGGCTGCCCGGCCCGGGCTACTTCGCGCTGGGCCTGGACCGCGAGAAGCGGCCGATCGACGCGCTCGCCTCGAACATGGGCCACTGCCTGTGGACCGGGATCGTGGACCGGGACAAGGCGGCGTCCGTCGCCGAGCACCTCACCAGCAGGCCGATGTTCACCGGCTTCGGCATCAGGACCCTCGCCACCAGCATGGCCGCGTACAACCCGATGAGCTACCACAACGGGTCGGTGTGGCCGCACGACAACGCGATCTGCGCGGCGGGGCTGATGCGGTACGGCTTCGTCCCGCAGGCGCAGCAGGTCGCCAGCGGGATCTTCGAGGCTGCCGACAAGTTCGGCGGCAGGCTGCCGGAGCTGTTCTGCGGGTTCGACCGCTCCGACTTCGCCGCCCCGGTGGCCTACCCGACCTCGTGCTCGCCGCAGGCGTGGGCGGCGGCCGCGCCGTTCCTGCTGCTGCGCACGCTGCTGCGGTTCGACCCGGCGGTGCCGTCCGGCAAGGTGTGGTGCGAACCGGAGGTACCCGAGCGGCTGCTGCCGCTGCAGGTGGAGGCGCTGCACCTCGCCAACGGCACGCTTTCGGTCGAGGTCGCGAGGGGCGGCTGGCGGGTCGACGGCCTGCCCGCCGGGCTGAAGCTGATCCGGCACGCGCGCAGTCCGATGACCGCCCTGCCCGCCGCCGAGCGCCGCACCGCCGCCAGCGAGCCCCGCCGCTCAGCCGCCGCCCGCTGACCGCCGACGCTCGCCCGCACCCGCCCACTGACCGCCGACGCTCGCCCGCGCCTCGCCCACTCACCGAGGACGCCGACCCGCCTCCCGCCCGTTGAGGGCGGACGCCCGCCCGCACCTCGCCCGCCGACCGAGGACGCCCGCTGACGGAGGACGCCCGCCCCGACGCTGCCCGCTGACCGCGGACGCTCGCGCCCCGCCCGCTGAACACCATCCCCCGGCGCCGCGCGGCAGCCCCAGCGTGTCCGTTTTCACACGTTTAGTCCGGGCCGAACGGCCCCGCGGCGAGCTTGGCCCCCGCCTCCTACGCCCGCGTTGAAGATCTAGGAGGATCCGGGGCAAATAGCGCACGCGAGCCTCCTAGATCACCGAGGCGGTCTGTGCGAGGTCGCTGAGGGTGATGAAGCTTGCCGAAACGGGGAGTCTGTTGTTACGCACGGTAGGCGAATCCGGTCATCGCCGGACCGGCACGCTGCGGATGCTGGCGCGGGCATGCCCGACCCGATCCGGGGGCCAGGACGGCACCGCGAGGGATCACGGAGCGTTAGCAGATGCGCCTTGTCGCTACCCAGGGTGGGTGGCTGCGAGGGCCGCCGAACGGTGTTCTGCGGGAGCGGGGCGCCGAGGCAAAGGCGCAGGCCGCGACCGCCGAACGCCGTTCACTAATTGTAGCTACACGGCTGCGCTTAGTGAATTATGAGGTTTCCGCCGGGGTCCGCTTGGGAAGATCATTTTCCGTGCTGGGCACCAAGGATGCCGCCGAGGTCTGGCGCGCGGACTAGGAGGAAAGCAGTGTCCTCGGCAGTGTTCAGGCCTGACTTTGCTGCTCCGCTACGCATCGCCATGGTGGCGCCACCCTACTTCGACGTTCCCCCGCCGGCTTACGGCGGCGTGGAATCGGTGGTCGCCGACCTGGTCGACGATCTCGCGGCCCGCGGCCACGAGATCACCCTGATCGGTGTGGGTAAGCACCTGACCAAGGCGCACCGGTTCATATCCCTGTGGTCGGCTCCGCAGAGCGACCGGCTCGGGGAGCCGTTCCCTGAGGTCGTGCACGCCGCCCGGGTGGCCGAGGTGCTCGACGATCTCGATGTGGACGTGGTGCACGACCACACGCTGGCCGGCCCGCTGCTCGGCCGCGGGACGCAGGTCCCGACGATCATCACGGTGCACGGCCCGGTGGTCGGCGACGAGGGCGACTACTACCGGGCGCTGGGCGGCTCGGTGCGGATGGTCGCGATCTCCGAGGCGCAGCGCTCCAAGGCACCGGACCTGCCCTGGGCAGCCACCGTGCACAACGCCATCCGCGCCACCACCTTCCCGTTCCTGGCCGAGAAGGAGCCGTTCGCGCTGTTCCTCGGCCGGATGAACGCGACCAAGGGGCCGCACCTGGCCATCGACGCGGCCCGGGCGGCCGGGCTGCCGATCGTGCTCGCGGGCAAGTGCAGCGAGCCGGTGGAGCAGGCCTACTTCGAGCGGGAAATCAAGCCCAGGCTGGGCAGCGACACCGAGATCTTCGGGGTGGCGGACGCCACGGCCAAGCGGGACCTGCTGTCGCGGGCCTGCGTGATGCTGTTCCCGATCTGCTGGGAGGAGCCGTTCGGCCTGGTCATGATCGAGGCCATGGCGTGCGGGACGCCGGTCGTCGCGCTGCGGCGCGGCTCGGTGCCCGAGGTCGTCGTCGACGGCGTGACCGGGATCATCAGGGACAAGCCGGATGAGCTGCCGGCCGCGATCGACCTGGCCAGGCAGCTCGACCCGGCGGCGTGCCAGGCGCACGTGGCCGCCAGGTTCACCACGGAGCTCATGGCCGCCAGGTACGAGGACGCCTACCGGCGGGTGCTGGCCGAGGCGGCGCTGGCCGCCGGGCAAGGGGCAAGAGATCGGTGGGGTGTGCCCGCCGGGCGGTCGCCGGTGGCGGGCCAGCCGCTGCCGGCCGGGCTCTCGGCGCTCACGCCGCGGCAGTCACCATCCTCGGCCGGCGTAGCGCTGCTCGGGCGGGAGCGTGTCCAGGCTGATTCCCACCATGGGCTCGCCAAGCCCGCGCGACACCTTGGCGATGACGTCGGGGTCGTCGTGGAACGTGGTCGCCTTCACGATCGCGGCGGCCCGGGCAGCGGGATCACCTGACTTGAAAATCCCCGACCCGACAAACACCCCG
>JASHOI010000511.1 GCA_030041195.1 Streptosporangiaceae bacterium | reverse complement strand
GGCGATGTCCGCCGCGGCGGTGCGGCAGCCGGTCGCCGGGGTCGTGAGCGCCGAGGATGTCGCCGAGCTGGAAGCGAGCACCGCGGTGAGCGACCTGTGACGCAGACCTTCGCGCTCGCGTTCGACCACCGCAACTCGCTGCGGCGCGACTTCATGCACCTGGCCGGGCCGCCGACGCCCGAGCAGCGCGCGACGATGGTCGCGGCCAAGGGCGTTGTCGCCGACGCGCTCATCGCGGTGGCGCCGCAGGTGAGCCCGGACCGCGCCGTCCTGCTCATCGACGATGAGTACGGCGGCCAGTTCGTGCCCGAGGCACAAGCCGGCGGCATCGGCGTCGCGATGCCGGTCGAGGAGAGCGGCCGGGCCGAGCTCCGTTACCTGTGCGGCGGCCATCCCGACCGCATCATCACGGCCTGCCGTCCCGATTACGTGAAGGTCCTGATCCGCTACAACCCCGGCGGCGACGAAGCGATGAACGCCAGGCAGCGGGCCCGGTTGCGCAAACTCTGGGACTGGCTCGAGGGCCGGCCGGAGCGGCTCATGCTCGAGCTCCTGGTGCCACCGGAACCCGCCCAGCTCGCCGCCGTCGGCCACGACCAGAGCCGGTTCGACCGCGAGACCAGGGCGGGGCTGACCGTTCAGGCCATTGGCCAGATCGCTGGTGACGGACTGCGGCCGGCACTGTGGAAAATCGAGGGACCGGAGTCCAGGGACGATGCGGCGCGGATCGCCGGCGCGGTGCGCTCCGCCGACCCGGGCGCCGGGTGCCTCGTCCTCGGCCGGGGGGCCGACGACGGTGCCGTGCGGCGCTGGCTGGCCATTGCGGCGGCGACCGATGGCTTTACCGGGTTCGCCGTCGGCCGAACCATCTGGTGGGACGCGCTGCGCCGGTTTGCCGACGGGGGCGACCGGGACGTCGCTGTCCAGGCCGTCGCAGCGCGCTACCTGGACCTGGTCCGCGACTACCGGGCTGCTACTTGACCGAACCTGCGGTGATGCCCTGGATCAGGTAACGGTTCAGCGCCAGGGCGAGCACGCCGGGGACCGCCGCGGCGATCACGCCGCACGCCATCAGCAGCGTGAACGGCACGATGCGCTGCTGGTTCAGCGCCGCGACGATGACCGTGACCGGCTGGGTCGACAGGTTCGTCGTGAGGATCAGCGGGAACAGGAACTGCGCCCAGCCGAGCAGGAACGAGATGATCGCTGCCGCCGCGATGCCGGGCCTGGCCACCGGGATCACCACCCGCAGCAGCGCCTTCATGGGCGTGGCGCCGTCGACGAAGGCGGCCTCCTCCAGCTCGCGCGGGATGCTGTTGAAGTAGTTGTAGAGAATCCAGATCGCGAGCGGCAGGAAGCCCGAGACGTAGACCAGGATCACCGCGAGATAGGTGTTCACCAGGCCCAGGCTGGCCATGATCCGGTACAGCGGGATCAGGGTGGCGTAGGCCGGCAGCAGCAGCGTGGCCAGCACGCTCACGAAGATCGTCCGCTTGAACCGGAACTGCAGGCGGGCGAACGCGTACGCGGCGAGCACGGCGATGACCACGGTGACGATCATCGCCACGCCGGACTCGATCGCCGAGTTGAGCAGCGACCTGCCGAGCTCGCCCGAGATGCCGTAACCGGCGCCGCCGATCCCGAACACCGCGCGATAGCTGGCGCTGACCAGCGGCGAAGGGAAGTAGTGCGCGGGCGCGGCGTCCGCCCCCGACAGCGTGCTCAGGCTGGTGTTGAGCGCCCAGTAGATCGGGAACAGCGACCACAGCAGGATGACGACGATCGCGACGGTGTGCCCGGCCACGCGGGCCGGCCGGCGCGACAGGACCCGGCCGGCCGGCCCCGTCGCCACCCGGGTCACAGCGCGGGTCGTCCGCTCGCTCGCTCGGGCCGCCATCACGCAGCCTCCGGCCGGCGGTAGAGAAGCGCCAGCGCCCCCATCGACAGCACGGCGGTGGCGAGGGTCACCAGCAGCGACAGCGCGTAGCCGCCGCCGAAGTTGAGGTTCTCGAACGTCGTGACGTAGGTCTGCAGCATCACCGAAGAGCCGAGCGGCGCGATCCCGTTCAGTATGTAGACCTGGTCGAAGATGTTCAGCGACAGCACCAGGGCTTCAACCGCGCACACGGCCAGCGCGGGCCGGATCAGCGGCAGCGAGATGCGCCGGAACGACTGCAGCGGGCCGGCCCCGTCGACGCGTGCCGCCTCGTACAGGTCGGGCGGGATCGCCTGCAGCGCGGCCATGATGATGATCGCGGACAGCGGCGTTATCTGCCAGACCTGCACGATCTCGATCAGCACGATCGTCAGCCACCGGTTGAGGCCCAGCCAGACGTGGTAGCCGCCGATCACGTGCGCGGAATGCAGCGCGCTGTTCATGACGCCGAACGTCGGGTTGTAGATCCAGCTCCAGATGACGGCTTCGACGACCGCGGGCAGCGCCCACGGCAGGATGACGAGGGCGAGGACGACGCCGCGCAGCCGGAAGCGCTGCTTGAGCGCGACCGCGATCGCGGTGCCGAGCACGACCGACGCGGTCACGCCGACGACCACGTACGCCGCCGTGTTGATCCACGAGGTGGTGATCGTCGAGTTGGCGAACAGCGCGCGGAAGTTGCCGAGGCCGGTGAACCGGTCCGGCGGGTCGAGCGGCATGACCCGGAAGAAGGCCTCGACCGTGGTGTCGGCCGTCGGGACGAACGACAGCGCGCCGATGAACACCACCAGTGGCGAGAGCAGGAGGTAAGGGAGCATCCTGCCGCGGCGCGCCGCGCTCACTGTCACGCCTCCCTACTGCGTCGTGCTCGCCGGGTGATGCGATGGCGATGGGCGTGCCGTCACCTTAGCCCGAGGACTTGAGGGTGTTGACCTGAGCGGCTATCGCGCTGACCGCCTGCTGGACGGTCTCCTGCCCGGCGGCCGCCTCGTGAATGTTGGTCTGCACGGCCGCGCTGAACTGCACGTACCACGGGGGTGCCCCGTTCGGGAACGGCGCCTTGGCGTGCGCCTTGAGGATGGTCGCGAGCTGTGAGGCCTGGGCGATGTTCCCGGCCTTGATCATCAGGTTGAAGCTGGACAGCCTGGCCGGCAGCGGGAACGTGCTCACCACGTCCTTCGCGCCCTGCAGCCCGGCCCAGGTCGCCTGGTTCTCGGTGTTGGTGAACCACTTGATGAACTTCACCGCGCCCGCCACGTTCTTGGCCGTCTTCGGGATGCCGATGCCGTCGGGGTTGGCGACGTTCCCGCCGACTCCGGTGGCCCCGGGCGTCGGGATGTACTCGGTGTCGTTCACGACGCTGGACGTCGACGGCACGTTGTAGATGGAGGCGACGCTGCCGGAGTAGTCGCACATCTCAGCGGCAACCCGGTTCCTCGCCATCTCGGTGGTGAACCCCTGGTAGTCGGTCTCGTTGATGTTGGCCTTGGGCACCAGCCCGCTCTTGTACGCGTTGACCATCCAGGCCAGCGCCTGGTAGCCGGGCGAGCTCGGTGACGTGAACGCCGGGCTGTCCTGCGCGGTCAGGACCTGGCCGCCGAACGCCGAGGTGATCTGGTACCAGCAGGTCGACAGGCCCTCGGCGGTGGCGAAGTGGATGTCGAGCGGGCTGGCCATGCCGTTCGCCGCGCCGACCTTCTTCAGGTCCGCCGTCCACGCGGACAGCGTGGCCGGCATCGTGGTGATCCCGGCCTTGGCGAAGTCCTTGGTGTTCACGGTGGTGACCAGGAACGACGAGTCGAACGGCATGCCCATCAGCTCGTTGTCGGAGATGAACGTGTTGAGCTGGGGCATGTCCGACCTGAGGCTGGCCACGTCGAAGTACTTGTTGAGCGGGTAGAACCAGCCGGTCCGCTGGTACTCGCCGACCTTGGACCAGTCAACGTCGGCGGCGTCGGCGAAGTAGGTGTTGGCGGACGCGGCGGCAGCGATCTTGGTCTGCAGGTCATCCCAGCCGATGTTGACCCAGGTGACCTTGATGCCGGTCTGCTTGGTGAACTCGTCAAGCAGCGCCTTCGGCGGCGCCGGGTACGCGACGGCGACGGTGATCGAGCTCGACGCGCTGGACGTGGTGCTGGGGGCGCTGCTGCTCGAGCCGCAGGCGGCGGCGAGCGCGGTCAGGCCAACGCTGAGGACGAGCGCTCCCGCCCGTCTGCTGACGGTGCCCAGGTTCTTCATCGGTTTCCTCTTTCGGCGAGGCGCGCAGCCAGGCGGGACCCGATCGCGAAGACGGCCGCCTCGCGATCGTTTACGCTCATATTCCGTCAATCTAGAGTGGATTCACTCATAGTGGCAAGACTGCATGTGCACTATCAAGCATCAATCGTGCATCATTGACCACTTGGGGTCGGCCCGGGCCGCCCAGGGCTGATCGCAGGCAAGCAACCAACCTGCACCGATATGCTCTTTTGATATGCACAGAGCTGCACGGCTGAGCGCGATCCTGGAACGGCTCGCTGACGGCGGATCGGTCGCGGTCGCCGACCTGGCCGGCGACCTGGACGCGTCGCCCGCGACCATCCGCAGGGACCTGGTGATCCTGGAACAGCAGCGCCTGCTGGCACGCACCCACGGCGGGGCGACCGCTCACGCCGTCTCCTACGAGCTGCCGCTGCGGTACAAGGGCGTCCGCTATGCCGAGGAAAAGCGCCGCATCGCCCGCGAGGCGGCGGCGCAGGTGACCGAGGGGATGGCGGTCGGGCTGACCGGGGGGACGACCGCGACCGAGGTCGCCAGGGCGCTCGCCGACCGGCAGAAGCTCACGATCGTGACCAACGCCCTGAACATCGCCTCCGAACTGGCGGTCCGGCCCGGCATCAAGCTGATCACCACCGGCGGCGTGGCACGCAGCCAGTCCTACGAGCTGTCGGGGCCGATCGCGGAGGCCAGCCTGACCGGCCTCAACCTCAACGTGGCCTTCATCGGCGTGGACGGCATCGACGCGCAGGCCGGCTGCACCACACACCATGAGGTGGAGGCGCACACGAACGGCGTCATGCTCAGGTGCGCCAGGCGCGTGGTCGTGGTGGCGGACAGCTCCAAGATCGGCAAGGTCGCGTTCGCTCGGATCTGCGAGGTCGGCGCGGTCAGCGAGCTCATCACCGACGCCGCAGCTGACGCCGACGCGGTCAGCGCGCTGACCGACTGCGGAGTGCACGTCACGCTGGTGGGGGACGGGCGCGCGGAGGCCCGGTCCGGTGCGGAGTGAGCCGCGCCCGGCGGCCGTACGCGCGGCCCCGGCGCAGGCGAGCCAGCGCGCCGTCGACCTGCTGCTGATCGGCGACTGCAACCCGGACGTCCTCGTGCTGGGCGGCGACGTGACGCCCGCCTTCGGCCAGGAGGAGAAGCTGGTCGACAGCATGGCCCTGGTGGTGGGCGGGTCAGCGTCGATCACCGCGATCGCCGCCGCACGGCTTGGGCTGCGGGTCGCGCTGGCCGCCGCGGTCGGCGACGACCCCGCCGGGAACTTCATGCTCGCCGAGCTAGCCGGGGCGGGCGTCGACACCAGCGGCGTCGCCATCCGCGCAAAGCTGCCGACCGGCATGACGGTCGCGCTGTCGCGGGGCGAGGACCGGGCCATTCTCACCGCGGAAGGCGCCATCCCCACGCTGACCGCGGCGGACGTACCCGGCGACCTGATCTCGCGGGCGCGGCACGTCCACGTCAGCGGCTACTTCCTGGTGCAGCGGACGCTCGGGCCCGGTCTTCCCGCGCTGCTGGCGGCGGCGCACGCGGCCGGGGCGTCCACGTCGCTGGACACCAACTGGGACCCGGCCGGTACCTGGGGTGCGGGCTTCTTCCCCGATGTGCTCGCGCAGACCGACCTGCTGCTGCCCAACGAGGCGGAAGCGCTGCGGCTTGCCGCTGCGGACACGCTGCCGGACGCGGTGGCGTCGCTCACCAGGGCCGGTGGCGCGGTGGCGGTCAAGCTTGGCGCGCGCGGGGCGCTATACGCGGCCGGGGCGGTGCGGTACCTGGCGACCGCTCCCCCGGCGTCGCCGGTGGACACGACCGGCGCCGGGGACTGCTTCAACGCTGGCCTGCTGGCCGGCCTGCTGCGCGGCAGCGATCCGCCGGATGCGCTGGCTCTGGGCTGCGCGGTGGGCGCGGCCTCGACGCAGGCCATCGGCGGAACCGCCGGCTCCCCCGACCTCGCCGCAGCCCTGGCCCTGTCCCGCAACGTGACCGTGCGGCCTTGGCTTGGGATGTGACAGTCCGCCCCCGCCCCGTGCCGCAACGGTCCGCCCCCGCCCCGGTGACGCGACGGCTCGCCGCACCATGATCAATTCAACTCCTCACGGGTTCGGTGACCGCGAATCGGGTCAAATTGGGGCACCAGGGCAACCGAAACCGTGAAGAGTGGTGGTGATCTTGGACAACCGCCGCTGACCACTCGCCGATTTGTACTTCTTCTACCGCGGGCGGGGGTTGTCGGGGTCGCCGCCGACCAGTCCGGCCCGGCGCAGCGCCTCGGCCATGGCACCTTCGCCGCCCGGGGCGC
>JASHOI010000510.1 GCA_030041195.1 Streptosporangiaceae bacterium | reverse complement strand
CGGCCGAGGCTCGGCTGGCCCGCAAGTACCGCGTCAGCGCGCGGGCGAAGCTGAGCCGGGTCGCGCCGCGGGTGATCGCGGTGACCGGCTCCTTCGGCAAGACCTCGACCAAGAACCACATCGCGGACCTGCTCGCCGGCAGCTTTGACGTGGTCGCCAGCCCGGCCAGCTTCAACAACGACTCCGGCCTGTGCCGGACCGTCAACCAGCACCTCGGCGCGCACACCCAGGTCCTGGTCGCGGAGATGGGCACCTACGGCCCGGGCGAGATCCGGGCCATGTGCTCCTGGGTCAAGCCGGAGATCGGGATCATCACCGCGATCGGCCCGATGCACCTGGAGCGCATGAAGACCCTCGACAACGTCGTCCGGGCCAAGTCCGAGATCCTCGAGGGGGTCCGGGTGGCGATCCTGAACGTCGACGACGAGCGGCTGGCCGCGCTGGCGGAAAGCGTCGAGGGGCCCGAGGTCTGGCGCTGCGGCACCCGCCGCCAGCGCGACCTCGCCGTGTCGCTGGAACGCGAGAACGCCACCATCGCCGTCAGGTTCCGAGGAACCATGATCGGTTCCTTCCCCAGCCCATCCGGCCTGCACCTGCCGAACATCGGGTGCGCGGTGGCCGCGGCGCTCGCCGCTGGCGCGCCGCCGGACCGGGTGGTCGCCAGGCTGGGCGAGTTGTCGCCGCCCGCGCACCGCGCGGTCCCGGGCGTGGCCGATAGCGGCGTCGTGGTCATCGACGACACCTACAACTCCAATCCCGAGGGCGCCGCCCGCGCCCTCGAGATGCTCGAAGCCGCGACCGCGGGACCGGAGCGCCGTAGCCGGCGCGCCGTGGTCACCCCGGGCATGGTCGAGCTCGGCCCGGACCAGGACGAGGCGAACCGCGCGTTCGGCGCCGCGGTGGCCAAGGCCGACGCCGTGCTGGTCGTGGTCGGCTGGACCAACCGGCGCGCGCTGCTGGCCGGGGCCGCCGGGGGCGAGATCGTCACGGTCGGCAGCCGGTCGCAGGCCCGGGACTGGATCAGGTCGAATCTCGGCGCCGGTGACGGCGTGCTGTGGGAGAACGACCTGCCGAATCATTACCCATGATCAACGAGGGGGAATTGCATGGACGCTGAGGCCAAGGTAGGAGTCATCTTCGGCGGGCCGGGGCCCGAGCACGACGTGTCGGTGCTGACCGGGCTCCAGGCGGAGCGGTGCCTGAACGACAACGGCACCACGGCCGTCGGCATCTACTGGAGCAAGGAGGGTGGCTTCTACGACGTCGGCGCCGGTCTCGAGGGCGTGAGTTTCACCGGCGGCGTTCCGGCCGGTTCCGAGCCGCTGGAGCTGCGGCTGGGCATTCAGCGCGGCTTTTACCGGCATCGCAGGCTCGGCCGGCCCGCTGGCGTCCCGTTCAAGGCGGTCGTCGTCTGCTGTCACGGGGCGCCAGGCGAATGCGGCCGCCTGCAGGGACTGCTTGACCTGGTCGGGGTGGACTACACCGGGCCGAGCCAGGCCGGCGCGGCGCTCGGGATGGACAAGCTCGCGTTCGCCGCCGTGGCCGAGCGGGCCGGGGTCAGCGCGATCCCCAGGCTGGACCTGGCCGCGGCGGACGAGCCGGCGCTCGGGGCGCTGGGCACGCCGCTGATCGTGAAGCCGCGGTTCGGCGGGTCCTCGCTGGGCGTCGAGCTGGTGGATGACCTGGACAGCGCGCGGGCGCTGGTCAGGTCCAGCCCACTGTACGCGGCCGGCGCGCTGGTGGAGCCGTTCCTCAAGGGCTGGTACGACATCAACATCGGCGTCAGGAGCTGGCCGGAACTCCGGCTGTCCCCGATCGAGCGGCCGATCAGGCGGTCCGGGCCGCTGCTGTCCTACGAGGACAAGTACGTGCCGGACGAGGGCATGGCCGGCGCGGCGCGTGAGCTGCCCGCCGACCTCACCCCGGACGTGGCCGGGACCGTGGTCCGGCAGGCGTCGGTGATCGCCGAGGTCGCCGCCGTGCGCGGGGTGGCGCGGCTCGACTTCATGACCGACGGCGCGAACGTGCTGGTGAACGAGATCAACACGATTCCCGGCTCGCTGGCCCGGTACCTGTGGATCACGCCGGAGATACCGTTCTTCCGGCAGCTCGCCGACCTGATCGACGAGGCCGTGTCCCGGCCTGCCTACCAGCCGGTCAGCGCGGGCGCTGACGGCCGGCTGCTGCGCAGCGCAGCCTCGGTGGCGGCGAAGCTGGCCTGACCCGCCCGGCTACCTCCAGGCGAACACGGGCTGCTCGAAGTGCGCCACCCGGGTGGCCAGGCCGTGCAGCCCGGCCTGGCAGAACTGGTAGATGATCGCCGCGGTCGGCGCGTGCAGCAACCGGTCGAGGATCGGCAGCTGGATGACCGGGGCGTCCGACTCGGGGATGCGCACCAGCCGGGGCTCGACGTCGAAGTCGGCCACCGGGATCACGTAGATCCGGGCGACCTCGGTGGCGGGCCCGCGCATCGCCGGGCTCGCCGTCCCGCCCCACACCACCACCGGGGTGATCAGGTAGCCCGACCTTGTGGCGTAGTCGTCGAGCACGCCGAGGACGTCGCCCGGCCCGACCCGCACCCCGGTTTCCTCGTGCAGTTCTCGAAGTGCCGCGTCCGTCGCGGACTCCCCGGCGTCGCGGCGCCCGCCGGGCAGCGCCCACTGGCCGGCGTGCGAGCGCAGCGTCGGCGCCCTGCGGGTGATCAGCAGACAGCACGCGTCCGTGCCCGGCTGGGCCACCACGCAGACGGCGACGGACGCGGGCGTGCGGCCGTCCGGCGGCAGCGCGACGCGCTGGAAGCTGGCCAGGTTCGCGGCGATCGCCGCCCGGCTCTCGGCGGAGGACATCGACTCGCTGAACGATTCCCGGGGCGCCGGTCTTCCCGCGGCGGCCAAGAGCTTTAAGCTGGCGCCGTCCGATGCGCCATACCGGCGGGAATCCGGGAATCGGGAGGCGGGCATGCCGACACCGGCCGTCAGCGATCCGGCCGCCGGGCCGGTGGTGCTCGACCCGCCGCGCCGGGCCGAGGCGATCAGCCGGGCCGGGCCGGCGGCCGAGCGCCTTGCCGCCGCCGGGGTCACGATGGTCGCCCTGTGCTGGGTCGACAACGCCGGCATCGCGCGGGTCAAGGCGATCCCGCTGGGGCGGCTGGAACGGGCCGCCGGGTGGGGCGTCGGGATGTCGCCGGTGTTCGACGTGTTCCTGGTCAACGACGCCATCACGACCAGCGCGCACATCGGCGGCCCCGGCGGCGACCTGCGGCTGGTCCCGGACCTGGGCCGGCTGGCCGTGCTGGCCGGGCAGCCGGGGTGGGCCTGGGCGCCGGCCGACCGGTACACCCAGGAGGGCCGGGTCTACGCCGGCTGCCAGCGGTCGTTCGCGCGCCGGATGGCGACCGCGGCCCTCGACCGAGGCCTGGAGCTGCGGATGGCCTTCGAGATCGAGTGGGCGCTCGGCACCGAGGCGTCCGGGGAGGGCGGGGAGGGCGGGCAGGGCGGGGCCGATGGCGGGTTCCGGCCGGCCTGCTCGGGCCCGGCCTATGGCATGACCCGGGTGGTGGAGCTGTCCGACTACGCCCGCGACGTCGTCGGCGCGCTCGAGCGGCAGGGCCTCGCCGTGCAGCAGTTCCACCCGGAATACGCAGCCGGGCAGCTCGAGATCTCCATCGCCGCCGCCGATCCGGTCGCCGCGGCCGACGACAGCGTGCTGGTGCGGGAGACGATCCGCGCGGTGTCGGCGCGGCACGGCTACCGGGCGTCGTTCGCGCCGTCGGTGGTCGCCGGGTCGGTCGGCAACGGCGGGCACGTGCACCTCAGCGTCTGGCGGGACGGCCGGAACCTGCTGGCCGGCGGGCCGGGGCGGCACGGCCTCACCGCCGAGGGCGAGGCGTTCGCCGGGGGCATCCTCGCCGGCCTGCCCGCGCTCACCGCCGTCGGGGCGCCGAGCGTGGCGAGCTACCTGCGCCTGGTGCCGTCGCACTGGGCCGGCGTGTTCCAGTGCTGGGGCCTGGAGAACCGGGAGGCAGCGCTGCGCCTCGTCACCGGCTCGGCCGGGGAGCAGGACACCGCGGCCAACATCGAGATCAAGTGCTTCGACCTGGCGGCCAACCCGTACCTGGTGGCCGGGTCGCTGATCGCCGCCGGGCTCGCGGGCGTGACGTCCGGCGCCACGCTCCCGCCCGAGATCGACGGCGACCCGGCCGGCCTCACCGCTGCCGAACTCGCCGGCCGAGGGCTGCGCCGGCTCCCGCAGACGCTGGCCGAGGCCTCCGACTGCCTGGAACGCGACGCCGTCCTCCGGTCGGCCATGGGCGAACCGCTGGCCGAGGCGTTCCTGGCGGTGCGGCGCGGTGAGGCCGCGCTGTTCGCCGACGCCAGCCCGGACGAGATCGTCGCGCAGACGAGATGGCGGTGGTGACGATGGCGGCGCTTCCCCTGATCGACCACCACTGCCACGGCGCGGTGACGGCCACGCTGGACGGCGCCGGGGTCGAGAGCCTGCTCTCCGAGGCGGCGTGGCCCGCGCCGCCGGGCACGTCGGCGTTTGACAGCCAGCTCGGGTTCGCGGTGCGGCGCTGGTGCGCGCCCGTGCTGGATCTCGAGCCGTCGGCGCCCGCCGCCGCCTACTTGCAACGGCGGGACGAGCTGGGGTCGGCCGAGGTGAGCCGGAGGCTGCTGCGGGCGGCCGGGGTCGAGGCCTGGCTGGTGGACACCGGATACCAGTCCGACGAGGTGCAGACCCCTGGCGAGCTGGCCGAAGCCAGCGGGAGGCCGGCTTACGAGATCGTCCGGCTCGAGGCCGTGGCCGAGCGGGTGGCGCGCTCCGGGGTGTCCGCTTCCGGCTACGCTTCCGCGTTCACGGACGCGATGTCGGCCGCGGCCCGAGGCGCGGTCGGGCTCAAGTCGATCGCGGCCTACCGTTACGGCCTCGACTTCGACCCGTGGCGGCCGAGCCCGGTCGAGGTCGCGGCCGCGGCGGACCGGTTCCTGCGGGCGCTGGCCGCCGACCCCTCGGCCAGGGTCGAGGACCCGGTGCTGCTCCGGCACGCGATCTGGGCCGGGGTGGATCTGGGACTGCCGCTGCAGTTCCATGTCGGGTTCGGCGATCCGGACGTGCGCCTGCACCGGGCCGACCCGTCGCTGCTGCACGACTTCCTGCTGGCCACCCGGGCCACCGGCACGCCGGTCATGCTGCTGCACTGCTACCCGTTCCACCGCCAGGCCGGGTACCTGGCGCACGTGTTCCCGCACGTGTACATGGACGTCGGCGAGGCGCTGAACCACACCGGCGCGCGCAGCCCCGCGGTGCTCGCCGAGGCGCTCGAGCTCACCCCGTTCCACAAGATGCTGTACTCGTCGGACGCGTTCGGCTTGCCGGAGCTGCACTATCTCGGCGCGACCGGGTTCCGCCGCGACCTGGCCAGGGTGACCGGGGAGTTCGTCGCCGACGGCGCCTGGTCGGCCGGGGACGCGGACCGGGTCGGGCACCTGGTCGGGGCGGAGAACGCGCGCCGCGTGTACCGGCTGGACGAGCGGTGACCCGCTCCAACGACGGCGCCGGCCCGGTGCGGACGGGCGCCGGTTCCAGCCCCGGCCTGGCGGCGGCGCTGCGCGCCGCGCTG